>NZ_JBEZIH010000015.1:0-188229 GCF_040650935.1 Streptomyces sp. NPDC048565
TTGACCTGTTGGACGTTCCATCCCTTGCAGAGCGCCGAGAGATATTCACGCATCCGCTCCATCTGGTCGTGATCGGCGCCCCCGGCAAGGAACACGAACTGTGTGTACGCGGTGCGCAGTACGGCACGACGGTTGATCAGCCCTCCTTGGTAGAAGGACTTGCTGAAGGTCAGTGTCGATGACTTCGCAATGACCGTCTTGTCCAGGTCAAAGAAGGCTGCTGTGCGCGGCGAGAAGCGGTTATCCACAAAGGTGAGCATAGGGGCCCGCCATTCGGCGTAAAATCCGGTAGGCGGGTTTGCCTGAGAAGGGGCTCGGGTACACCATGGAAGTCACGGATCGTTCGCGACCGTGCTAACCCGGTCCGACTCCTCCCCCCCCGAGTCGGCCGTGGGGACGACCCCCGCTCTCCCCCCCGGCGGGGGTCGTCGCATGTCCGGACGCGTTTCGCGTGGAAAATCCGGACGCGCCCCCTCCTGATGCCCTGTTTGTGGCCCCTCTCGTGCGAGTTCCCTCGATCATGACTCGTCACCGTGCGTAGCGGAAGGGGTGCGCTGCGAAAGTCCCCTGTACGAGCGACAGAGATATTCACAACGCTTGAGTTGTCCACAGTTTTTGAGCAAGATCCACATGTTTTTCCGCGTCGTTGCATGTTGATTCCACCCGCGAAGTCCGTGGGTTCCGGAATCGCGCATCTCGGAAGCGTTCGAGATCGCCGCGAGACCGCACTTGGAGGAGACAGCGAGAGGGGCGGAGATCGTGGCTGGATCTATCGGGGGCGAAGGCCTGGCGAGCGCCGGAGAACGGCGGGACGGGCCGTTGATCCTCACCGAGGACCCGGATCTGTTGGACGATCTGCTCAGGCTGTGCGCGGCGGCCGGGGCGGTGCCGGAAGTGCGCCATGGGCCACCGCGGGAGAGAGGCGCCTGGGAGCGGGCCCCGATGATCCTGGTGGGTGACGACGCGGCGCGCGGGTGCCGCGGGGTGCCCCGCAGGACGGGCGTCATGCTCGTCGGACGAATCCAAGGCGACCCCGACGACCCCGGCGTCTGGCGCCGCGCGGTGGAGATCGGGGCCGATCATGTGCTGAGACTGCCTGATTCCGAAGCCTGGCTCGTCGACCAGATCGCCAATGCGGTGGAGGGCGTGGGCCGGTCGGCGCTCACCGTGGGGGTGATGGGGGGACGCGGCGGCTCGGGAGCGTCCACGCTGGCCTGTGCGCTCGCCGTGACGGCAGCGAGGTCGGGGCGAAGGACCATGCTGGTCGACGGCGATCCCTTGGGCGGCGGGATCGATGTGGTGCTCGGCGGTGAGCAGTCCGAGGGCTTGCGATGGCCGGATTTCGCCCGCTCGAAAGGGCGGCTGGGCGGAGGGGCGCTGGAGGGGGCCCTGCCCGCGCTGCACGGGCTGCGGGTGCTCAGCTGGGACAGGGACGACCAAGTGATCGTTCCGTCACAGGCCATGCGCTCGGTACTCGCTGCCGCTCGGCGGGTCGGTGGGGTGGTGGTCGTGGACCTGCCGCGGTGGTTCGACGCGAGCGTGACCGAGGCACTGGCGCAGCTGGACATCGGGCTGCTGGTCGTGCCTGGGGAGCTCAGAGCGGTCGCGGCGGCTCAGCGTGTGTCGGCCGCCGCCCGCGTGGTCCTGGAGGACCTGCGGGTCATCGCCCGTGGGCCCTACACAGCGGGCCTGGACGAGCACTGGGTGGCGCAGGCACTTGGCCTCCCACTCGTCGGTGACCTGCCCACGGAAGCCGGACTTTCATCGGCTCAGGACGGCGGTGTGCCCCCGGGCGGGAATCCCCGCGGTGCGCTGGCCCGTTTCTGTGCGGCCTTCTGGGATCTGGCGGATGCCCCGGCCCGCCCCGACGCCGTCCCCGCCGGGCCTCGCGGGGGTGGGACGTCATGACGGACGTGCTGCTCGACGCCGTACGCCAACGACTGGCCCGCAGTGGTGCGGCGCCGACCCCGGCCGGGGTGGCTGCCGCGCTGAGGGAGCAGGGCCGTCTGCTCGGTGACACGGAAGTCCTGGGCGCGGCCGAGGAACTGCGCGGCGAGCTGGTCGGCACCGGAGTGCTTGAGCGGCTGCTGGCCGACCCGGCGGTGACCGATGTGCTGGTGTCCGCTCCGGACCGGGTGTGGGTGGACCGCGGCGGTGGACTCGAGCTGACCCGCGTCGTCTTCGAGGACGCGGCGGCGGTCCGGAGGCTGGCTCAGAGGCTCGCGGCCGTGGCGGGGCGCAGGCTGGACGACGCCCGGCCGTGGGTGGACGCGCGGCTGCCGGACGGGACGCGTATGCACGCGGTCCTGCCGCCGGTGTCCGTCGGGTCGACGTGTCTCTCGCTGCGTGTGGTGCGGCCTCGCGCCTTCACGCTGGCGGAGCTCGTGGCGGCGGGGACGGTCCCGCCCGGCGGTGACCGGCTGCTGCGAGCCCTGGTGGAGGCCCGCGTCTCGTATCTGATCAGCGGAGGGACGGGCGCGGGGAAGACGACGCTGCTGTCGAGCCTGCTGGGGGCGGTCGGCGAGCGGGAGCGCATCGTGCTGGCCGAGGACTCGGCGGAACTGCGCCCGGATCACCCGCATGTGGTGCGGCTGGAGTCGCGTCCCGCCAATCAGGAAGGTGCTGGGCGCGTGACACTGCGGGACCTCGTGCGCCAGGCGCTGCGCATGCGCCCTGACCGGCTGGTGGTGGGAGAGGTCCGGGGTGCCGAGGTGACGGAGCTTCTGGCAGCCCTCAACACGGGGCACGAGGGCGGCTGCGGCACGGTGCACGCCAACGCCGCCGAGCATGTACCGGCGCGCCTGGAGGCGCTCGGGACGGCCGCGGGGCTCGACCGGGCGGCCCTGCACAGCCAGTTGGCAGCGGCGTTGTCCGTGGTGGTCCATCTCGTGCGGGACAGGGGCGGTAGGCGTCGGGTGGCCGAGGTGCATGTGCTGGAGAGGGACACCACGGGTCTGGTCATCACCGCGCCGGCGCTGCGCTGGGGCGCCGGGGGATTCGAGCCGGACCGCGGCTGGGAGCGGCTCGGGGCGCTGATCGGGGATGGGTCATGACGCCGTCGGGCTCTGACGTACTGACGCAGGTGCCCGTGTGGACGATGGCGGGATGCGCGGGTCTGGCGGGCGGTCTGGCCGTGTCCCGGGACCCGGGGGTGCGGCGGGCCCGGGTCCTGATGACCGGGCGGAGCGACGAGCAGCGGGGGGCGGCGGTTCTGGCCACGGTCCATGCGCTCTTCGCCGGGCGAAGGGAATGGCTGTGTGCCCCTGTGGCGGCCTTTCTCGCCCTGCTGGGTGAATCGGTGCTGCCGCTGCTCGCGGGCGCCGTGGCGGTCCCCCTCGTGCGGCGCTGGCTGCGTCGACGGGCACAGCGGCGCGAGCGGGAGGAGGCGGCCGACGCGGTGACGGCTCTCTGCGGGGCGGTGGTCGGTGAGCTGCGGGCAGGGCGCGAGCCCGGACAGGCGCTCCTCGCTGCCGCGCGGGATGCCGGCGCGCTGGGCGCCGCCGAGCCCGCTGTGCTGGCCGCCGCGCGGTTCGGCGGCGATGTGGCGGGCGCGTTGCGGCACGCGGCGGCGGGGCCCGGCCTCGGTGGGCTTGCGGGTATGGCCGCCTGCTGGCGGGTGGCGGTGGACGGCGGAGCCGGTCTCGCGGCAGGCCTGGCGCTCCTGGAGAAGGCGCTGCGGGGTGAGAGACGGAGACGGGAGGAGCTGCGGGCGCAGCTCGCGGGCGCGTGGTCGACGGTTGTGGTCCTGGCGCTGCTGCCCGCGGTGGGTCTGGGGCTCGGGGCGGCACTCGGAGCGAATCCGCTAGAGGTTCTGCTGCACACCCCGGGTGGACTCGTCTGCCTGGTGACGGGCGGCCTGCTGGAGGGTGCGGGGCTGTTCTGGGCGTCGCGGATCGTGCGGGCGGGGGAGGCGGTGTGAGCGGCATGCCCGGCGCGGGGGACGTGCGGGGCGCCGCCGGGACGGTGGGGACGGCCCTGGGCGCAGCCGCGTATCTCACCCTCGCGCTCACAGCCCGGCGGCACGAGCGGGCGATACGCAGACGTGGGGCGCTGTTGACCAGGTGGGAGGCGGGCGGCCCGAGGAAGCGGTGGGTGGACCCGAGGGCACATGACTGGAGCCGCGCCCGACGGTGGGCGATCTTTACTGCCGTCTGGGCGGCCGGCTGGATCCTGGTGGGCGGCCCGGCCGGGATCGGTGCGGGTCTTGCGGCGGCGTACGGCCTGCGGCGTTGGCGACGCTCCGTCAGGACGCGTGGCGCCGCCGGCCGGGACGCCGAGGCCGCTCTGATCACCCGGCAGCTGCCGATCACCGCGGATCTGCTGGCGTCCTGCCTTTCGGCGGGAGCCGGACCGCGGGACGCGGCGGAGGCGGTCGGGGAATCCATCGGCGGACCGGTCGGCGAGCGGCTGGCTCGTACGGCGGCCGAGATCCTGCTCGGAGGTGAACCGGCCGAGGCGTGGGGCCGGTTCGGGGAGTTGCCGGGTGCCGCGCCCCTGGCCCGCTGTCTTGAGCGAGCCGCGTCGACGGGTGCGCCCGCGGCGGATCCGGTTTCCAGGCTGGCCGACGAGATGCGCGCCGAGCGGGCGAGCGCGGCCGTGGCGCGTGCCCAGCGGGCGGGTGTGCTGATCACCGCGCCGGTGG
Source organism: Streptomyces sp. NPDC048565 (assembly GCF_040650935.1). Classification (NCBI taxonomy): domain Bacteria; kingdom Bacillati; phylum Actinomycetota; class Actinomycetes; order Kitasatosporales; family Streptomycetaceae; genus Streptomyces; species Streptomyces sp. NPDC048565. The sequence goes on from NZ_JBEZIH010000015.1 coordinate 4,643, forward strand.
GGCTCTGTTTCCTGCCCGCCTTTCTGGCGGTGGGAGTGGCGCCGGTGGTGATCGGACTGGCGACCGGTCTGTTGCACCGCGGCTGAACGGTGAGCCGATGCCCCTGTGCCGGTCCGAGGGGCGACGGGGGCGCAGTTCGAACGAAACAACGTGGGACCTGATCGAACGTGGGTTCGTGGACATGGGGGCTGAGATGAGCAGGAAAGTCAGGAACATCAGGAACGTCATGGAGCGGTCTCTGAGCGCTCTGCGCCGTACGTGGGAGGACAGGCTCGGCGCGTGTGTCCGGTGCCGTGGGCACGACCGGGGGATGACGACGTCCGAGTACGCCGTGGGCACCATCGCCGCCTGCGCGTTCGCAGCGGTGCTCTACAAGGTGGTTACCAGCGGGGCAGTGCTGTCCGCCTTGCAGTCGCTGATCAAGGGCGCACTCGATGCGAAGTTCTGAGGGGCTCCGGAGGCGCGGCAGAGGCGGCGACGGGGGAGCGGTGACGGCCGAGGCCGCCATGGCCGTCCCCGTGCTGGTGGCGTTCGTCCTGGCCCTCGTCTGGGCGCTGGTGGCCGCGGCGGACCAGATCCGCTGTGTGGACGCCGCTCGGGCCGGAGCACGCGCCGCAGCCAGGTCGGAGCCGGAGGGCTCGGTGCGGTCCGCGGCGCAGGAGGCGGCGCCCGGCCGGGCCCGCGTCGCCGTGGAGAGGTCCGGTGAGCTGTGGCGGGTCCGGGTGGAAGCGCCGACGCCGGGACCCGGACCACTGGGCCTGACACTGCGGGCCGAGGCCGTCGCGTTGGCCGAGGACACCGTCGGGGAGGAGTCATGAGGAGGACGTGGCCGAGGAGGACCGGGTCCAGGCGGACCGGGCCGAGGAGGACCGGGTCGAGGAGGTCGGGGCTGAGGAGGACGGCGGCAGGTCCCCGGGCCGAGGACCGGGGGATGGCCACGGTCTGGGCGGCCATCACGACGGCGACGCTCTGCGCGGTGTTCGCGATGGTGCTCGCTCTCGGCCAGGCCGTGGCCGCCCGGCACAGGGCCGGTGGCGCGGCGGATCTGGCGGCTCTCGCCGCGGCCGACCAGGCGCTGCGGGGCGTGGAGGCGGCGTGCGGGGCGGCCGGTGAGGTCGCCGTTGCCCAGGGGGCGGAGCTCGTGCGTTGCGGGGTCCAGGGCGAGATCGCCGACGTGACCGCCCGCGCGCGCTTCGGCCCGTACGCGCCGGAGGTCAGGTCGCGAGCGGGGCCTCCGGAGGCTCCGCCGCCCCCGGCGCTTCCTGCGGCGGGGACGCGTCCTGCGGTGCGGTCCTGAGTAGCTCGGTCAGGAGGCGCACGGCGCCCCGTTTGTGCAGGGGTTCGTTGCCGTTGCCGCACTTGGGGGACTGGATGCAGGACGGGCAGCCCGCCTCGCAGTCGCAGGACGCGATGGCCTGACGCGTGGCCGTGAGCCAGGTACGGGCCGTGTGGAAGGCGCGCTCGGCGAAGCCGGCACCTCCCGGATGGCCGTCGTAGACGAAGACTGTGGGAAGGAGCGTGTCGGGGTGCAGCGGAACGGAGACACCGCCGATGTCCCAGCGGTCGCAGGTGGCGAAGAGCGGCAGCATCCCGATCGAGGCGTGTTCGGCGGCGTGCAAGGCGCCCCCGAGGATCTCCGGGGTGATCCGGGCGGCATCGAGCTGATCCTCGGTGACGGTCCACCACACGGCGCGGGTGCGCAGGGTGCGGGGCGGCAGGTCGAGCTTGGTCTCGCCCAGGACCTCTCCGGTGATCAGCCGGCGGCGCAGGAAGGAGACGACCTGGTTGGTGACCTCGACGGAGCCGAAGCAGAGCCGCCCGTCACCCCACGGGATCTCGGTGTCGGTCTCCAGCACGGCGATCGCTGTCGTGTCGCGGGCGTTGGTCGAATACGGGGGGACGGCTTCCTCCACCAGGGCCACCGAATCCTCCAGATCCAGCCTACGGACGAGGTACGTCCGGCCCTGGTGGAGGTGGACGGCGCCCTCGTGAACAGCGGTGTGCGCCGCCGATTCGTCCACGGTTCCCAGCAGCCTGCCCGTGCCTTCCTCGACGATCTGGACCGGACGGCCACCTCCGCCGCGGATGTCGGTGAGGTCGGCGGCGCGTTCGCGGCGGGTCCAGTGCCAGCCCGTCGGCCGCCTGCGCAGCAGTTTCGCGGCCTCCAGCTGCGGCAGAAGCTCGGGGACCGCGGGGCCGAAGAGCGCGATGTCGGTTTCCGTGAGGGGGAGTTCCGCAGCGGCGGCGCACAGGTGGGGAGCAAGGACGTAGGGGTTGTCCGGGTCCAGGACGGTCGATTCCACGGGCTGCTCGAACAACGCCTCGGGGTGGTGGACGAGGAAGGTGTCCAGCGGGTCGTCCCGGGCCACGAGGACGGCGAGGGCGCCCTGCCCCGAGCGTCCGGCGCGGCCGGCCTGTTGCCAGAGGGAGGCACGGGTCCCCGGATAGCCGGCGATGACGACGGCGTCCAGGCCCGAGACGTCGATGCCGAGCTCCAGGGCGGTCGTGGCGGCCAGTCCGAGCAGGTCTCCGGAGTGCAGCGCGCGCTCCAGGGCCCGGCGTTCCTCGGGCAGATAACCGCCGCGGTAGGCCGCGACGCGCCCGGGCAGCGAGCGGTCCACCTCGGCGAGCCGCTCCTTGGCGATCAGGGAGATGAGCTCGGCGCCGCGCCGGGAGCGCACGAAGGCGACCGAACGCACGCCCTGGAGGGTCAGGTCGGTCAGGAGGTCGGCGGTCTCGGCCGTGGCGGTACGGCGTACGGGGGCCCCCTTCTCGCCGTGCAGCTCGGTCAGCGGCGGCTCCCAGAGGGCGAAGACCATCTCGCCGCGGGGCGAGGCGTCGTCGGAGACCTCCTTGACGGGAAGACCTGTGAGGCGGCCCGCGGCGACCGAGGGCTGCGCGGCGGTGGCGGAGGCGAGGAGGAAGACGGGGTCGGATCCGTAGCGGGCGCAGAGGCGGCGCAGACGGCGCAGCACCTGGGCGACATGGGAGCCGAATACGCCCCGATAGGTGTGGCACTCGTCGATGACCACGAAGCGAAGGGAGCGGAGGAAGGACGCCCAGCGGGGGTGGGACGGAAGTATGCCCCGGTGCAGCATGTCGGGGTTCGTCAGGACGTAATTGGCGTACTGGCGCACCCATTCGCGTTCTTCGACCGGCGTGTCCCCGTCGTAGACCGCCGGCCGGATCGCGGAGCCGAGTGGGGCCGCGAGCGCCTTCACCGCACGGCGCTGGTCGGCGGCCAGAGCCTTGGTGGGGGCGAGGTACAGGGCGGTGGAGCCGCGGCCGTTCGGGGCCTCGGAGCCGTCGAGGAGGGTGCTGAGCACCGGAGCGAGGTAGGCGAGCGACTTTCCGGACGCCGTCCCGGTGGCGATCACGACGGACTCGCCGTCCAGGGCGTGCTCGGCCGCGGAGGCCTGGTGCGCCCACGGATGGCCGATTCCGGCCCGGCCGATTGCCGAGATCACTTCCGGCCGGATGCGGTCCGGCCAGAGGGCATGGGTTCCCGTCCGCGGGGGCAGGTGCTCCGTATGAGTGATGCGCGCTGCCCGGCCCGCCGCTGCGGCGAGCCGGTCGAGAACCACCGTGGGAGAGGGGCGCGAGCCCGCGTTCTCGGGTGGTCGACTGGGGCGGTGATTCTTGGCCATCGGCACCGAGTGTGTCACTGGCGTGACGGACAATGGCCCCAAGGCGTCGTGCATGGCTGCTGGTAAGTGATTGAATGCCATCGCGGCTGGCGATCCGTCCCCTGGCCTCCGTCGGGGAGACCGAGGGGCGACCGCTCGATAGCAAGGTGCTGGAGGATCCGTGGACCTGTCCCTGTCGACTCGCAATGTGTCCGGGCCTGGTGGCGACCGTACGGTCGTCGAGGTCGGTGGCGAGATTGATGTGTATACCGCGCCCAAGCTGCGCGAGCAGTTGGTCGAGTTGGTGAATGACGGCAGCTACCACCTGGTTGTCGACATGGAAGGCGTCGACTTCCTCGACTCCACCGGCCTCGGCGTGCTCGTGGGCGGCTTGAAGCGTGTCCGGGCCCATGAGGGCTCGCTGCGCCTGGTGTGCAACCAGGAGCGCATTCTCAAGATCTTCCGGATCACAGGTCTGACCAAGGTGTTTCCCATCCACACCACGGTCGACGAGGCTGTCGCCGCCACCGACTGAACCGTCGGATGCGGGTCGGCAGCGCCAAGGCCGATCAGCAGGCAGTGACAGACCGGCAGACGGCAGCAGACGGGCCGTCATGAGCAGGCGGTCGGCCATGTGGTCGGCTGCCGGCTTCGTCGGTTCTCGGAAGAGAATGAGAACAGGGGTACCGGGCGTCACGCCCGGGCCCCTGAGATGCACGCCCGTACGTTCGAGGGGGATGGCATGCCAACCGTTGAACTCCGCTTCAGCGCTCAGCCCGAACACGTCAGGACGGCCCGCCTCGTGGCAGCCGCCGTGGCGCGCCGGGCCGGCGTCGACGAGGCGGTGCTCGACGAGGTCAGACTCGCGGTCGGTGAGGCGTGCAGTCGCGCCGTGGGACTGCATCGGAGCCATGACATCGCCGCCCCGGTCACGGTCGTTCTGACCGAGGAGGAGAAGGCGTTCTCCATCGAGGTCGGCGATGGGCTTCCCGCCCCTGGCAGCGATGCGGCGCAGGGAGCGGCCGGTGGCGGAGGTCCGGACGATCCGGAGACCGAGGCCGACAGCGAGGACGAAATGGGCCTCGCGGTCATCAGCGGACTGGTCGACGACGTGGAGGTCCGCACGGGTGCGGACGGCGGAGTGATCCGCATGACCTGGCCGACGGCCCCCGCCGTAGCGCTTCCCTGACCTTTCCCTGCTCCTGGCCTTTCCCTGCTCCTGACCCTGACCATTTCCGACCCACGGGCCCTGCTGAGCAGGGCCTTTTTTGTTCGGGCTTGATCCATCGGGTAGATCAATGATCTCCGGAAATTAAGTGCGCCATGCGTCAGCCCCATTACTGCATTCGGGTTCCGGTGCGAGCGAGATCATTTGTCATTGGGTGGACGGAAGTCGATTTCATTGACCACCCACTGTTTTGATCAGGCTATTCTCCCTACAATCCGTCCACGTCTTGAGCGCTCAGCGTCAAGGAGGACGTATGGCGGAGTTCTTCAACACCCCACTGGCTGAACTGACGCACGGTTCCGTACCTTCCGGCCGGTCCACCTCACTCGCAGCCGCAGTACTCACCGACGGCAACCGGCTGATCGTCGTCGTCATCGCGGTCGTCGCCCTAGCCGCACTGGTCGTGGCCCAGCTGCTGGTACGCCAGGTGCTGGCGGCCGGCCAAGGCACCGAACGCATGAAAGAGATCGCGGCGGCCGTTCAGGAAGGCGCGAATGCCTATCTGACCCGGCAGCTGCGGACCGTCGGCATCTTCGCCGTCGTCGTGTTCTTCCTGCTCCTGCTGCTTCCGGCCGACAACTGGTCGCAGCGTGCGGGGCGCTCGCTGTTCTTCCTGGTGGGTGCGCTTTTCTCGGCGGCCACCGGATACATCGGTATGCGGCTCGCCGTCCGCAGTAATGTGCGCGTGGCCGCTGCCGCGCGTGAGGCGACTCCGGCGGAGGGTGAACCGGAGAAAGATCTCACCACCGTTTCCCACAAAGCGATGAAGATCGCTTTTCGTACCGGCGGTGTGGTCGGCATGATCACGGTGGGCCTCGGCCTGCTCGGCGCCTCCTGCGTGGTGCTCGTCTACGCCGCCGACGCGCCCAAGGTGCTGGAGGGGTTCGGCCTCGGCGCCGCGCTGATCGCCATGTTCATGAGGGTCGGCGGCGGCATCTTCACCAAGGCCGCCGACGTGGGCGCTGACCTCGTGGGCAAGGTCGAGCAGGGCATCCCCGAGGACGACCCACGCAATGCCGCCACCATCGCCGACAACGTGGGTGACAACGTCGGCGACTGCGCGGGCATGGCCGCCGACCTCTTCGAGTCGTACGCCGTGACGCTCGTGGCCGCACTCATCCTGGGCAAGGCCGCCTTCGGTGACGCCGGGCTCGCCTTTCCGCTGATCGTTCCGGCGATCGGGGTGGTCACGGCGATGATCGGGATCTTCGCCGTCGCTCCCCGGCGCGCCGACCGCAGCGGGATGAGTGCCATCAACCGTGGATTCTTCGTGTCCGCCGTGATCTCGCTCGTCCTCGTGGCCGTGGCCGTCTTCGTCTACCTGCCCTCGTCGTACGCCGGGCTGGACGGCGTCACCGACGGCGCCATCGCCTCGCACGGCGGCGACCCGCGTGTGTTCGCCCTGGTCGCCGTGGCCATCGGGATCGTGCTCGCCGCCCTCATCCAGCAGCTCACCGGCTACTTCACCGAGACCGGCCGGCGCCCCGTCCGTGACATCGGGAAGTCCTCGCTGACGGGGCCGGCCACCGTCGTGCTCGCGGGCATCTCCATAGGGCTGGAGTCGGCCGTCTACACCGCGCTCCTGATCGGGCTGGGCGTCTACGGCGCGTTCCTGCTCGGTGGTACGTCGATCATGCTGGCGCTCTTCGCGGTCGCCCTGGCAGGGACCGGCCTGCTCACCACCGTGGGCGTCATCGTCGCGATGGACACCTTCGGCCCGGTCTCCGACAACGCCCAGGGCATCGCCGAGATGTCCGGGGACGTCACGGGGGCGGGGGCCCAGGTCCTCACGGACCTGGACGCCGTCGGCAACACGACCAAGGCCATCACCAAGGGCATCGCGATCGCCACGGCGGTCCTGGCCGCGGCCGCGCTCTTCGGCTCGTACCGGGACGCCATCGCCACCGCCGTCGACGACGTGGGCGCAAGGGCGGGAGAGCTGGGGCTGAGCCTGGACATCTCGCAGCCGAACAATCTGGTGGGCCTGATCCTCGGAGCCGCGGTCGTCTTCCTCTTCTCCGGTCTTGCCATCAGCGCGGTCTCCCGTTCGGCGGGGGCCGTGGTCCACGAGGTGCGGCGGCAGTTCCGGGAGCACCCCGGGATCATGGACCACACGGAGAAGCCGGAGTACGGCCGGGTCGTCGACATCTGCACCAAGGACGCGCTGCGCGAGCTGGCCACACCCGGGCTGCTCGCGGTCCTGGCGCCGATCGCCGTGGGATTCACCCTCGGCGTCGGGGCCCTCGGTTCGTATCTCGCGGGCGCCATCGCCACCGGCACCCTGATGGCGGTCTTCCTCGCCAACTCGGGTGGCGCGTGGGACAACGCCAAGAAGCTCGTCGAGGACGGCCACCACGGCGGCAAGGGCAGCGACGCCCACGCCGCGACGGTCATCGGCGACACGGTCGGCGACCCGTTCAAGGACACGGCGGGCCCTGCCATCAACCCGCTTCTCAAGGTGATGAATCTCGTGGCCCTGCTCATCGCACCCGCGGTGGTGCAGTTCAGTTACGGCGATGACGCGAGTGCCGGCGTTCGGACCCTGGTGGCCGTCATCGCCATCGTCGTCATCATCGGTGCCGTCTATGTGTCGAAACGGAGGGGCATCGCCGTGGGCGACAGCGACAGCGACAGCGAGAGCGTGGCTCCTCACTGATACGCGCTCAGCGCGGCGGCGGACGGCGTGTCCTGATGCGCCGTCCGCCGTTTTCACTCCCGGGCGTATCTCTCCCCGGCCCGAGGGACCGGACATGTGTCCGAGTGGGCAGGTGAGTTGTATCTCCCTGGTTTCGCTTGGTGCAAATGGCTGCAAAAGAATATATATCGGAAGCCCAGCGCCTGATTGTCGCCCACTTGGCGTGTAAGTTCCGGGGCCGAGAGCCTTGGAAGGGACCCAATCCGGTGAACAAGAAGCTTGCAGCCGCACTGTCCGGCGGTGCGGTACTCGTACTGACGCTGTCGGGCTGCAGCGACGACAGCGACGACAAGGTGAACGACTGGGCGAAGAAGGTCTGCGACCAGGTTCAGCCGCAGCTGCAGAAGATCGCGAACGCCAATGCCGCGATCCAGCAGCAGACGGCCGACAACAGCAAGCCCGCTGACGTCCAGAAGACCGACTCGGCCGCCTTCCAGCAGATCTCCAAGGCCTACAAGGCACTGGGCGCGGCCGTGAAGTCGGCCGGCGCGCCTCCCGTGGACGGCGGGGAGAGCACCCAGAAGGAGGCGGTGAAGGAACTCAACGCCTCCTCGGTGGCCTACGCGAACCTGAAGACGAAGGTCGACGCGCTCGACACGAAGGACCAGGCGAAGTTCGCCGACGGTCTGAAGGACATCGCCGACGAGCTGACCAAGATCAGCACCAACGGTGACCAGGCGCTGAAGAAGCTTCAGTCCGGCGATGTCGGCTCCGCGATGGCCAAGCAGAAGGGCTGCCAGAAGCCGACGGCCTCGGCTCCGCCCGCCGCCGGCTCGTCCGATTCGGCGTCGGAGGGTTCGGAGGCTTCGAAGGATTCGGGGACCGCGTCGGATTCGGAGTCGCCTTCGAAGGCCGCGTCGCCCTCGGCCTCGGCGAGTGAGAAGTCGTAGCGGAGGAACCTCCCCCGCAGCGGTCCGGCAGCCCTCGTGGGCGCCGGGCCGCTGCCGTTGTCGGTGGGAACGGCCACAATGGTCGGGTGAGTACGTCCAGCCTTCCCGCATCCGACCGTGCCCCCCGGCTCCGCGAAGCCCTGATCGCCGCCGCCTTCACCGCCGACGGCCTCCTCGAACGCCTCGGTGCGCCCGCGTACGCCGCGCTCGCCCGCAGCGAGACCGTCCCGGCGCTCCGGGCCACCCGTGGGGATTCACGGCTCGACACGCTGGTGCGGCTGTTCCTTCTGCAGCGTCCCGTCCCGGCGACCGCCGCCGCCGCGGCCCTCCCGCTGGGGGAGTGCGAACAGGACGGCTGGGTGGTCCGCGAGGGCGATCTGGTCAGAGCGACCGTCGATGTCAGGCCCTACGGCGGGCCCGAGGGCCAGGACTGGTTCATCGTCTCCGACCTGGGCTGCGCTGTCGGCGGTGCCGGCGGCATCGGCTCCCACGAGGAAGGTGTCGTCCTGGGAGTCGGTGGGGCCTCCACCACGCTCGCCGGCATCACCGTGCGCAGGCCCGTGGCCTCGGCCCTCGACGTCGGTACGGGCTCCGGAATCCAGGCCCTGCACGCCGCCCAGCACGCCACCGCGGTCACGGCCACGGACGTCAACCCGCGTGCTCTGGAATTCACCCGCCTCACTCTCGCCCTGTCCGGAGCCGCCCCTGCCGACCTGCGGGAGGGCTCGCTCTTCGAGCCCGTCGGTGCCCAGACGTACGACCTGATCGTGTCCAACCCGCCCTTCGTCATCTCGCCCGGTGCCCGGCTGACGTATCGCGACGGGGGCATGGGCGGTGACGACCTGTGCCGGACCCTCGTGCAGCAGGCCGGGGACCGGCTCAACGAGGGCGGTTACGCGCAGTTCCTCGCCAACTGGCAGCACGTGGAGGGCGAGGAGTGGCAGGACCGGGTGCGCTCCTGGGTGCCCGCCGGCTGTGACGCCTGGATCGTGCAGCGCGAGGTGCAGGACGTCACGCAGTACGCCGAGCTGTGGCTGCGCGACAGCGGCGACCACCGCACCGACCCCGCTGTGTACACAGAGCGCTATGAGGCCTGGCTGGACGAGTTCGAGGCCAGGAACACCAGAGCCGTGGGCTTCGGCTGGATCACCCTGCGGAAGTCCGCGTCCGCCGCCGGGAATCCCTCGGTCGTGGCCGAGGAGTGGCCGCACGCGGTGGAGCAGCCCCTCGGGCCCGCGGTCGAGGCTCACTTCGCGCGGCAGGACTATCTGCGGGAGCACGACGACGCGGCGCTGCTCGGAGCGCACTTCACCCTCGCCGACGAGGTCGTGCAGGAGCAGGTCGGCCTGCCCGGTGCGGAGGATCCCGAGCACGTGGTGCTGCGTCAGCACCGCGGTATGCGCCGGGCGACCAAGGTCGACGCAGTCGGTGCGGGATTCGCGGGCGTGTGCGACGGTTCGCTGCCCGCGGGCCGGATTCTGGACGCCATCGCGCAGCTGATGGCCGAGGACCCGGTGCTGCTGCGCGACCGTACGCCGCAGGCGATCCGGCTGCTGGTCGAGGAGGGCTTCATCGAGCCCGTGCGGTGATACGGCGGTGCACGGGCGGCCCTGATGCCCTGACCCGGCCTGATCCCGTGACCCGACCTGACTCGACCTGATCCCATGCCCCGGCCTGATCCCATGACCCGAACTGCCCGAACCGCCCCCATGATCCGACCTGGCCCTTGATCCGAACGAAAGCGCCCGGCGCGGGTCCTTCCCGCGACCGTTCCCCGGCAGCCGCGCGGCGTTCATCCGGGGTTAGTCCCGACGCCGCCCCCGCGTGGCAGCCTCCCCACTGCCGAGCCGCCCGCACATCGCGGCGGCGTACGAGCGCCACGGCGGCAGCCGTGGGGACGAGGGTGAGGGGTTCGGACATGGAGAGTGCCGCCGCGGTCTTCGCCGGTGCTGCCTTCGCACTGTTCGGTGCGGCCCTCCTCGTCTGGACAGGGGCGCGCACCATCCAGCGCGCGCCGGTCGCCCTCGGTGTGAGCCCCGTCGCCTCCACCGTGCTCGCCACGCTCTTCGGCGTACTCTTCCTCGTTCTCGGCGTGTGGTGCTTCACCCGCATCTGATCCACTTCTGCGACAGGCGCGACGGGCGCCGCGCAGTCGCCCGTGGGTTCCCCCCGGGAGGGCGCCGAAACCCGCAGGCGAGGGCCCCGCGAGGAGCGGACCCGGCAGTCCGGGCGGCAGGAGTGGCGGAAGTCGGGTTACCGTTCGAGTGGCCGTTGCGGGCTTTTGCCGTTTGACACGGGGGCGGGTTGTACCGTCACACTCCGCAGCGACAGCACCGCGGGCAGCGTCAGAGGGCTGCCCGGATGCCCACGAGTGCCGACCGGAGAGAAGAGCGAAGTTGTCCCCGACCAGCGAGACCGCAGGCCGCCGACTCGTCATTGTCGAGTCGCCTGCCAAGGCGAAGACGATCAAGGGCTATCTCGGCCCCGGATACGTCGTCGAGGCGAGCGTCGGGCACATCCGCGACCTGCCGAACGGCGCCGCCGAGGTGCCGGACGAGTACACCGGTGAGGTACGCCGCCTCGGCGTGGACGTCGAAAACGACTTCCAGCCGATCTATGTCGTCAACGCCGACAAGAAATCCCAGGTCAGGAAGCTCAAGCAGCTCCTCGCCGAATCCGACGAACTCTTCCTCGCCACCGATGAGGACCGCGAGGGCGAAGCCATCGCGTGGCACCTGCAGGAAGTCCTCAAGCCCAAGGTCCCGGTCCACCGGATGGTCTTCCACGAGATCACCAAGGACGCGATCCGCGCCGCCGTCGCCAACCCGCGCGAGCTCAACCAGCGCATGGTCGACGCCCAGGAGACCCGCCGCATCCTCGACCGTCTCTACGGCTACGAGGTCTCGCCGGTCCTGTGGAAGAAGGTCATGCCGCGGCTCTCCGCGGGCCGAGTCCAGTCCGTCGCCACGCGCCTGGTCGTCGAGCGGGAGCGCGAGCGCATCGCCTTCCGCTCCGCCGAGTACTGGGACCTGACCGGCACGTTCGCCACCGGACGCACCGGTGACGCCTCCGACCCCTCGACGCTCACCGCCCGCCTCAGCGCGGTCGACGGGCGCCGCATCGCCCAGGGCCGTGACTTCGGCCCCGACGGGCAGCTGAAGCAGGGATCCGCGCAGACGCTGCACCTGGACGAGACGAACGCCCGGGCCCTGGCCGCCGCGCTCGCCGACTCCGCGTTCGCGGTCCGCTCGGTCGAGTCGAAGCCGTACCGCCGCTCCCCGTACGCCCCCTTCCGCACGACGACCCTCCAGCAGGAGGCGAGCCGCAAGCTGGGCTTCGGGGCCAAGGCCACGATGCAGGTGGCGCAGAAGCTGTACGAGAACGGCTTCATCACCTATATGCGTACGGACTCCACGACCCTCTCGGACACCGCGGTCTCCGCGGCCCGTGCCCAGGTCACGCAGCTGTACGGGGCGAATTACCTGCCCGACAAGCCCCGGACGTACGCCGGGAAGGTCAAGAACGCGCAGGAGGCGCACGAGGCGATCCGCCCCTCGGGCGACCGCTTCCGCACCCCGGCGGAGACGGGCCTCACCGGCGACCAGTTCCGGCTGTACGAGCTGATCTGGAAGCGGACCGTCGCCTCCCAGATGAAGGACGCCGTCGGTAACTCCGTCACCGTCAAGATCGGTGGACGGGCGAGCGACGGCCGGGACGCCGAGTTCTCCGCGTCCGGCAAGACGATCACCTTCCACGGCTTCATGAAGGCGTACGTCGAGGGCGCGGACGACCCGAACGCCGAGCTGGACGACCGTGAGCGCCGGCTGCCGCAGGTCGCCGAGGGCGACGCGCTGACCGCCGACGAGGTCACGGTCGACGGTCACGCGACCAAGCCGCCGGCCCGCTACACCGAGGCCTCGCTGGTCAAGGAGCTGGAAGAGCGCGAGATCGGCCGTCCGTCGACGTACGCCTCGATCATCGGCACCATCCTCGACCGCGGCTACGTGTTCAAGAAGGGCACGGCCCTGGTGCCGTCGTTCCTCTCGTTCGCCGTGGTCAACCTGCTGGAGAAGCACTTCGGCCGGCTCGTCGACTACGACTTCACCGCCCGCATGGAGGACGACCTCGACCGCATCGCGCGGGGCGAGGCGCAGTCCGTGCCGTGGCTGCGGCACTTCTACTTCGGGACCGGCGACGGCACGACCGGCGCGGGCACCGCCCCGGCCGCCTCCGCCGCGGGCAACGGTGACGGGGACCACCTCGGCGGCCTGAAGGAGCTCGTCACCGACCTGGGCGCGATCGACGCACGAGAGATCTCCTCGTTCCCCGTCGGCAATGACATCAAGCTCCGTGTCGGCCGCTACGGCCCGTACATCGAGCGTGGTGAGAAGGACTCCGAGGGCCACCAGCGCGCGGACGTACCGGAGGACCTGGCGCCCGACGAGCTGTCCGTGGAGTACGCGGAGGAGCTGCTGGCCAAGCCCAGCGGCGACTTCGAGCTCGGCACCGACCCGGTCAGCGGTCACCAGATCGTGGCCAAGGACGGGCGCTACGGGCCGTACGTCACCGAGGTGCTGCCCGAGGGCACCCCGAAGACCGGCAAGAACGCGGTGAAGCCGCGGACGGCGTCACTCTTCAAGTCCATGTCGCTCGATACGGTGACGCTGGCGGACGCCCTGAAGCTGATGTCGCTGCCGAGGGTCGTCGGTGAGGACGCCGAAGGCGTCGAGATCACCGCGCAGAACGGCCGCTACGGGCCCTACCTCAAGAAGGGCACGGACTCGCGTTCCCTGACGTCCGAGGACCAGCTCTTCGACATCACGCTCGAAGAGGCCCTCGCGATCTACGCGCAGCCGAAGCAGCGCGGGCGGGCCGCGGCCAAGCCGCCGCTGAAGGAACTGGGAACGGACCCGGTGAGTGGCGCCCCGGTGGTCGTGAAGGACGGCCGCTTCGGCGCGTACGTCACCGACGGCGAGACGAACGCGACGCTGCGCACCGACGACAGTGTCGAGGACATCACGCCGGAGCGCGGCTACGAGCTGCTCGCCGAGAAGCGGGCCAAGGGGCCGGCGAAGAAGAAGACGGCGAAGAAGGCTCCGGCCAAGAAGGCCACCGCGAAGAAGGCCACGACGGCGAAGAAGACGACCGCCAAGAAGACGGCCGCCACCAAGACGACGGCCGCCAAGAAGACGACCACCGCCAAGAAGGCGCCGGCGAAGAAGGCGGCCACCGCGTCGAAGAAGGCGGCTTCGGCTTCGTCCGAGGAGAGCTGACCGCCCCCGCAGCAGCAGGCCGTGAGGCCGCGAACGCCGGAAGGGCCGGGGTGACCCCGGCTCTTCCGGCGTTCGCGCGACGCGCTGCCCGGTCCCCCCTTGCGCATATGTTCGGACGCGGCCCCCGGGCACCGCACCGCTCCCGATAGGCTGGGCGGATGACGCGAGCCGAGCAGCCACCGGTCGTGAGCCCCACCTCCGACACACTTGCCGCAGACTCACGCGAGCGCGCCGTACGAGCCTTGTTGCGTGTTCCCCCGCTCCGGCGGTTGTGGAGCGCCCAGCTCGTCGGCAGTATCGGCGATTCACTCGCCCTTCTCGTGCTGGTGCTGTTGTCGCTGCAAGCGGCGGTCCTCGAGGGCTCCTTCGGGGCCGGATACCGCGGGGCGGCCTTTGCCGTCGCCGCCGTGTTCGGTGCCCGGATTCTTTCCACCGTGCTCTTCGGAGCCGTACTTCTGGGACCTCTGACGGCGCTCACCGCGCCCGGCGGTCCCCTCGACCGGCGCTGGCTGATGATCGGGGCGGACGCTCTGCGGCTCGCCCTGCTGGTCGTCGCGCCGCTGTGGATCGACTGGATGCCGGACAAGGCACTCATGATGATCCTGATCACCGTCTTCGTGGCCGGTGTCGGTGAACGCCTGTGGGCGGTCGCCAAGGAGAGCGCGGCTCCCGCGCTGCTTCCCGCCCCGCCCCCGGAGGGCGCCGCCGTGCGCCCCCTGCCTGACCACCTCGACGCCCTTCGCAGGCTGTCCCTGCGGACGAACTTCCTGTCGGTCCCCGTGGCCGCGGCCGTGCTGGTGGTCGCCGCGCTGATCGGTGAACTGCTGGGTACCGGCTTCGACTGGTTCTCCTTCCACCCGGCCGCGCTCGGTTCCTACGTCGCGGCGGGTCTCTTCTCCGCGTCCGTCTCGACCGTGTTCTTCCTGGAGCTTCCGGCCACGCAGACGCCCCGTCCGCGTTCGCCCCTGGAGGGGCTGCGCAGGCCCTCCACCGGAACCGGCTCCGACAAGGGCCGCACCGGCAGCATCCCGCTCGTCGTCGCCGCCTGCTCCGTGGTCGCAGGGGCCATTGCCGCAGCGGCGGGCGTCTCCGTGCTGCACGCCTCCGACCTCGGTGGCGGGCCCGCCACCTTCGCCCTGCTGATCGTCGCGCTGACCGGTGGCACCGCGCTCGGTATCCGTACCGCGCCGAAGGTGCTGCCGGCCCTGTCGCGTCGCCGGCTGCTGGCCCTGGCGGTCGCCGTCACCGGAGTGGCGCTCCTCGCGCTCGGTCTGGTGCCGGACACCGCCACCGGTCTGCTGATCGCTCTGCTCGCCGGTTACGCGGCGGGGATCGCCGCCCATGTCGGGCACGCGGTCATCGACCAGGAGACGGAGGCCTTCCGGCAGGCCAGGGCCACCGAGCACCTCCAGGCCGTCGTCCGGGTGCTGGTGGCGCTCGGCGCGGTGGGCGGGCCGCTGCTCGCCGCCGCCATCGGACGCCACCGTCTGGGCTCGGGTGACTTCGTCTTCGCGCACGGTGGCGCGGCCTTCGCGCTGATGCTCATCGGCGCCCTGCTGCTGCCCGTCGCGGTGATCGTCCTCGCCAGGACCGACGACCGTGCCGGTGTGCCGCTCCGTCGTGACCTGCGGGAGGCGCTGCGCGGCGGTGACCCCGCCGTCGCGCCCGCGGCGAACGGTTTCTTCCTCGTCCTGGAGGGCGGCGACGGAGCCGGCAAGTCCACCCAGGTCGAAGCCGTTGCCGAATGGATCCGGGCCAAGGGCCACGAGGTCGTCGTGACCCGCGAGCCGGGAGCCACCCCGGTCGGCAAGCGGCTGCGTTCGATCCTGCTGGACGTCTCGTCGGCCGGTCTGTCGAACCGGGCCGAGGCCCTGCTGTACGCCGCCGACCGCGCCGAGCACGTGGACTCGGTCGTCCGTCCGGCACTGGAACGCGGCGCGATCGTCATCTCCGACCGCTACATCGACTCGTCCGTGGCCTACCAGGGTGCCGGCCGTGACCTCGCCCCGACCGAGATCGCCCGGATCTCGCGCTGGGCGACGAGTGGGCTCGTACCGCATCTGACGGTGCTGCTCGACGTCGATCCGGAGACGGCGCGGGAACGCTTCACCGAGGCACCCGACCGGCTGGAGTCCGAGCCGGCCGAATTCCACACCCGGGTGCGGTCCGGCTTCCTCACCCTGGCCGCGGCCGACCCGGCCCGCTATCTGGTGGTGGACGCCGGGCAGGAACCGGAATCGGTCACCACCGTCGTACGCCACCGTCTCGACCGGCTGCTGCCGCTCTCCGAGGCCGAGATCAAGGCCCAGGAAGAGGCGCGCAAGGCGGCTGAGGAGGAGGCCAGGCGCAAGGCCGAGGAAGAGGCCGCACGCAAGGCCGAGGAGGAGCGGCTGGAGCGTGAGCGGCAGGCTCAGCTCGCCAAGCTCCGCGCCGAGGAGGAGGAGCGCAAGCGCCGCGAGGAGGAAGAGGCGCGGCAGCGCGAGGCCGAACGGCAGGCGGAGGAGGCACGGCAGCGTGCCGAGGATGCCCGCCGTCGAGCCGAGGAGGAGCGGGCCCGTCTCGAGGCCGAGGAGCGGGTGCGCGAGGCCGAGCAGGAGCGGCTGCGCCTGCAGGCCCAGGAGGAGGCGCGGCTGCGCAAGGAGGCCGAGGAGCAGCGCCTGGAGAAGCAGCGCAAGGCGGAGGAGGCGCTGGTGAGGGCCGAGGAGGCCCGCCACCGCGCCGAGGCCGAGGCCGCGGCCAGGGCCGAGGAGGAGGCGGCAGCCGCTGCCGCACAGCGCTCCCAGGAGGCCGGCCGGTCCGGGTCCACACGGCAGTCCGGGGCACCCGGGGCGTCCGGGCAGTCCGGGCCGTCCGTGCCGGACAACGAGCTCACCGTCCCGACCCCGGTCGTCAACCCGAACGAGATCACGCAGCCCGTGCCGGTCGCCAGGCCGGACCGCCCGGCGCCCGACGTGGACGAGACGACCGTCCTGCCGTCCGTGCGGGACGCGGACGAGACGGCTGTGCTGCCGCCCGTGCGTGACGAGAATCCGTCGGACCGGGTCCCGCCGGGCATCTTCCGTGACGGGCGCAGGGCCTCGGGCGCCGAGAGCGAGAACGAGCGCACGCGTGAACTGCCCCAGGTCAGCGACGACCCGCAGGCCGGACGCGCGGCTCAGGACGCCCCCCGCCAGAAGCGGCCGCGTCCCGACTGGGCCGAGGAGACGCCGCTCGACGATCTGCCCTCCCTGGCCGACGAACTGCTCGGCGACCAGGACGACGGCCGGGACGACGGCCAGGGCGGATCGGGACGCGGCGGGCGCCGGCCGCGCCGCTGACGGACGGGCTGTGGGCACGGAACGCCGGGATTGTCAGACCCTTCCCGCACAATAGGGAGGCGCTGGGATTCCGGCGTTCCAGCACCACACCACCTCCGGAAGGGCGGTGACCATGACCGTATGGGACGACCTGGTCGGACAGGACCGGGTGCAGGAGCAGCTCGGTGCCGCCGCCCGGGACGCCGATGTGCTGGTCACCGCGAATTCCGCGGGTGAGCCGGTGCCGCCGGGTTCGAAGATGACGCATGCCTGGCTGTTCACGGGCCCGCCCGGTTCAGGCCGGTCCACCGCCGCCCGTGCCTTCGCCGCCGCGCTCCAGTGCACCAGCCCCGACCGGGCGTTGGGCGGGGCTCCGGGCTGCGGCTTCTGCGACGGCTGCCACACGGCGCTGATCGGAACGCACGCCGACGTCGAGGTGATCCGCACGGATCTGCTCTCCATCGGTGTGAAGGAGACCCGTGAGCTCGTCCGCAGGGCCCAGCTGTCCCCCGCCGTGGGCCGCTGGCAGGTCATCGTCATGGAGGACGCGGACCGCCTCACGGAAGGCGCGGGAAACGTCCTGCTGAAGGCGGTCGAGGAGCCCGCGCCCCGCACGGTGTGGCTGCTCTGCGCACCCTCCCTGGAGGACGTGCTGCCCACGATCCGCTCCCGCTGCCGTCATCTCACGCTGCGTACGCCTCCGGTGGACGCCGTGGCCGATGTGCTGATCAGGCGCGACGGCATCGACCCCGAGCGGGCCGCGTCCGCCGCCCGCGCGACCCAGGGGCACATCGGCCGGGCCCGCCGCCTGGCCACGGACGAGCGCGCGCGTGCCCGCCGTGCCGCCGTGCTCAAGCTCCCGTTGCGTGTCCATGACGTCGGCGGCTGCCTCAAGGCGGCCCAGGAGCTGATCGACACGGCGACGGACGACGCCAAACAGGTCGCCGAGGAGGTCGACGTCAAGGAGACGGACGATCTGAAGGCGGCGCTCGGCGGCGTGGCGGGGGGCCGGATGCCGCGTGGGACGGCGGGCGCGATGAAGGAGCTCGAGGACCGGCAGAAGCGCCGCAGGACGCGTACCCAGCGCGACAGCCTCGACCTGGCCCTCAGCGAACTCACCGGCTTCTACCGCGATGTGCTGGCCCTTCAGCTCGGCTCCGGGATCGCCCTCGCCAACACCGATGTCCGTGACGCCCTCGACCAGATCGCCGAGTCGTCCACGCCCGAGCGCACCCTGCGCCGGATAGAGGCAGTCATCGCCTGCCGCCGCGCTCTCGACCGTAACGTCGCGCCCCTGCTCGCCGTGGAGGCGATGGCGGTGTCGCTCCGGGCGGGCTGAGGCCCGGCTCCGTCTCCTCGCGGGCCGGGAAGCCGGGGTGAATTCACCCGTATGAGCAGGGAATCGGTTGAGTCGTCCCCGGGCGGCTACGCTCCGGGGATGGACACCAGGCGCCTGCTCCGGATCTTCGCCACCGCGCTCGGCACTGCCGGCCTTCTCGTCTCCGGTTGCAGTAGCGGAGGGTCGGCCCCGAGCGCGTCGGCGACGGGCTCGGCCGCCACGGAGGAGCTCAAGCCGTACTACGCGCAGAAGCTGAGCTGGCGGGACTGCGGTGCGGAGGGCTTCCAGTGCACCACGATGAAGGCCCCGCTCGACTACGAGAAGCCCGACGGCGGGGACGTGAAGCTGGCCGTCTCCCGTAAGAAGGCCACCGGTCCCGGCAAGCGGATCGGCTCGCTCCTGGTGAACCCCGGCGGTCCTGGCGGCTCGGCCATCGGCTACCTCCAGGGGTACGCGGCCATCGGCTACCCCGCCCAGGTCCGCGCCCGGTACGACATGGTGGCCATCGATCCGCGCGGGGTGGCCCGCAGTGAGCCGGTCGAGTGCCTCACCGGCAAGGAGATGGACGCCTACACACAGGTGGACCAGACCCCGGACGACAAGGCCGAGATCGCCGAGCTGGACGCGTCCTACGAGAAGTTCGCCGAAGGCTGCGAGAAGCGCTCCGGCAAGATCCTCCCGCATGTCTCCACGGCCGAGACGGCGCGCGACATGGATATCCTGCGCTCCCTGCTCGGTGACGAGAAGCTGAATTACGTAGGCGCCTCGTACGGCACGTTCCTCGGCGCGACCTACGCCGATCTGTTCCCCGCCCGAGCCGGGCGTCTCGTCCTGGACGGGGCGATGGACCCCTCGCTCCCCGCGCTCGACATCAACCGGGACCAGACGGCCGGCTTCGAGGCGGCGTTCCAGTCGTTCGCCGCGGACTGTGTGAAGCAGACCGACTGCCCGCTCGGCACCACGTCCACCGCCGCCGCGGCGACCGCCCTGAAGAAGCTCTTCAGCGATCTGGACTCCGCACCCGTGCCCACCGGCGAGACCCGTCAGCTCACCGAGTCCCTGGCGACCACGGGCGTGATCGCCGCGATGTACGACGAGGCCGCCTGGCCCCAGCTCCGCCAGGCCGTCGCAGCGGCGCAGCGCGGCGACGGCTCCGGCCTCCTCTCCCTGGCCGACAGCTACTACGAGCGCGAGCCGAACGGGAAGTACGCCAATCTGATGTTCGCCAACGCCGCGGTGAACTGCCTCGACCTCGCGCCGCCCTTCACCGGCCCGGCGGACGTGGAGAAGGCGGTCCCGGACTTCGAGAAGGCCTCCCCGGTCTTCGGCAGGGGCTTCGCCTGGGCCGCGCTGAACTGCGGCGCCTGGCCCGTCGACCCCACCGGCACCCCGCACCGTACCGAGGCGAAGGGCGCCGCCCCGATCGTCGTGGTCGGCACCACCCGCGACCCGGCCACCCCCTACAAGTGGGCGGAGTCCCTCGCGGACCAGCTCTCCTCCGGCACTTTGCTCACCTACGAGGGCGACGGACACACGGCGTACGGCCGGGGCAGCGACTGCATCGACACGGCGATCAACACCTACCTCCTGGAAGGCACGCCGCCCAAGGACGGCAAGAAGTGCAGCTGACCTGCGCAGACAGCGGCGGGGGCGGGCGGTTCGGAGCACCCCTGGAAACTGTGTAGACTTGGCGTCGCTGCTGACCGCACCATGGTGCGACAGAGCGTGCCGCCTTAGCTCAGTTGGCCAGAGCAACGCACTCGTAATGCGTAGGTCTCGGGTTCGAATCCCGAAGGCGGCTCGGAGAAACCTCAGGACTCACTCGCCGTGACCTGGGGTTTTTTCATGCCCTGGGCATGCCGAGCCGCACGACGGGGATGTCGTGGAAGTGCATGCGTGAGCGATGCGTGAGCGGAGCGGCTCAGCGATCTACTTCTTGGGCCGCTTTGCCTTGCCCTTCCTCTTGCTCATGGCCTGGGCTTTCGCCTTGGTCTTCGCCTTCTTGGCGGTCTTCGCGGCCTTGCGGGCGGCCTGCTCGGCCTCGGTCCGCCGCTGGAGGGGGACCAGCTTGGCCGTGGCCTCGGCCGCGCTCTTTCCGACGTGAGGC
Organism: Streptomyces sp. NPDC048565; assembly: GCF_040650935.1. Lineage (NCBI taxonomy): Bacteria > Bacillati > Actinomycetota > Actinomycetes > Kitasatosporales > Streptomycetaceae > Streptomyces > Streptomyces sp. NPDC048565. Next base: position 25,097 of record NZ_JBEZIH010000015.1, read on the forward strand.
AGGACGCTCTGGTAGATGTCCCGCGTGATCCGGGTGTCGCTGTGTCCGAGGGTGTCGGAGACGATCTTGACGTCGATGCCGGCGGCGAGCATGAGCGTGGCCGCGCCGTGCCGGAGGTCGTGGAGGCGGATGGGTGGGAGGCCGGACGCGGCGACGAGCCTCTCGAAGAGGTCGGTGACTTTGCCGGGGTGGAGCCAGGAGCCGTCGGCCTGGGTGAAGACGAGGCCGGTGTCGACCCAGGCTGCGGCCCACTCTGCTCGGTCCGCGTTCTGCTGTGCGCGGTGGTGTTCCAGGACCTCGACGGTGTCATTGTCGAGTGCGACGACGCGGAAGCCGCTGTCGGTCTTGGGTTCGGAGGTCTCGACGTCCCATCCGTCCTGGACGAGCTGGGCGGAGACGGTGAGGGAGTGGGTGGCGAGGTTGGTCTCCGACCAGGGCTGCCCACACGCTTCGCCCCGGCGCAGGCCACGGAAGGCGATCAGGTGCCACATGGCGTACAGCCGGTCTTTGGCGACGAAGTCGAGGAAGGCGCCGGTCTGCTGGGGTGTCCAGACCATGACCGGGGACGGCTTCTCGCCCGTCCGCTCCCACTTGGCGACCCGCTCGTCGGTCCATACGAGCGCCTTCGGCTTGCGTACGGGGTCGATCTCGACGTGGGCGGCGGGGTTGAAAGTGATGATCTGCTGCCCGATCGCGTCGTTCAGAGCGGCTCGGAGGGTGGCCTTGACGTGCTGGCGCGTGGCGGGTCCGGTGATGCGACGGTAGGGCGGCATCTCGTCGATGGCGGCCTTCATCGCCTTGCGGCGGGCTCGGTTGTCCGCGCCCTTCCACGGGACGGTCGCCAGTTCGTCGATCGCGGCTCGGCGCTGGGTGTTGTCCTCCAGGATCTGGGCGTTGGCGTCGCGGATGTCGGTGAACATCTCGCTGAGGTGGCTGACGCGCAGCCGGTCGAGGCGCCGGCCGCCGATGTGCGGCTTCAGGTGGATGCGGATGTCGGTCTCGTAGCGGTTGAGGCCGGACTTGCGTATGCGCTTGCCGGCCAGCCAGCGGTCGAGCCATTCGGCGACGGTGAGGCTGCCGATGAGGTCCTGGCCGGCGTTGAGCCGCCGCCTCGTCTCCTCGACCTCCGGCAGGGGTGACCGTTCGCGGCCGACCTCGGCCAGCATCTCGGCGATGAGTTCGGTGCCTTCGGGGTCGTCCGACTCGGCGAGTCCGAGGAGGGCCCGTACGTGGTCGAGATCGGCCTGGGCCGCCTTGAGGCTGCCGTACCCGCCACGGGCGAAGGAGCGGCGGCTGCCGTCCTCACGGGGTGAGAGCTCTTGCCGTACGGAGTAGGTGCAGTGGTTCCTGCTGTTTCGCTTGGGGCAGGAGGTGCCGAGTTCCTTGCCGGACTTGGGGTCGCGGCAGGAGCAGCGGCGGTAGGTGGAGCCCTTCAAAGATCATTCTCCTCGGTGGTGTCGGGATCGGTCCCGGGGGAGTCGGTTACGTCGGCCACGTCCGGCCACAGAAACGGGGGCGTGACGCCCTCTTCCTCGATGAAGGCGCGAACTCTGCGCAGGCGGTCTTCGGCGTCGTCGGCCGCCTCGGCGGCACGGGCCTGGGAGCGGAGGGCCTCGGCCTTCCGGTCGGCATTTGGTGCGGTCTGGGCGTGGTAGCGGGCGTACTCCTCGTCGCGTCGCGCGCTTCGCAGTCGCTCTTGGGCGGCGTGATGAGTCCGGAAGTAGCGGAGCATGTCGTCGTCCGCGCCGAGTTCGGTCTCCTCCCCGGTGAACCAGCGCAGCGCGTCCAGTGCGGAGGTGGAGTCCTGGAGCGGGAGCTGCTGTACGTCGTCGATGTAGCCGACGGGATAGATGAGGCAGATGGGCGGGGTGTTCAGTGCCTGGGCCAGGACCATGACGTCGACCAGAGGCAGGTTGGAGCGGCGCCCGGACTCCATGTTGGCGATCACGTTGCGGGGGATCGGATGGCCGATCTCCGCGCACTTGTCGGCCAAGTCCTGCGCGCTCCAACCCAGTTCCTTCCGTCGTCTGCGGACCTCGATGGCCACGGTGGCCATGACCTGATCCACCCACTCCAGGACGTCGTCCTCGTCGTCGGCCTTCTTGGATCCATGATGGCTGCGGCGTTGTGTCATGTGGACACATTAACTTGCTTAGCGTTGATTCCAAGACCTGGAGACGAGCGCGGCAGCCGCGCTCGCCGTGGGCTCAGTCATGGATGGAGCGCGCATGCGTGAGAACGAAGAGGCCGGCCGGGCGAAGGGGATGAGCCGCGAGGAGCTTCTGGAGCTTCCTGTGTCCGTTGACCTGGAGACGGGCAACCGGGCTCTGGGGCTTGGGCGGAGCAAGGGGTACGAGCTGGCCAAGCGTGGCCAGTACCCGTGCAAGGTGCTCAGGCTCGGGAACGCCTACCGGGTGGTGACCGCAGACCTGCTGTCCCTGCTGGGGCTGGCAGCGTGAGGCGTCAGATGGATGTCGGGGGCTTCTGCGCTGAGCTGACACAGAAACGCTGGACTGTGGTGCGGCGTGGACGTACTGTCCGTGGTCGCTCGCGGTGCCGAAAGCCCCGCGAGAAGGGGGAGAGCCTCCGGCGGTGCAACGCCGGAGGCCCCGAGACTCCCCAGCAATCCCGTGAGAACCGACCCGGCGGCAGGGGCGTGCAAGCCCAACGTCGCCAGACGAGGAGTCGCCCAGTGCAACCCGAGGACCCCGAGTCCTATTCCGCCCCCGCCCGAGCGGCCTGGCCCGCCACAGCCATCCCCGGCCGGCCGAGCGCCCACTCGCAAGTTGACAGTGCCGCGGCGGACCCGAGCGACGGTACGGCCGACGCCAGCGCCAGCGAAGCGGATCCTGCGGACAGGCTGGAGGCCATCCCCGACGCGGAGCCGACACCGGGCTCGGAGCTGCTTGACGAACTGCGTTCCCAGATAGCCCAGTTCGTGATCCCTCCCTCATCGGAGGCGTTGGACGCGATCACCCTGTGGGTGGCGGCAACGCATCTCCAGCCCGCGTGGCAGCACGCCCCACGTCTGGCGGTGGTGGGGCCGGCGAAGCGCTGCGGCAAGTCGCGGCTCCTGGACGTGCTGACTGAGACGGTTCACGAGCCGATGCTCACCATCAACACCACACCAGCGGCCATCTTCCGCTCGATCAACGAGGACGAGCCACCGACGCTGCTGGTGGACGAGGCCGACACCATCTTCGGCCCCAAGGTCGCGGAGAAGAACGAGGAGACGCGTGGCCTGCTCAACGCCGGTCATCAGCGCGGCCGGTATGTCACGCGGGTCGTCGGCAACGACCACACCCCGCACAAGTTCGCCACGTTCGCGATGGCGGCCATCGCGGGTATCGGGGACCTGCCGGACACGGTTATGGACCGGTCGGTGGTCATCCGCATGCGGCGCCGGGCCGATGGCGAGAAGGTCAAGCCTTTCCGCTCACGGCGCGACATCCCGGCCCTGCACGAGCTGCGCGACCGCATCCACACCTGGGCCCGCCCACTGTTGGAGGACGCCGCAGACCTGGAACCGGACATGCCGGTTGAGGACCGTGCTGCCGACACATGGGAGCCCCTGGTGATCGTTGCCGACCTGGCAGGCGCTAGCTGGCCCCGGCTCGCGCGGATTGCCTGCGCGCGGATGGTCGCCGCCGAAGTGGCGGCCGAGGAGGACCATCCCAGCGGGGCACGCATACTCGCCGACATCCGCCGGGTCTTCTTCGCCCAGCGTGAGGCGGACAGCCTCTCCACCGCGGATCTCCTCTACCACCTGAACGCGGACGACGAAGCCCCGTGGGGAGAGCGGGGGCGCTACGGCCTGACCTCCCGGGAACTCGGAGCGATGCTGCGCGACTACGACATCCGTCCCGGCAACGTGCGTATGGCCGACCGGTCGCAGCGCAAGGGCTACACGCGCAACAAGTTCCTCGACGCCTGGCGGCGGTACTGCCCCACCGTCCACCCGGTCATCGCCCCCCGCGGCGAGGACTGAACCCCACCCTCCCTGGTTGCCGTACTTGCCGTCCCTGCCGTGATCTCGCAGGTCAGAGCACATACCGGCAAGACGGCAGCCGAGGGCAAGACGGCAACGCAGGCGTCTCCGCGCAGGTAGCGCGCCAGTCAGGAGACACCGCCCGGATCCGTCTTGCCCCGTCCCAGGCGTCCTTGCCGTATCGCCGCCGGTCGCCGCCCTGCTCGCCGGGACGGATGCCGCGAAGCAGCCGTCCCGGCAGCGGCAGGCTGCGCCCTGGCAGGAAGCTGCCACCTCCTTGTCGCGAGTCAGGACAAGACGGTGGCGCTGCCTGCCGAAACGGTATGTCCGGAGCGCTGCCGTCCCGCGCTGACCTGCACGTGCAACGGCCAAGACGGCAAAGACGCCCCACGCCACTACCCCCAGGAGCTTCCCGCTTGACCGCCCCGCACCTCACCACGCAACCAACACGACCACGAGACGACGCCCGCAGCGACGAGAAGCCGAAGAAGCGGGTTGACGCCGAGCAACTCGTCCTCGGTGCGGCCGGCCTCGTCATCGTCGCGCTGACAGCCGGAGCGTTCTGGCTCTCCTACGCGCACCTCGCCGACGTCGCCGGCCAGCACGGGCTCGGCGCATCCCGCATCCGCCGCTGGGCCTGGCCCGCCACTCTGGACGCGTTCATCGTCGCGGGCGAACTGCTCATGCTGCGCGCGGCGCTGCGCCGGACAACCGACCCCTGGGCGATAGCCGTGACAGCTGCCGGATCAGTCGGCTCGATCGCGCTGAACGTCGCCGGGGTCAGCGGCACGGACAACGCGCGCAGCGTCCCGTTCCTCGACTACGTGGTCGCAGCTGTTCCTCCGGCCGCCGCGATGGTCGCCTTCGGCGTCCTGATGCGACAGATCCACCAGCTCGTCGCACCGTCCGACGACGGCTCGGACACCGGTTCCGTACAGGCACAAGACCGGTCGGTCGGCGACATCAGCCACAGCCACCGAACGGATTCCCCTCCCGATGGTGCGCAAGCCTCGAATAACGAGCGGACGGAACCTGCGTCCCAGACGTCGGATAGCAAACCGAGCGGTGGCCGACCGCCGAAGGCGACCATCGCGGAGCTGACGGATATCGGCCGGGCCACCGGTCATCAGCACGGCAAACTCACGCGCGGCCTGCTCCGAGCGGCTGTGAAGGACCGAGACCTGACGATCGGCAGTGAGCGGCAGACCGAGGTGATGGAGCGGCTTCGGCCGGAACTCGAAGCCGTCGGTATCGAGGTCTCCAGGCGCTGACGCCTGGCCTGCTCGGGTGACCGGAACCCTTCCGGTCACCCGAGCATTGGCCAACCGATTCGCAGACTTCCACAGCCGTGGCCAACGCGATGGCCGTGCCGCGTAGGCATCGTCACCCCGTAAGCCCAGACGTACTTGGAGCATCTTCCTTGACGCACAACCAGCACCTGCCCGACGACACCCACACCGAGCCGTCTGCGTTTCCGCAGTCACCTACGCTGACGGAGCGTTTGCGTCGGGCGTTCGGACGGGCTGCTCCTGGCGGAGCCAGTAGTACCCCGAGTCCGACTCAAGGCCGGTCTTCGGGGGTCTCCGCCCCAGGGGTGGCGGAGACGGCCCAGCGCCAGGGGGCGCCGGACCAGAGGGTCGTGACCGAGAACGGCCCCGACCCGGACACTCTTCACGCCAGCCAGCAAGCGATCCTCCGCCCAACACGCGCCGCCGCCCTCGCCGTCAGCGAGCCCGCTGTGCAGAGCGTCCAGCCAACGATCCGCCGGTTCACCGGCGACAAACGCACCAAGCGCGTCGGCCCCATGCGCTTCACCGACGACGAGCACACCAGCCTGCGCGAGGCCGCAGCCGAGCACGGCTACAAAGGCGAATCCGGGTTCGCCGCCGACATCGTCCTCGCCTTCCTCGACGGCCGCTTCACCGCGAACCTCCCCCTGTCCGAGGACCGACGCCGCACCCACATCTTCCGAGCCCAGGTTCTGCGCGCCCTCAACCGCACCGGCGTCAACGTCAACCAGATCGCCCGCGCCCTCAACAGCGACTACACCCCGCCCGACATCCGGCAGCGTCTCGACGAACTCCACGACCTGCTCACCCTCATCGCCGCGGCCCTGCGCGAGCCCACCCACGCAAGGGTGGTCTGATCCGCGTGATCGCAGCCATCAAGCCCGCCGGCTCCAACACCCGCGGTCTGCTCGCCTACCTCTACGGTCCCGGCCGACACGATGAACACCTCGACCCACACCTCGTGACCGGATTCGCCATGCTCGGCATGCCCGACCCCGGCCGCGACGAGAACACCACCCTGACTCAACTCGGCCACTACCTCGACGAGCCCGTACTCCTGCGCAACAGCGAGTTCGGCAAGCCCGTCACCGACCACGTCTGGCACTGCCCCGTCCGCGCCGCACCCGAAGACCGCTACCTCTCCGACACCGAGTGGGGCGAGATCGCACAGCGCATCGTCCGGGCAGCCGGCATCGCCCCCGAAGGCGACGACCTCGCCTGCCGATGGATCGCCGTACGCCACGCCGACGACCACATCCACATCCTCGCGACCACCGTCCGCGAAGACGGCCGACGCCCCAAGCTGCACGACAGCGGCATCCGGGTCGGCGATGCGTGCCGGGAGATCGAGAAGGACTACGGGCTGCGCCGCTTGACGAAGGGCGACCGCACCGCCAACCGGCGCCCCACCCAGGCAGAGATGCACAAAGCCGAGCGCCTCGGCTGGGAGCAGACCAGCCGTGAGTGGCTCCAGGACCGCATCCGCGCAGCCATCCCACACGCCACCAGCGCCGAACAGCTCCTCGCCTACCTCGAAGCCGACGACATCCTGGTCAAACCACGCCGCGGCCCCTCTGGAGATCTCCTCGGCTACGCCGTCGGCCGACCCGGCGACCTGAACAAGGACGGCCAGCAGATCTACCACCCCGGCGGGAAGATCGCCCCCGACCTTTCTCTGCCCAAGCTGGAAGCCCGCCTGGAGACCAGCACTCCTGAGGAACACCCCACCGCCCGTCGCAACCGACACACCACTGCCTGGCATCAGGCCACCGACGCCCTCGACACGCTCCACACAGAGCTCACCGACACGAGCGCCGGGGACAGCGGGGACGCGCGGGCTCAGGCGCACATCACCGCCCTGGGCGAACTCATCGAAGCCACCGCGCAGAAGACCCACGCCAACCTCCGTGGCCAACTGCGTTCAGCCAGCCGGTCCTTCGCCCGCGCTGAACGCTCTCAAATCCGGGCAGAAGACCGCACCGCCCGCGCTCTGCGGACCGCAGCCCGTGACATCGTCAACACAGCCAGCGGCCCCGACGGCAGCGCCCTCGCAGCCCTGACCGCCGCACTCGTCTGGGCCGCCATCCTCGCCGGACGCTGGCACGAGGCCAAGGGGCACGCCCACCAGGCCAACGCCGCCCGCCAAGCCGTGCAGCACCTCGAGGCAGCCGCCGACGATGCACTCGCTCCGACGCTCACAGAACTCGAAGCCCGCCGCCCCACGGAGGAGGCCCGTCACACCCTGGCCAGCGACGTACGCGCGGCCGTTCCCGAGCACGCCGAGCGAATCCTCGCCGATCCCGGCTGGCCCGCCCTCGCCACCGTCCTTGCCGACGCAGAAGCCGGAGGCCACCAGCCCCACCAGCTCCTCAAGGAAGCCGCCGCGCGACGAGAACTCGGCACCGCCCACAGCCCCGCCCGGGTCCTGATCACCCGCATCCAGCACACCAGCCGCAACCCCGCACCCAACCGCCGCGCCGAAGCAGCCCGCCTGCGAAGCACCAGGGCAACGGGCGTCAGCGCTCCGCCCCCCGACACCTGGCCGCTCAAGGCGACAGCCGCTCCCGCCCGCCGGCCGGGGCGTCCCCTTGGCTGATCTCGAAGAGGAGTGCCCGATCCCAGAGCTCCACCTGGTTCTACCAAACCCAACCGCGGAGACTTCCGGTCAGGCTGTCACCTCAGCCGGGGCCGAGACCGGTGGACGAACCCCAGTCAGCTCTTCAGCACGGCTCAGCAGGAGAGGCGCGAGCTCTGGATAGAACCCCCGAGCCACAGCCTGGAGCATTTCTGCGAGTGCGGCGAGCTCACCGATGCGGCCGGCGGGGGAGTCGAGGACGTGGGCGAACTGACTGCGGATTCGAGTGGCCACGAGTGGCACGCGAAGGCTGTACGCGTGGAGAAGGCCCGGGTCGTACCCGACCGGCACGTGGCCCCAGCGCTCCCAGTCCAGCAGGGTCAGCGGCATTCCGGTGAGGTTGCCCCAGTGAAGGTCACCATGACCAGTGACGCGCTCAATCTTCGACGGGGCGGGGATGCCCAGGAACTGGGGGAAAGCCCGCTCGATCCACTGTTGCCTCACGGTCTCCTTCCTCCCGTCCACTTCCGCCAGGCGGTCAAGAGCCTGTCTCAGCAGGCCCCACCACTGCTCCGGCAAGGCCGGATTACTGGTGAGGTCCGGCCTTCGAGGTGAGATGACTGGATCCTCTACAAGGTCGAGTACTTCAGCCTCGAAGGAGTAGTCCCCTTCAGCCCAGTCATACGTTCCATGGAGGGCTGGACGCGGCACGTCACGCGGTATCAAGAGGTCCGCTCCGACGATCCCTTCCCCGTGCTTGCGCCCGACGTTCTTCACCAGACTCCGGCTGACACGCAGCCAGTAGGCGCCCGACTGACGGCCCAGAGTGAAGCCCCCGAAGCCCCACGCCAACGGCCCCGTGCAGGTCAGGCCGACCGCTTCTGCAGCCGTTTGGTGAGCGGCTTCCATCAGCGCTCGCGTGGCCTCATCCGGTGGCAAGTTCATCGGTCACTCTCCTGAGCTGTTCGCGGGTGAGGGGCGCGGCCAGGGCCTTTGCGGCATCGTCCCAGTGACCAAGGCTGCTGGCCGAGGTCAACACGAGGTCCAATGCCGGGCAGGAAGCGGCAGCCAAGAGGCCGGCGGCGCCAGGTGAGAGTCCGGGGCGTATCAGGTCGATCAGTTCGGGTGTCATGGAGTCGAGGAGTTCGCCGCCGTGCAGGGGTGCCGAGGCGAAGGTGAGCATGCCGGCATCCTGTGCCTCGACCAATGGCCCGCCTCCATTGAGTGCTTGGGTGATCGGAGCGTCCATGATCAGGCTTATGGGCATCTGTATCCCGATCAGATGGTGGCCTTCCGATCCCGATGCCTCCCGGGCAAGGGTGACCAGCTCGGGGACGCTGAAGGCGCCTTCCCGGAGACCTGACCAGGTGGCCACCCCGTAGCCGCCGATCCGGCGGAGTTGCACGAGCCCTTCGAGGACTGCAAACGCTTCTCTCAGGCGCCCGTGCAATGCGGCGCGGTGTCCGTTGCGAGCGGCTCGCTCGGGATTATGGACGAATACCAGGTCCACGCGGCCGAGCTGTTTCCTGGCCTCCTCCACCTGGTGGCAGACGAACCGGGGATCGAGGCTGTGCCCGACGGCGGCATCCTCGTCAGTGAGGACGCCGAGCGCCATGGCCGTCTGAGCCTGACTCCTTGTAAAGAAGCCAGTCTTGGTGGCCGTCTGCGTGGCACCAGGGTGCTCCCGCAGGACTGGTCCGAGGCTCTGTTGCGCCATCCCGTCCGCGTAGTTCGGTGCGGTGTCGATCCAGGGAGCACCGGCCCGCAGAGCGATACGGGCCGCCTCGCACACGTCCCGGACCCGATAGGTCCCCAGGGACAGGGCCGCCGTCACAGGGCAGTCCCGACAACAGCTACTGCCTGTCCCTCGACGAGGACCGAAATGAGCGCGGCCACGTCTTTCACTTCCAGCCCGGCACATTCAGCGAGATCGCCCAACGTGGCCGACCGGCCGAGAAGCAATCGGCGCAGGATCGGCGCGGCCGACTCGGCAAAGTCCCAAGCTGTGCCTGCCGCCGAGAACGTGACGGTGTTGTGCCCGTCGTTCTCAGCCACACGGCTCCGCGGAGCAGTCAGGCGTACGGAGATCTCCGGCCGTGCGGGAAGCCCGTCCACGTAGGGCAGGGAGGGGATCGCGTGCCCGTGGTCGGTGGTATCGATCGACTCCGCCCACCGTTCGACGAGCCGGGGGTCGGCCAGCTCATTCAGAAGTTCCCGGCGCATCGCGGCGAGATAGTCCGTCTGGTCAGGCAGCGAGGCGAACCTCGGAATGTCCTTGCGCAACGCGAGGACGGATCGAAGCTGGTCCACGACCCAGTGGAGCAGGTCCGCGCCTGTGTGGGAGACGAGGCCGAACGTCAGGTGCAGCGAATCCGTACCTTGGTCGGCGGTGACCGCGTGCCACCAGCCGCGTGGCAGGTAGAGCACGTCACCGGGCGCCAGGACGAGGTCTGCAACCGGCTCGCCCTCGGGCTTCTCCGGCGACTCGACATCGCGGAACGTCGGAGCCTCGCGAGTGGATCCGTACAGTTGCCATCGCTTGGAGCCATGCACCTGGACCACGACGACATCGTGGTCGTCCCAGTGGAGCCCGAAGCCCTGCCGCTCCGTCCAGGAAGCGTAGGCATTGACCTGCACGGGGGTGCCGAGGAAGCGTTCCAGGCCCTCGGCAGCCATCCCGACGGGCGGGTGGATTTTCTCTACCGAGTCCAGGACGAGTGAGGCGCCGTCCCTGAGCTGGGCGTGCAGTTCGGCCGGCAGGATGCGGGACCAGGTCACCGCGCGGCGGGTCGTCGTCGGGGCCGCGTATTTGTGTACAGGGACCATCTCGCCGTCCACCGAGAGCCTTAGCCGGGGCGGCTCCAGGCGCTGAGTGGCGATGATCAGGTTCAGGTCGTCCCAGGAGAAGAGGCCCGCCGTGTCGGCGGCACCGGGGAAGAGAGCGTAGGAGCGGTTGTACGTCTGGGCGAGGAACGTGTCCCCGCCCAGACGCGCCGCCCACGAGGCAGCATCAAGCATCGTGGGCGGCCCGATCAGTCGTTGCCGTCGGAACGGCCGCCACTGACGTCGGACTCCTGCTCGGTTCGGGTGCGAGCGGCCACGATCTTCCGCTTCGCGACGAGCAAGCCCCCCTCAGCGGCCACTGAAGCAGTGTTCTCTACCATCATCGAACTTCCCTCTCTACTTGGGGAACTCCCACCGGAGGCCCGGCAGGACGACTGGAGTCGGGTAGGCCGAGAGCCGCTACGACGTGCTGTAGATACCGGCGGCGAACAGGCCCAGCGAGCCGACGATCAAAGCGACGTACAACGGCCCTGCAAACCGGCCGATCCGGCGCTGCACCCACCGCGACAGGGCATCCACTAAGCCGACCCCGGCTCCGCCACCCGGCGAAGCCCGCGAGCCGACACGGTCGGGCCCACGCAACGCGCACACTCGCACGGAGGGAAGCAGCCCGGGTTCGAGAGGATGACGAAGGGGTCGCCCTCCCGCATAGCGGTCGTCTGTGACCATGAACGTCCGGAGTCGCGGGACACGCGAAGCGTCATCAGAACGCGGCTCTCGCCCGCCGGGTCCGCCGCCCGCGAGGCTCCTTCGTATCCGCGCCCCTCAGCATCACTGCGATTTGCCATGTCCGCACCCTTCCGCAGTTCCTGGCCCACCTCGTTTGCGACAACACCCAGGAAACCGCGCATAGTCGGAGGTCTCCACGGCATCGATGCGGCACTCTTGACGCAGATCCGTGCACAGGCTCCGAAGGGGCCGAAGCCGCGGGAAGGGGGCGTCATGGGACTGGCAAAACGACGCAAGACCCTGGGCTACAGTCAAGAAACACTGGCCCAGTTACTCGGCGTGGACCGCACAACGGTCGGGCGCTGGGAAAGCGGCAGGATCGACCCGCAGCCGCCTCAGCGGCGAGGCTTGGCCATCGCCCTGGAAGTCAGTCTTCAAGAGCTGGAAGCCCTTCTGACACCGCCACAAGCCGCTGGCCAGAAGCTTGCCGGGCACCATTCCAGCGACCCCCCGAACGCGGGAGACTCCGACGAAATGATCCGCCGCGAATTCCTCCGCATACTCACTGTCAGCGGTGCGCTGACCGTTCTGCCGACCGACGAGGCAGAGGCGCTCACGGAGGGCGTCCGCAGGGGGATGCCAGCCGACTTCACACGAATGAACAGTCACCTTTGGCAGGTCTACCAACTGGCGCGCTCCAAGGGCTCCGTCTACCCCGTTGTCCGCGACCAACTGGCCACGTTGAACGAGGCTCTGGCAGGCAACCGAGGGAGCGCACGCCCACTTCTGAACGCGGCTGCCGACCTCTTTCAATTGGCCGGCGAGGTGGCCTTCGACGGAAGCCGTTACTCCGACGCCGCTGCTTCGTATTCGCTAGCGGCTGCCGTCAGCAAGGATGCCAAGGCGTATGACCTGTGGGCGTGCGCACTCGTTCGCCACGCCTACGTAGACATGTCTGAGCAGCACTATCGCCAGGCCGCTCAGATGCTGGGTGCAGCTGAAAGGCTGGCCAGCCGGGGTGACAGCAACCTCTCGACCCGGCATTGGGTCGCTTCTGTCCAAGCCGAGGCGTATGCGGGCCTCGGTGATCTGGCCGCGTGCGAGCGGGCGATGGACCAAGCGGAGACCGTCCGTGAACTCACTGCGGAGAGCGTCAACGGCGGATGGCTCCGTTTCGACGGTGCACGCCTCGCCGAGGAACGAGGCTCCCGCTACGTGCAGCTGGGCCGACTCGACCTGGCAGAGGACGCCTTGAAGGATGCCCTGGAGCAGACGGCCTTGGCGTCAGGACAGTCGTACCGGCGGCGCGGAGCAGTGCTTACCGACCTGGCCGCCATCGGCGCCAAGCGGCGAGACCCCGAACAGGTGGTGGCCTACGGAAGGGAAGCCATCAGCCTCGCCCGAGCCTCAGCATCCGGGTACGTCGCCCGTAGACTCCGAGACCTGTGCGACGAGTTCGGTCCACTGAGCCGCGACCACCGCGTGGCGGAGCTGGGGTCGGAGATCGCCACGCTGAGCACGCCGTGACGAGAGGGGTAGGCATGTCGCAGACCGAAGGTGCACGACTGTTCCGGGAAACCTGGATCGCCGGAGTGCACCAGCACTTCCCCGGAGAGCCGAAGGCCGGCTACATCACCCCGTGGGACGACACCCCGCAGTGGGAGCGTGAAGCCGCCGGATCGGTCTACGACCAGGTACGGCAATTCATCGAGGTCAGCAACGGCCACACGTCGAGACTGTCCCGCGAACAGAGGAGCCGGTTCGTCGCGACGTGCTGGACGGCCCAGATGTTCAAGCACTTCGAGGACCCGAAACCCGGGTACGTGGCGGACTGGACCGACCTGCCGTCCTGGCAGCAGGAGACGGACGCCGACATCTTCGAGGCGATCGAGAAGGCGCTCAACTGACCACACCAGTCGGTGGTCAGTTCTCGATTCGCTCGAAGTCGCCGGGCCTCCATGAGCCGTCGAAGGCGGCCTCCTCGGGGCCGTAGATCCGGAAGTAGCTGAACCAACTGCGTACCCGGACGGTCTGGATCCAGCGGCCTTCGGCGCCGGTGGGTTCAGTGGGGCCGAAGTAGAGGTCGACCTGGTCGCCGCCGCCTTCTGGCTCGAGCTTGTCGAAGAGCGAGCCAAGCGCAGCTTGCGCCTGCTCGGCGGCGACTTCGGAACGTGTCGGTGCGTCGCAGGCGGTTACGGACCAGAAGAGGCTGGCCGGGGCGGGCAGTGGGACGGTGAGCTTGTACGTCCAGCCTCCGTCGAGGTTGGCGTCGGTGGCGTCGTTGAGGCCGAACCAGTACAACGAGCCCTGGCCGACGGCACGGCGGAACATCGCGGGCGAGGCAACGATGGCCTGGATGAACCAGCGGTTCTTGGCTTCGACTTCGAGTGAGCCCCCTCGCGTTCGAAGGTGCCGTTCTCGTGCCGCAGGCTCGCCCACTCACTCCCAGGTGCGATCGGGCCAGACCATCCGGTCGGGGCGGTCGGAGGCGAGCATCTCGCCCCGGCCCAGGCGGGCGGCCTCGGTGAGGAGTCCGGTCATCCGCTGGCCGGTGTCGATTCGAGGGCCGAGAAGGTGCCGGTGCCGCAGCGAGGGCAACCAGAAGTGGGTTCCAGGTTGGACGGGGAATTCGGTCATTAGTCCGGTCTGGTCAAATTGCGTCACTGCCTGGTTCGATAGGCCAGTGCTGTCACGCGGGGAAGACGTGGGGCCCGGGGGATGTGGGAGACGGATCACCTATCCCGGAGGAAGGCCCGAAATGACGGGGCCGGCGTGGTCTCTGGTGTTCGGGGCGGCGCTCACGCTGGCAGGGAAGGCAAGCGCCCGGTCGTTGACAGGGGCGTCGATCGAGCGCCGGACGGCGATACTCACTGCTGCTGCGTTACTCGACGTGGCCCAGCTCGCCTGTACAGACGGATTCGTCCGCCCTGATCTGGTCGCCGATGCACAGTTCGCGGCCTCGCTCGTCCGCTCGTACGATGCGCTGCATGGCACGGCGCTCGCCTTCCACGGGCCTTCGGCCCCGTCGTGGGCTGATCATGAGATCACGGATCTGTCGGCCGAGGACGACTGGTCGGTCATCTACGGTGACCTTCGCTATCTCAGGCGTGAATGGGCGGCTCACCGGGACCTCTTGGCGCGCTGAGCGCCGTTCAGCTGTCATGCCGGCCGTGGTCCAAAGGTGTTGTCAGGGCTGTGTGACGGCATGGTGGTGTGCGGTGCAGCGGTTCACCCCGCCTTCAGAGCGGCTTGCGCCTTGGGGGCGTGCAGCGGGTTGAAGTGCGGGTTGATCGTCAGGGCCTTGGTGAGGTCGTCGCGGGCTGCGTCGGTGTTGCCGAGGGACTGCTGGATCATGCCGCGGTGGTAGTGGAAGAGGGCGTTGCGGGTGCCGAGCGCGAGTGCCTTGTTCGAGGCGGTGAGGGCTTCTTCGTCCTGGCCGTTGGTGTGGAGGGCCCAGGCGAGGGCGTCCTGGGAGTCGAGGAAGGGCCGGCTCTGCAGGCTTTTGCGGGCGAGGGCGAGCGCTTGTTTGTGGTCTCCGTGGTCGGCTTCGAAGAGGGCGGCGTCGGAGTCGAGTGTGACGCCGTTGGCCGCGAAGAGTTTCTGTTCGGCGCGGAAGATGTCGTACTGCTGGTCTGCTTCCTTCGTGCGGCCGAGCGACTGGTAGAGCTCGCCGAGTTGGAGCACGTATTCGGGTAGAGGCAGGCGCTGGCCTGCCCGGGCGAGGTCGGTGAGGGCTTCGGTGTTCTTTCCGAGGGCGGCCTCGGCCCTGGCTTTGATCTGAAGCAGTGGGGCGTCGTTGGGGACGGCGCGCAGGCCCTGTTCGGCGTCGGTGAGTGCCTGGTGTGCGTCGCCGTTGTTGAAGGCCATCTCGCTGAGGTAGTAGCGGGCGAATGCCTGGTCCGCCGGACTGCCGGCGCTCTGGAGGGCTCGTTGCATGTCGGTGCGCGCGGTGGTGGTGTTGCCCCGCAGTTCTGCGGCGTAGGAGGCGCGGGCCAGTGACGGGGTGCCGGGTTTAAGGTCGACCATCTTCTGTACGGCGTCGGCAGCTTCGGAGTAGCGGCCCAATTGTGTGTAGGCGTCGGCGAGCGTCCCGTAGAGCGTGGCGTTGTACGGGTTGACGGCGACAGCGCGCTTGGCCCAGTCCAGGCCCTGGGAGAAGTTGTGCCGGGCCGATTCGAGTGCGGCCATGCCGCCCATCGCGGCGAAGTTGTCCGTGCTGTCCAGCGTGAGTGAACGCTTGAGGACTTCTTCGGCCTTGGGATAGTACGTCGGGTCTGCGGTGATCTTCGCCTGCTGGACGTAGTTCAGGCCGAGCGTCCCGAGCGCGACGGGATCGCGGGGATTGCGCCGTGCGCGGTCCTGGAGCGTGCTGATGTCGGCAGCCAGCGGGTCGGCACCGGTGGCGGGGCCTCGTCCAGCGCTGGCTTCAGGGGTGCTCTGTGATACGGACCACGGGGAAAGCCCCAGTCCGCCGGCGAGGAACAGAGCCGCGGCGAGAACGACGGCCACCGTGGCGGACAGCAGGAAGCTTCGACGCGTGGGTAGTTGGCGCAGTTGCATGGTCTCTTCCCGCTCTTAAGGGTGTGGCCGGGCCCGGTAATCAGCGGGCAAGGGTGGCGTAAACGACGAGGTTGTCGAGGTACTCGCCCTGCGTCCGGTCGTAGGTGCCGCCGCAGGTGATCAGCCTCAGTGCCGGTGGACCGGTGGTGGCGTAGACCTGGCTGTCGGGGAAGGCGTCCTTCTCGTAACTCCGCAGCGCCCGGACGGTGAAAGCCAGTTCCCTGCCGTTGTCGCTGCGGATGGTTATCCGATCGCCCGGCCGCAGTGAGGACAGTCCGTAGAAGGCTGCTGGTCCGGTGGCGGAGTCGACGTGTCCGACGAAGACCGCCGCACCCGGGTCACCGGGCCGCGGGCCGTCACTCCACCATCCGACTTCCGCGGGATCCCCCGGTGCGGCGAGCCTGCCGTCCTGCTGGACGCGGAGGCCGGTAAGTGGCTTGTCGAGGCCGATCGAGGCTATGCGTATCCGCTGGGGCGGCGCCGCGGGTGCGGTTTCAGTCATGGTGTTGTCCGACCCCGGCTGGACAGGGACCTCTCCTATGTCGATGTCCCTGACAGCGTGGGTCGTCGGATCGAGCAGGACCCAGGTACCGGCGCCGCCGAGCCCGATCCCCGTGGCGACGGCGACCGCTGCGATGATGCGGCGGCGGCGCTTCGGGTGGTGTCCCTGGTCGCGCCGCGGTCGCCCGCCCTCGGAGTCCGAGGGCGGGCGACCTGTGGCGGTGGGGCTGGTCATGCCTGGTTCGCGCGCCGCCGGCGCAGGGCCAGCGCTCCCGCGCAGGCCAGGAGTGCTCCGCCGCCAACTGCGGTGACGGCCGCGACGGGGAATCCGTCGCCGAAGGCGGTGCCGCCGAAGCCCGCTCCGACGCCGCCGTCGGGGTGCAGGGAGTCGGCCTGGTTGACGGCTGCGGTGTTGGGCAGCGCAACGTAGGGAAAGGAGTTCCCGGGCTGACGGTAGGGGGTGTCGACCGCGTCGCCTGCCGCCAGGCCCTTGACGATCTTGCCGGTCTGCGCGGCGCCTTCGAGGGCCTGGAGCTCGATGTCGACGACGTCGTCGTTGAGCCGGCGCCCGTTGGGGAAGCCGCCCAGGTCCTGGGCGAGAACGCCGAGGCGGTTGGGCTTGGCCGTGACGGGCACGGACATGTTCAGCCGCAGTTCCTCGGCCGGCACGAACGCGGCCTTGTCGACGTCGGCGTTCAGCAGCTGGGAGTTCAGGTCCGCCTTGATCGGGCCACATGCCTTGCAGATACCGGTGAGGAAGATCTCGACCAGATCGTTGCGCGGCGTCGCCGGTGCCGGGATCCCGTAGATGCTCTGGATCAACTTGGGCACGATCGGGTCCTTGACCTTGTCCACCACCGGTGTGACCGAGGCATCCTTGTCAGGGCTCAGCGCGTTGAAGGCGTCCTTGTACTTCAGCGGGACAACCACCTCGTTGACCAGCGGGTTCCCGAGCCGTGAGACCTGGCGCCACTCCGACTCGCTGCCCTGGTCGGGTGCGGTGTCCTTGTCCGGTCCCTTGGCGTCCCCGGCCGAGGACGACTCCCCGCCCTTGTCACCGGCACCGACGACGGCCGCGCCCTTGCGGTCAGTGGTGGACCAGACGCCGATCACGGGGTTGCGGGTGGCGTCGCCCTTGAGGGCCAGATCCTTCTTCGGCACCTGGAGGGCGATGGTGTTGACGTTGTAACCGGCGAGCGTGTTGTGCCCGGTCTCCTTCAGATTGCCTCCATACAGGAGGTCGAAGATCCGCAGGTCCAGGAAGAACGAGTCGGACGCCTGCCCGGCGAATGTCTGACCGCCGTTCGGCAGGTCCAGGACAGCCTGCTTGCGCAGCGAGGCGTAGTCGGGCATCGACGCGGTACCCACATTCGACGGGGCCGCCGGAGCGTCCTTGAGGAGCGTCTTGGTGCTGCCGTGCGCGTCGGTCGCCGTCAGGGTGTACGTCTGACGGAAGTTGAGGGTCGGGTCGTCCAGCTTCTTCACGACACCGGTGTTGTAGAGGAACTGGTCGGCGGCGTCCCGGATGTGGTCCGTGAACGCCCAGGTGTAGGTGGTGTCGGGCTTGCCGTCACCATTCGCATCGATCTTGATGTTGTAGCGGGCGTCGTTGGCGAACGGGTAGAAGTTCGGCCCGCCGTTGGGCTCCTCGAAAGGAATCCAGTTGGCCACCAACGTCACCGTGTCCGGCTTGTCGGGGCTGGTGAAGGCGTAGACATCGGTGTTGTCAGCCTTCGGGTCGCCCGAGGTCAGGGGCGCCTCTCGGTGGCTGGAGGCGGAGCTGGTGCCGGGCGCCAGGCCGGTGAGCGCCATGGCGCCGACCAGGGCGAGGGTTCCCGAGGCGGCGAGCGCTCGTTCGAGACTGCGAGCCGGGCGTTTCAATCGTGAGGAGCGGCAGGACTGCAT
The DNA here is from genome assembly GCF_040650935.1 of Streptomyces sp. NPDC048565. Classification (NCBI taxonomy): domain Bacteria; kingdom Bacillati; phylum Actinomycetota; class Actinomycetes; order Kitasatosporales; family Streptomycetaceae; genus Streptomyces; species Streptomyces sp. NPDC048565. The sequence continues at coordinate 43,428 of NZ_JBEZIH010000015.1, forward strand.
GGGCCATCCGTTTCCGGTGAGAGCCGCGGCCCTCCGGAAGCTGAAGGTAGGCGGCTGGGAGCTGCTCTCGAAGCGCCACCTGGGAGCAAGCCGGGCCCAACCCGGAGGTGAAAACCACGCGGCAAACGCCACACCATGTGACTAAGAGCTACATAAAGAGCACCACGCGTGGGAAGCCTGCGCGCGGCGGAAGAGCCGAACGGGGGCTTGGCAGGAGTGTCCTCTGCCCCCGGGCGGAGGGGCGCTGTGAGCCGCGCGGGTGACGAGGCGACCAGGACCGGCACTCACAGAGAACGAACGGGTACCACTGTGGTCCGCCCCCTCGGGCGGACCAAGCCATCAAACTGCAGGCGGCGCCAGCCATCCAGGCGTTCCCCTGCGCCCCCTCGCCGGAGGCGAAGCGGATGAATTCCCTGCTCGGAAGCCGTCCTGTGGTGACCGCTCACCGTGTCCTCGCGCAGCGTGTGGCCCTGGTGGCCACCGCCGTGGTCTCGCTGTTCGCCGTGGCCGTACCCACAGCCGAGGCGCATCCCCTCGGTAATTTCTCGATCAACGAGTACGCCGGATTCACCCTCCACCCCGACCACGTCGATGTGCTGACGGTCACCGACACCGCCGAGATCCCCACACTCCAGGTCACCCCGGCCATCGACACCGACGGCGACCGTCAGACAAGCAGCAGCGAACGCACCGCCTGGGCCACTACCCAGTGCGCCGCCACCTCGGCAAAACTCACCGTCACTACCCCGCAGCGGCTGGTCTGGACGACACGGTCGGCAACCTTCCGCCTCCAACCCGGCCAAGGCGGTCTGCGCACCGGGCGACTGGAGTGCCGGCTGCGCGCACCGCTGGACCTGACAGCCGGGGCGGTGACCTTGCGTGTCGACACCGGCGCGGACAAGAAGCGGGTCGGCTGGCACGAGATCACCGCAACGGGCATCGGAACCCGCCTCCAGCACTCCACCGTTCCCCAGACCTCCCCCACCCATGAGCTCCGCAGCTACCCGCGCGACCTTCTCGCCACGCCGCGCGGCGACACCACGGCACAGGTGACAGCCGGCCTGGGTGGCCAGACCGCCGGTACCCCCCTCAGCAACACCGCAGAGGCGGGAGAAGGAGGCGGCCTCACCGGACGCGTCGAGGCACTGTCGCAGCGCCTCACCTCGATGACCGGAACACGCGACCTCACCCTGCCGATCGGCCTGCTGGCAGTACTGCTCTCGCTCGTGCTGGGCGCAGGTCACGCGCTGCTGCCCGGGCACGGAAAGACCGTGATGGCGGCCTATCTCGCAGGGCGCCGCGGCAACGTGCGCGACGCGGTCACCGTCGGAGCAACCGTGACAGTCACCCACACCGCCGGCGTCATCATCATCGGCCTCTGCCTCACCACCTTCTCCTCCCTGGCCGGCGACACGGTGCTGAACTGGCTCGGCGTCATCAGCGGCGCACTCGTCACCCTCGTCGGCGCCACACTCCTCACCGACGCCACCCGCCGCTCCCGCCACAACACTGCTGCCGCTGTTGCAAGCCCGGCTGAAAAGCCACCCCTCGCAATGGCCGGCGCCGGTGCACATGGCCATGTCTCCGCGACCACCGAGATGCCCCACACGCACGACCACCCGGTCCACACACACGAACCACACGCGAATCCCCACAGCCACGAACACGACCACGAAGAGCCCCACCGCCACGGCCTGTTCGGACACGCCCACCACCACGCGCACCCCCACGCACCCGTCGAAGGCGGCGCACAGCCCTTCACCACGCGCGGACTCATCGGTCTGGGCGTCGCCGGCGGTCTCGTGCCCAGTCCTTCCGCGCTCGTCGTGCTTCTCGGTGCCATCGCCCTGGGCCGTACCGGCTTCGGCGCGGCACTCGTCCTCGCCTATGGCATCGGCATGGCAGCAACCCTCACAGCCGTCGGAATCCTCCTCGTCAGGCTCGGCAACCGAGCCGAATCCCTCACCTCCCGACCCGCATTCGCACTCATCCGGAGGGTCGCGCCCTACACCGCTCTCCTGACCGCGGCACTCGTCCTCGTCGTCGGACTCAGCCTGATCGTCCGCAGCCTCCCACTGGTCTTGTAACCAGCGGCTATACGCCTGCGGCAGCAACCCGACCCGGCAGACTCCCAGAGGACATCGACGTGCACCGTCACCCGGCTGGGCAGTCACGAAGCACGACGACCGCCCCCGTCCTGGCTTGGGCGGGGGCGGTCAGGGCGCGCGTCTTGGCCGACTGGTGCCCGGACATGCGCAGCGAGCATGCCGAGGGCTGAATCATGCACGCATGTGATCTCAACCGAACGGGCCGACCCGGAGACACGGGCAGGTATCACTCGCTCACCCGACCGGCGGCAGAGCCCTGCGGAGAGCGCGAGACAAGCGCGGCAAGTGCCCCAAGGCTTGTCTGGGGGGCTTGCCACCGAAGGTTCGACTGCGGACCGACCGTAGCCGAACGACCAGCAGCGTTTCAGCGATGGTTGTACTTGCCGTGCTTCTCGTGCTTCCAGTGCTTCTTGTCGTCGTGCTGCTTTCCACCATCATGGTGCTGCTGACGGCCGTAGCCGCCGTTGACGCAGGTGTTGCCGAAGCTCGGGTTGAGCAGTCCGAGCACGTTGACGGAGTTGCCGCACGCGTTGACCGGGACGCTGATGGGAATCTGCACCACGTTGCCGGACAGGACACCCGGCGAGCCGTAGGCCACACCCTGCGCACCCGAGTCAGCACTGGCCACACCGGAACCGGCAAATGCCAGCGCACCGGCAGCCACGGTCAGGGCGACCGCACTTCCAAGCCTGAACATGAAACCTCCACGAGGAACGAATGCCGCCGCAACCAAGACGACGAACTCCGTCCCACCATGCGCGCCCCTCCCCGTACAGATCCCAGGCGCGCCCACACGCCGACCGTGATCCCACGAATGGGTCCCCTTCCAGAAAGAGTTGATCAATGCAGGGCGCCGCAACCCGGATCTCTCAGCCCTGCTAAGGCGAAGGCCGGGATCACGACTGATCGGTAGCCTCTGGACCGACACAGCATGGTTGAAGCACCTGGCGTGCTCAGTGAGGTCTGAGGGGCCGTGGTACACGACGATAGAAACGCGGAACCGGGCAGGACGAGCGCGCTCGCGATGGTGCGCCGGGCGATAGCCTCGGAGGTGTGAAAGCGGCGACAGACAAGGCACGGGACGGAGCGCCGAACCCACCTACGGGTTCCGCCGACGCAGGCTGTGTGGTTCCTGGCAGGGTGACGGCGCACGTCGATGACCTGCTGGTGCAGATCGCGCACGGCAGCAAAAATGCGCTCGCCGAGCTGTACGACCTGCTCGCACCGCTCCTCCTCGCGCTGCTCCGCTCCCGTGAAGGGTCCATGGAACGCGCCCGCGGCGCACTGGTCGACGCCTTCGCCCGGATCTGGCGCAGAGCTCCCTCCTATGAACCGGGTCATGGCGGTTTGGAATGGGTCCTCGATCAGGCGACCAATGCCGACGCTCCCGGGCGAGCGACGTGACGGCTTGGACCCGGGAGCGCCGACGGGCACACGCCGATAGGGGTCGTGCCCGGGCGTAGCCGATGAACACCGTCTCGCACACCTGGTCGACGCGCACAACTGACCAGGTTTCCCCACCGACGCGGCTTCAGACGAACTGCGCAGCCAACTCGATCTTCGGCTGATCAGGTGCCCCCTGGCGAGCAGCCGCGCATTTGCCCTTGCCTAGGGCGGTCGGCCGCCAAGCTTGAAATGGGACTGCTCGCTACATATGGCCGGGAGGGAGATCCTTGGATCGTCGTATCGCTATCACCCTCGCCTGCATCGTCCCAGGCACGCTCCGTGACCCTCCGGGCGGCTACGCCCTCGCCGGGAAGGCGTTCAGCCACCCCGATGCCGAGATCAGTCGCTTCGAGTATGGCGAGCACGCCGAACAATGGGGCCGCAGTTACGAACTATGCATGCTGAAACAGCTCGGATTGGCTGGCCCCACCGCTGAACGGTGAGGGAAGCGGCACCGGAATTCGTGCGCGCCACTGTCCTCGCTGCCGATCGAGCCTGCTGCTTCGATTGTCTGCGGTCAGAGGCTCTGCGTGGGCCAGTTGAGCAGTCTGGCTCCGATGACGGCGGTCTGGAGGGTGTACCGGTTGCGGGGGTGCGTGGGGTCGGATCCGGTCAGTTGGTGGATGCGTTCGAGCCGGTAAGTGAGGGCGCGGACGCTGAGGGAGAGCTGACGGGCTGTCTCAGTGGCGTTGCACCCCGTTTCGAAGTAGGTGGTGAGGGTGGTGAGGGAGGATTCGGGGCCGCTTCGAGCCTGGAGGAGAGGGCCGAGGGTAGTGCGTACGAGGTCAGCCATGGCCTGACGGTCTCGTGTCAGGACGGGGTAGACGAGGAGGTCGGCTGCGTGGAGCACAGGGGCGTCCATGGCGAGGCGGACTGCGATGTCGAGAGTGTTGACGGCTTCTTCGTAGGAGTGGACGACGCCACCGGCTCCACGGTGACTACGGCCTATGGCGGTCTGGCCGCCGTCGGTCGCGGCATGGGTCTGTTTCGCGAAGTACGTCAGGACATCCTGCTGATCACCTGGGGCGATACAGATGAGCCTGCCCTCCTTCGTGGTGAGGAGGATCTGTCGCTCCCCGAACCGTCCCATGACCGCGCGCTCCACCCGTCGCGGAACCTCGTCGCCTTCGGCGTACGAATCGGGGCCCTGGGCAGCTGCGACGGCGTGGGCGTACGAAAGCCGGAGCCCGAAACGCTCGGCGCGTTCGGCCAGGCGGCCCAGATTGCTTCGGCCGTGGAGGAGGTCGTCGATGAACTCGCGGCGAGCGGCTTCCTGCTGGCGGACAGCGAAATGCTGCGCGTGGTCGTAGCCCTCGGCCATCGCGTCGATGGCCTGGGCCGCTACGGCCATGACGTCTGCAGGTGTGGCGGGTGGTCCGGGCCAGGACGACTGGGTGATCTGGAGATGCTGCGCCACGAGTTGGCGCAATGTGGTTCCCTCTGTGGCTGCCTGCTCGCCGAAGCCGCGCAGGGTGTCCAGCTCGGTACGGGAGAGGCGCCGGCCGGTGGTCGCGGCATCGGCAAGGAGGGCGGCGTAGCCGGCGAGGTGCCGGGAGTGCGGGTTTCGGGCTGTCACCGGCGGTCCTGGTATGTGTCTGCGTCGGGGGCGTGGGTGTAGCGGTAAAACCGGTCCAGGCCCATGCCGTGCAGGGTGGTCCGGACACGCCGGTTGGCGCCGGTGACACGAACAGGGACGCCCCGTTCGGCGGCTGCTCGCAGGCCGGTGAAGAGGACCTGGGTGGTGTCCTTGCCAAGGGTGCTGACTTTGGACAGGTCGATTTCCAGGACACTGGGGAGTTCGTCGAGTGCCTCGGTGAGACGTCTGGCCGCCTTGTCTGCGCTCGCCGGGGTGAGGTCATCGCTCAGGCGCACGACAGCGCGTCCCTCGCCGAAGCGCATGCCCGGGCTGATGTGACTGGCGTGGGCCCACAACGCACGCAGGGCCAGGCGCAGCGTAGCGGCGGCGGCGACCAGGCAGGCGAACTGCAGCCAGTACGGTTCGGTGACAATGCCGGCCCAGACGGCGGCTCCTGTCACCGTGAGCCAGACAGCTGCGTTCAGTACCCGCTCGCGTCGGGCGTTCATGCGGCACCTCGCTCGTTCCGTTGGTAGATGTCGGGCACACCGTCCGCGTCGTCGTCGCGGTCCTCTTCTTGGCACAGGCGCCGGTAGATGCGGTCGCGGCGCTTGAGGAGGACGGCGGCGACCGTCGCGGCAGTGACGGATGCGACGAGGACGGCCGCCTTGATGTGGTCGGCCTGGGCCGGGTCGGGGAACGACAGTTCGCCGATGAGCAGCGCGACCGTGAATCCGATGCCGGCCAGGACGGAAAGGCCCAGGACATCCGCCCATGCCAGGTCCGGGTTGAGCTGTGCCCGGGTGAAGTGGGCTGTGAAGTAGGTGCCGGCGAAGATCCCGATCGCCTTGCCCACCACCAGGCCGGCCACCACGCCAAGGGGCTCCGGCCGGGTGAACACCGCGCCCAGCGCCTCCGGGGAGACGCTCACGCCCGCGGCGAACAGAGCGAACAACGGCACCGCGACACCCGCGGAAAATGGACGCAGACGATGAGCGGTGCGATCACCGGGAGAGACCTTTTCCGAACGGCGGCCGGGGCCCCGGACGCCGTCCGGAGTCGTACGCAGGATCAGGCCCATTGCCACCCCGGCGACCGTGGCGTGTATGCCGCCGTTGTACATCAGCACCCACGCGGCCACGCCCAGCGCCACGTACCACCACCAGCCCCGCACCCTCATGCGCTGCAACAGCCAGAACAGGACGAGGCAAGCAACCGCGCCGCCCAGTGCCAGCAGGTTCAGGTCGCTGGTGAAGAAGACGGCGATGATCAGAATGGCACCCAGGTCGTCCACGACCGCCAGCGTGAGCAGAAACGCGCGCAGCGCGGAGGGGAGGCTGGTGCTCAGCACCGCGAGTACGGCCAGCGCGAACGCGATGTCGGTGGCCATCGGCACAGCCCAGGCGGTCGGTGAGCCACCACCGGCGGACGAGACGACGGCGCAGAGGACGGCGGGTACCGCCATCCCGCACAGCGCCGCCACGACAGGCAGAGCCGCGGCGGCAGGGGTACGCAACTCACCCACCACCAGTTCACGCTTCAGCTCGATCCCTGCGACCAGGAAGAAGATGGTCAGCAGACCGTCGGACGCCCAATGCCCGACGCTCAGATCCAGGCCCATGGCAGAAGGCCCGAAGCGTGTGTCACGCAATGCCTCGTAAGCCCCGCTCCACGGAGTATTCGCCCAGACCAGTGCCACAAGCGCGGCAACGAGCAGCACCAGGCCACCCACCGTCTCCGTGCGCAGTGCGTCGGATACAGCCCTGCGCTCACCCCAGGGGAGCAACCCCAGAAGCGTCGGACGATCACGCTGAGCGTCAGACACGACGCATCCCTCCGGGACATGGCTCGACGAGCGGAGACATCTGTCCCCTCGAACGCCGACCAGACTTCCCGGCACACCAGCGCGAATATTGACGCGTTCCTCACACCCTACCGAGCCCCGGCCCGTGCCACATCGGATCCCATCAGGGTGGTGCGGGGAGATTTGGCAGGGAAACGCTTGTCAGCAGAAGCCCGCATCGTCGAGGTTGGTGAAGCCGGTCTTCGAGCACCGTAGCCACACTTCCGGCGCGGCTCGGTCCTTTGAAGGGCTCGCCCTTCCCGAACCTGAGTGACACGACGTCAATGGCTTTGTCCTGCCTGTTCGGCGTGGTGGATGGCTCGTGCCGCGTTGATGAGGCCGATGTGGCTGAATGCCTGGGGATAGTTTCCAAGGGCCTCCCCGGAGGTGGGGGAGATCTCTTCGGCGAGGAGGCCGACGTCGTTGGCGCAGGTGAGGGCGGTTTCGAAGACTGTGCGGGCGCGTTGCACCTCGCCGGTAAGGGCCAGGGCGTGGGCGAGCCAGAAGGTGCAGAGAAGGAACGCCCCCTCGTCGGATGCGAAGTCGTCCTGGAGGTAGCGGCGTACCTGTCCGCGTGTGTCTGACAGCTGGTCCGCGATCGCGGACACGGTGGAGCGGATTCGGGGGTCGTGGCCGGGAAGGAATCCGACGAGGGGAAGCATGAGGGCTGAGGCGTCGAGCTCGCTGGATCCGAACGCTTGGGTGAAGGCGCCGACGTGCGGGTTCCACCCTTCGGTTTCAATGGCTGTTCGAATGGTCTGGCGGGTTTGCCGCCAGGCGGTGACGCGTTCGGCCGTCGCTCCGAGCGCTGGCGCGAGGTCGATGGCCCGGTCCAGGGCGACCCAGCACATCAGTTTCGAGTAGAGGAAGTGTCGGCTGGGACCTCGCACTTCCCAAATCCCCTGGTCGGGCTCGTTCCAGCGTCGAGCAGCGGTCTCGGCGGCCTGGAGGAGGAAGTTGCGGGTGGGCTGGTCGAACCACTCGGTGCGGGGGTGGGTCTGGTGTGCGGCGTCGAGCAGTTCGCCGTAGACATCGAGCTGGTGCTGGCGCCAGGCGTCGTTGCCGGTGCGGACCGGTGTGCTGCCCCGCCATCCCGAGAGGTGGGGCAGGGTGCGTTCGCTGAGGTCCCTTTCGCCGCCGATGCCATACATGACCTGGAGGTCGACGCCTCGTTCCAGCTGGGTTGCTGCGGCCTGCGCGAGGAATCCGAAGTAGGCGGCTTTTTCCCTGTCGCAGGCGGAGGTGGACAGGGCCTGGAGGGTGAAGCTGGCGTCGCGGACCCAGGTGTAGCGGTAGTCCCAGTTACGGTCGGCTCCGATGCTTTCCGGGAGGGAGGTGGTGGCGGCCGCGACGATGGCGCCCGTGGGAGTGAAGGTCAGTGCTTGCAGCACGCGCCCGCTGTGGGCAACCTCGTCCCTCCACCGGCCTTGATAGCCCTGATGGATCCCCGTCCAAGACCTCCACCCCTTGATCGTGTCGTTCAGGCGACGGTGGATGCGCCCGCCTCGCCAGGATTCCGGTTGCGCCTCGCCCCAGGCAGGCAGGGACGACAGCGCGAACCCGATCCGCCGGCCCGCCCTCAGTACCGTCTCCCCGTGCGCTGTCGCGCCTTCGATCCGCAGCGGGAGCGGTGCGGACAGCACGAGCCGCTGCGCGCCTCCGTACGCGCTGAGTCCGCCACGTACGAGGGACATCACCGGGTGAACGAGGCCGAACTCCGGGCGGGGCGCGAAGCTGGTCTCCACCGTCACCGATCCACTGGTGCAGGTGATCTGGCGCAGCAGCACGCCGGGGGAGGACGCCCCCAGCGCGTGCCCGCGCTCGCGGTGTCCCATCGCGAGTGCGTCGAGGAGAACCACCGTGCCGGAGGGGGTGCGGAACGTGGTCTCCAGTGCCAGGGTCTCGGGTACGTAGCGTCGGGTGACCTCACTCTGTTCGCTGGGTCGGATCGTCCAGTGCCCGGCCTTCTCGTCGAGCAGACGGGCGAAGACCGCTGGGCTGTCGAAGCGCGGCAGGCAGAGCCAGTCCACGGAACCTGCCATGGACACCAGCGCGGCCGAACGGCAGTCCGACAGCAGTGCGTAGTCACCGATCGGGCGCGTGCTCACGTCAGTCCTGCCTGCCGAGCGCGGATGGGGCCCGGTCCTGATCGCCGGGTCACGGGGCGGACTCGTGGCCAGGAGTGCCGTTGGCAGGTCCCGTCCGTGCCGCGCCGGGCCGTTTCACACCCGACTCCGGTGTGGGGCGGGAGCGCCCCATACGGATCAGCAGTGTGAGCGCGGAGATCGCGAACAGTGCGGCGGTGATGAGTAGCCAGCGGCCGAGGTACACGTCGGTGGAGAGCGTCGTGTACAGGGTGAAGCGGTGGCTGACCCGCTGCAGGATCAGGGGAAAGTAGGTCAGGAACAGGACTCCGGAGAGGAAGACCGGGACCCGGACGTAGTTGATCCAGCGCATTGCCGGGCGGGCGGTTTCACCCTGTGCGGCTGGTTCCCGGCGCTCGCCCAGCAGGGTCTGGGCGGCGCGGTCGGTCACGGTGTAGAGGGGCAGCAGTACCAGGTCGTGCAGCAGGGCCGCTCCGACGAACCAGAGGACCACCTTCCACGGCTCGGCACCGGACAGCAGCCGAATCCCGGCATAGCCGGTCAGCGCGAACGAGCAGAGCACCAGGAGCAGATGCAGCGGCGAGGCTCCGTAGAGACTGCGGAAGCGGTTCATACGTTCCCTCCGAAGGTCAGCCCGGTGACCCACTTGGTGTTGTGGACACCCGGATTGGCCGGGACGATGATCCGCGCCGGGTAGCCGTGATCCGGCGACAGATCGGCTCCGTTGACCCGCAGGGCCAGCAGTGAGCGGGAGTCGCGGACCTGGTTGTCGCGCAACGTGGTCGACCGGAAGGAACCGCTGAGCTGGGCAGACTGCACGAAGACACCGGGCGGGCCGTCGGTGAACCCCACGAGTGCGGCCAGATCGGCAAGCCGGACCCCGCTCCACTCCTGGTCCTCGGTGGACCAGCCCTCCACACAGGCGATCGGCAGCGCCGCGCTGTGCTGCGGCAGCGCCAGGACCTCTGCACGGGTGAGGACCCGCTCGCGGCCCCCGCCCCTGACGACCAGACGCCAGGCCACACCCATGTCGACGGCACGGATGCCCACACCGGCCGCGGTCTTGTTGATCTGAAAGCCATTGGGACCAGGGCCCGGATCCTGGCTGCGCGGCGCGAGCAGCGCGGTGGGCCGGAGCCATCCTCCGATGCTCTGCCCCGCTGTCACGGCAAGCAGCACCAGGGAGCCCCCTCCCACCATCCCCAGCGCGCCGCGGCGAGACATGGTCGGCGCGGCAGGGCGAGGACTGACCAGACCCGTGGGGTCCGAAGGAGCGCTCTCGCCGGTCTTGGGCCGGCCACGCAGTTCCTCGCGGAGACCTCCGCTGCGCAGCATCCGGACCATGAGCGGGATCCGGAAGGCGATGTGGACGACGAAGGCGCCGATGAAGACCCAGGCCCCGTAGAAGTGCAGGGGGTAGAAGGAGCCGGGGAAAATATAGTCCAGCTGGATGTTGAGTACCCCGGTGGCGAATTCGAACAGCACCCCTCCCACGAGCAGGAGCACCGAAATCCGCTCCAGCGCGTGGCTGACGGACCTGACCGGGGGCCAGGCGAACAGCTTGGGGACCACCGACCACAGCTTCGCGAGCAGCACCGGAATCAGCACGATGCCGAGGGTGATGTGGACGCCCTGGGTGAGCCGGTAGAGCCAGTACGGATGGGTGGGCCAGGAGAACAGGTAGAAGCCCAGCCAGCCCCGGTCCGGAGTCTTGTCGTTGGCACCGAGGTCGGGGTTGTACGCCGCGTACGAGAGCAGTCCCGTGACGAACATCAGCGTGATGCCCACCAGCAGCACCGCACCGAGCACCGACGTCAACCAGGGCCCACGCAAGGGACTGCGCCAGAACCCCGGCCGGGTCGGACCGGACGGCGGCCCCTCCCGCAACAGCCCCTCCAGACGGGCACGCGGCACGCTCTTCGCCACGGCCACCGGCCGCGCAGACGAGCCGGTCCTCGGCGCGGAGGATGCATAGGCAGTGCCGGCATCTCCGTCCCCGTTCGGCGGGCCGGCTGAGGAGAGGCGGCCGCTACCGCTGCGCGGGCCCTCTTCGCTTCCGTCGGGGGGCGGGGCCGGGTTCCGAGCCTGAGCGGGGCCACCGGCCGGTGCGGCCCCGGCCCGAGGCAGCGGCTCGTGGATGCCGGACGTATCGGGACCGTCCACGCTTCCATGCCCGGGGTCCTGGGGCCCCGGGCCCTGGTCTTGTGAGTCACCCATGGGATTCCTTGTGCTTCATCAGACGGAAGATCACCGAATGGCATCGCACAGTAACCCTGGAATTTGCATCCGCCGCGTTCCTGGGGGCGGCCGTAATAATTTGTTCCCCAACCAGCTCGCACCAGTCGGTTCTACGTATCAACGCGAGATCCGAAAACCCGAACTTCCCCGTATGAATGGGTGACGAGTTCGTGTGTGCATGCAGAGCCCGGGCCCCGTTGTGCGACCGTGGGCGACGTGACGGGAGCAAAGAATCGTCCTGGTTGTTCCCCGGCCAGTGACGCAATCTCAATGGCCGGCCGATCAGCCGGCCGCGCCGGGGAGCCCGCTGTCATTCGTGGATCGGCACAACCTGACGCCCGGACTGCAGCTCAGGAATTCCAGACTGTCGTGAGTACAGCGGAGTCACCTGAGACCAGCCCTGGCCCCTGGCACGAGGAGACCTACACGGTCGCCGTAACCTCGGGCCTTGGCCCTCTCTACCTGCAGTGCGCGGACGGGGCACGGGTCCCTTTGGACGTTGAACGATGGTCCAGCACCGCCGACGCCGCAGACATGACCGTCCTTCAGCGTTGCGAGAAGAGCGTGCTCGACATCGGCTGCGGCCCCGGCCGTTTGGTCGCAGCCCTCTCCAAGACCGGGCGCACGGCACTGGGTATCGACATCAGTCCAGCAGCCATCACGCGGGCCCAGGGCGCGGGCGGGTCGGCACTGCACCGATCAGTCTTCGATCCGCTCCCCTCCGAGGGTCAGTGGGGCACCGCCCTGCTCATCGACGGCAACATCGGCATCGGCGGAAACCCAGGCAGACTACTCAAACGAGTGGCGGAGATCGTCCAGCCCGGCGGGCTGCTCCTCGCAGAGGTGTCGCAGCCCGACGTCGACGAACGCTTCAACGCTCGGATCGAGGGCGGAGACGGCCCAGCCGGCACAACATTCCCCTGGGCGCGGACCGGAATCACCGCTCTCCTTCGCGAAGCACGTGGCAACGGCTGGACATACGTCGAGCAATGGGCAGCACACCAACGCACCTTCGTGGCCCTACGGACCACGGCTCCAGGCACCTGGGCACTACGGACAAGCCATTACCGCCGACTACGGTCCGCGCGAAGGCCCAGTTGCGATTGAGTGCAGAGATCCTCGATCAGGCGACGAATGCCGACGCTCCCGGGCGGGCGGCGTGACGGCTCAGGCCCGGGAGCGCCGACGGGCTCACGCCACGGGGGTCGGGCCCAGGCGCAGCCGATAACACCGTCTCGCGCACCTGAACCAAAAGGCTCCGCGACACGCACAACTGACGAAACTCTCACACGGCTACAGCTCCCTCGGCCTGGGCGACAACGGTGACGCTGCTTCGGCTGATCAGGTGCGGTCCTGGAGCACCGCAGCGCGGTTGCGCCCCTGAACGACCGGCGGCGGTAAGGGTTTGAACTGCACACTGCCCGCTACGCATTGTCGAGAGGGAACACCCATGCTTCGTAGTATCGCGATCACCCTTGCCACCGTTGCCGCAGCCGGATTCCTGGCCGCCGGACCCGCCGCCGCGCACAACTCCGACGACGGCTATGAGGCCGGCAAGGTCGGCGCCGGCTACTCCAAGGTCGAAGGGGACCGCGCCAGCGCGGAGTACCTGAACCTGGGCGGCCCGTACGGAATCACCTACGCCAAGGCGAAGAAGGCACACTTCGAGGGCGAGGCCGGCTACTACTACGCCGAGTACCTCCAGGGCCGCTGATCCGCGACCGCACGCACAGGCAGGGCTCGCCACGGTGGCGGGCCCTGCTCGCGTCCACACGCGCACCGTCGGCTACTCCCCTGCGGACGCCTGGTATCGAGCGGCGGCGCCACTCGCCGCAACAACACCCACAAAGACAGGTCGGAACGCCCCGCACATCTCCGAATCTCGAGCGGACATTTGGAAAGCGTGTTGGCTGTAAAACGATCACGTGCCCGGAGTGCGTGAGCGTTGCGTGAGCGGACGGGGCGGCACCGGATGGATCGGGTGGTAAGCATGGCGAGCGGTTCAGGTCTCCTACCTGCGGAAACGGGATTCACGGACACTACCCAGCACCACCCGGGATGATCTTGCAGGCCCTCGTAATGCGTAGGTCTCGGGTTCGAATCCCGAAGGCGGCTCCGGAAAACCCCAGGACTCACTCGCCGTGACCTGGGGTTTTTCCTTTTTTCTGCGCCTCGTGGTTCCTCCGGCCCGGTCTGAAGACGGCTCCGGAAGGTCAGGGGAGCGCGAGGGGGAGCGCATCGGGACAGGCGAAGGACGGGCCTTGACCCCGAATCCTGGACACGGGTCATGCGGCTTGTGTCAGCGCAGTTGGTGTGAGGTGGAAGGTGTTTTCGAAGGCGATCGGTGATCGTTGTCCGAGGCGGGAGTGCCGGCGCCGGGTGTGGTAGCGGTGGAGCCATCGGAAGGCGTCGGGTCGGGCCTCGCGCTCGGTTGGCCAGCTCTTTCGTCCTTGCAGGGTCTCGCGTTTGAAAGTCGCGCTGAAGGACTCGGCGAGTGCGTTGTCCGCGCTGGACCCGACCGCGCTCATGCTTCGCCGCACCCTTGTTGAACTGCAGGCCTGGGCGAATGCCCTGCTCGTGTAGTGGGCTCCGTGGTCGGTGTGCATGATCGATTCGGCGAGGCTGCCGCGGGTGCGGATCGCCGCCGCCAGCGCGTCGGTGACGCGGTCGGTGCGCATGTGGTCGGCGTTCAGCATCAGGGGTCAAGGCCCCCTCCACAAAACCCGGGGCTTGACAACCTCAATGGACTAAGAGCACCACATCGAGGTATTGCCACCGGCCCTCTGCCGTGAGCTGGGCGTATCCACCCTTTACTGGTCTTCGGAAGCAGGACGAGGCCCGCCCTCTGCCCTTCCGTTTTCCATTGTTCGGCGCGCGCACACCGAGCACCACCTGACGTGAAGGAGAGCTCGCCCGATGACCGTTGAGACCAGCCCGGAAGCGCAACTGGGGCAGCCCCCGCAGTCCAGCCTGAGCACCGCGGCGGCCCGCAACCTCGCCAGCACGACCAAGTCCGCCCCGCAGATGCAGGAGATCACCTCTCGCTGGCTGCTGCGGGTGCTCCCCTGGGTGGAGGCCAAGGGTGGCGCCTACCGCGTGAACCGCCGGCTGAGCTTCACCGTCGGCGACGGGCGTATCGAGTTCGTTCAGGACGGTGCCGACGTTCGGGTGATCCCCCGCGAGCTCGGCGAACTGGCCCTGCTGCGCGGCTTCGAAGACGTTGACGTACTGACGGCGATCGCCAACCGGTGCGTCCAGCGCGACTTCCGCCCCGGCGAGGTGCTGGTCGAGCGCGGCACCCCCGCCGACCAGATCCACCTGATTGCCCACGGCAGGATCAACCAGACTTCCGTCGGCAAATACGGTGACGAGGTCGCCGTCGCCACGCTCGCGGACGGCGACAAGTTCGGTGAGAACGCGCTGTTGGATGGCGACGCGAAGTGGGACTACACCGCCACCGCCGAGACCTCCGGCACCCTGCTCACCCTGTCCCACGCCGATTTCGCCGCCGTACTGTCCACGGCGCCGGTCCTCCAGGCGCACATCGAGGAGTTCAGCTCACTCCCCCTCCAGCGGCAGAACCGTCATGGCGAGGCGGAGATCGCGATGTCGGCCGGCCACATCGGTGAGGCCGAACTGCCGGGCGCTTTCGTCGACTACGAAGTCGACCCACGCGAGTACGAACTCTCCGTCGCACAGACGGTTCTACGAGTCCACACGAGGGTCGCCGACCTCTACAACGGGCCGATGAACCAGACCGAGGAACAACTCAGGCTCACCATCGAGGCGCTGCGCGAGCGCCAGGAGCACGAGATGATCAACAACCGGGAGTTCGGTCTGCTCCACAACGCCGCCTTCAAGCAGCGGATCCAGACCCACTCAGGCCCGCCCACCCCGGATGACCTCGACGAGCTGCTCTGCCGCCGCCGCGGCACCAAGGTCTTCCTCGCCCATCCCAGGACGATCGCGGCAATCGGGCGCGGGTTCAATGCCGCCGGGCTCTACCCCGACCATGTCGACCTCGGCGGGCAGCAGGTCCCGGCCTGGCGCGGAGTCCCGATCCTGCCCTGCAACAAGATCCCCATCAGCAAGGAAAACACCAGCTCGATCATCGCCATGCGAACCGGCGAGGAAAACCAGGGCGTCATCGGCCTGCGCCAGACCGGCCTGCCGGACGAGTACGAGCCGGGCCTGTCGGTGCGCTTCATGGGCATCAGCGAACAGGCGATCATTTCTTACCTGGTGAGCACCTACTACTCCGCCGCCATCCTGGTGCCTGACGCCCTCGGCGTGCTGGAGAACGTGCAGATCGCCCGGCGAGGCTAGAAAACCCGTTCAACGGCCCCGACCTCTTGGGCCGGGCGAGCCCGCCCGGGATCCGGGGCAGGTCACCACTCACCAAGGAGCTATGGATGCCCGATCCTGGGCTTTCCCCTCTACAGTCGAGCACGCCCGCCGCTCCGGCCCGGATCCATCGCCCCGCCGGCGCCGAAAGCGGCACCCGGCCCGCCCTGTCTTCCTTGCCCAGCGTGCCCTCCCTCCCGGTCCCCGCCACCCGGTCCGCTCCCGTGGACGTGTTTGTTCCCGGCGACGGACCAAGCGGCGACCTGATCGCTGAACAGGTGCGGAAAGGCACCGCCGAAGTGAGGCAACCGAGCCCTGCCCTGGAACGGATCCTGTGCGGCCCCAGTGGTCTGGGTACAGCGAGCCTGCATCTGGGGCGGCGCGAGGAGCCCCCGGCTTCTCCGTCTTCCGATGCACCGGTGGAGGGCACACCGATCCCGGGCCTCTACCACCACCCGGTATCGGAGCCCGACCCGGTGCGAGTGGAGGAGGTCAGCGGCAGGATCAAGACATGGGCGGTGGACGAGGTCCATGCCTATCCCCCGGAGTGGGAGGACCAGTTCGACGGCTTCTCCGTGGGCCGCTACATGGTCGCCTGCCATCCGGACGCTCCCACCATCGACCACCTGATGATCGCCACACGTCTGATGGTCGCCGAGAACGCGGTCGACGACTGCTACTGCGAGGACCACGGTGGCTCGCCGATCGGTCTCGGCAGCCGTCTTCTGCTGGCGCACACGGCTCTCGATGCGCTGCACACCACAACCGAGTACGAGCCGGGCTGGGCGGCCTCGCTCCAGTCGGATGCTCCTCGGCGTGCATACCACTCGGCCATGGAGTACTTCCTCGGGCACGCCACCGCCTCACAGGCCGACCGGTTCAGGCACGACATGGCCCGCCTGCACCTGGGATACCTGGCCGAGGCCGCGTGGGCCCAGACACAGCACGTCCCGGAGGTGTGGGAGTACCTGGCGATGCGCCAGTTCAACAACTTCCGCCCCTGCCCCACCATCACCGACACCGTCGGCGGCTACGAACTCCCCGCCGACCTGCACGCCCAGCCCGCTATGCAGCGCGTCATCGCCCTCGCGGGCAACGCCACCACCCTCGTCAACGACCTCTACTCGTACACCAAGGAACTGGCCGGTCCCGGCCTGCACCTGAACCTGCCCGTGGTGATTGCCGAACGGGAGGGCATGTCCGACAAGGACGCCTACCTGAAGACGGTCGAGGTCCACAACGACCTCATGCACAACTTCGAAGCCGAAGCCGCCGCCCTGGCCGCCGCCTGCCCCGTCCCCAGCGTGCTGCGCTTCCTGCGCGGGGTGGCTGCCTGGGTCAACGGCAACCACTACTGGCATCAGACCAACACGTACCGATACAGCCTGCCCGATTTCTGGTAAGGAGCGGACCTTTCTATGACCAGCACCGAGCTCACCACCAACACCTCCCTCTTCATTCCCTCCCCGGCCTCGCCCTACCAAGGTGACATCGCCCGCTACTGGGACCAGGAGGCCAGGCCCGTGAACCTGCGTCTCGGCGACGTCGATGGGCTCTACCACCACCACTATGGCCTCGGCGACGTCGATCACGACTCTCTTGGCAACGCCGGCGACAGCGGGTACGAGAAGAAGCTGGTCGCCGAACTCCACCGCCTGGAGTCGGCGCAGACCGAAGTCCTCCTGGGCCAGCTCGGATCCCCCGGACGCGACGACACACTCGTCGACGCCGGCTGTGGGCGGGGCGGCTCCATGGTGATGGCCCACCAGCGATTCGGATGCAAGGTCGAAGGCGTCACCCTGTCGTCCAAGCAGGCCGACTTCGCCAACGAACGCGCCCATCAACTCGGCATCGACGACCACGTCCGCGCTCGTGTGTGCAACATGCTCGGCACGCCCTTCGAGACGGGTCAGGCCGCGGCCTCGTGGAACAACGAGTCGAGCATGTACGTCGACTTGGAGGACCTCTTCGCCGAGCACTCCCGTGTCCTCAAGGTAGGCGGCCGCTACGTGACCATCACCGGCTGCTGGAACCCGCGTTACGGGCAGCCCTCGAAGTGGGTCTCCCAGATCAACGCCCACTTCGAATGCAACATCCACTCTCGCCGCGAATACCTGCGGGCCATGGCGAACAACCGCCTCGTCCCGCAGACCGTCATCGACCTGACCCCGCAGACCCTGCCCTACTGGGAGCTTCGGGCCACGTCTTCCCTGGTCACCGGAATCGAGGAGGCGTTCATCGAGTCGTACAAGGACGGCTCCTTCCAATACGTCCTGATTGCAGCCGACCGCGTCTAACCAACCGTGGACCAGCGGGGCTGGGCCCGTCACCCGACGGACTCATCCCCGCCCCAAGCTGGCCGGCAACGAGGCACGCACCTCCAGACCCTCAGTCCCGAGATGAATCCGCCTCATGGCAACGGAGTCCCTGACTGCACGGTGGCGCTTAATGGTCCTGAGCCGGCACCTGATGGGCCCGGAGAATCATCGTCCCCGGGGTGAGCGCACCAACCAGTACCTTCTGGCCAGGCAAAACGAGATTTAGCGACACTTCCGGATACGGCACGTCAGGATCGCTCGCGTACTCGTAACGCGTAGGTCTCGGGTTCGAATCCCGAAGGCGGCTCCGGAAAACCCCAGGACTCACACGCCGTGACCTGGGGTTTTTCTTTCTTCTTGCGCCTTGTGGTTCCTCCGGTCCGGTCGGAAGACGCGACGTGGCGGCGCTGATGGTCCGGCGGCCTCGTCGCGCAGGTACGTCCCGGGCCGGAGAGCCGGTGCCTCGGCCGAGGTGACCCGCCGGATCGGCCCCACCGGCGGCCGCGCCCGCGTCCGTATCGGTGCCACCGCTTTCGACGCGGAAGTCCCGCTGCCATGCGGCGGTGTCCAGCGTGATGGTCTCTCCGACGGCGGCCTTCGCGGAGCGGGCCGTACCCGCGTCGCGCACCACTTCACCCTCGCGGGGCGCGGCCCGCCGCCTCGGGCGCCTCGGCGTCGCTGGCGGTGAGCTCTACCGGCGTACCCGCTCATGCCGTCGCTTCCACAGCAGATCACCTCGACCGCCGCGAACGGAGCCGCGGAGGAGACGTAACCCCGTGAGAGAGTTCAGGCCGGCAGGTCGAGGCCGAGGGCGGTCAGGGCCGTCTCCGCGGCTTGCTGGTCCTGCTCGTAGGTGCCGCCGGAGACGCCCAGACCACCGATGCAGTGGCCGTTCTCGGTGATCGGGTAGCCGCCACCGACCGCCACCAGGCGCGGATGGTGCGCCAGGGGAGCAACCTGATGGTCAGCCAGGTAGTCGTTCCAGACATGGGTGGGGGTGCGGAAGGATGCGGCGGTCCAGGCCTTGTCGACCGCGACCTCGGCAGTGAGGAACGGCGCGCCGTCGGTGCGGTCGAAAGCCTTGAGATGGCCTCCTGCGTCGGTGATGGCGACGGCTGCCTCGAAGCCGCCCTCGGCTGCGGCGGCGTGAACGGCAGCGATCAGCGCGCGGGCCGCGGCCTGGGTGATCGAGGATGCGGGGGATGACAAGGCCGGGAGGGTGTCGGTGTTCAAGGGTGTTCTCCTGCGAGGTGGTGTCACCGCAACGGTGAGGCGGGCGTGGGTATGGCGCGGGTGACGACGGACCGCTCCGGGATGAGCAGTCCGTGGACCACCGGACCGATCTCGTTCTTCCAGCGGTCGCTCTCGTACACGGCCGCATACTGCGCCTCGCGCTGGGCCTCGTCCTCGAAGCGGCGGATCCAGACGTAGCCGTCCTGGTCCTGCTCGTCGGTGAACGAGGCGACGACGTTGATGCCCTTGGAGGCCTGGAACGGGATGACCACGGCCTCCATGTAGTCGACCCATGCGTCGCGCCGTCCGGGTCGGCTCCGGTAGCGGCGTATCTCGTAGAACACGTGGGTGCTCCTTCCCGTCGGGGGATCCCGTCGAGGGATCAGGCCGTGGTGCGGAGGACGAGCTTGCCGCGGGTGCGGCCGTGCTCACCTCGGATATGGGCATGGGCGGCTTGCTCCAGTGGGAAGACCTCCTCGACCTCGACCGCGACCTGTCCAGCGTCGATGAGTGCGGCGATGCGTGTGAGTGCCTGGCCGTCCGGCTCCACGAGGAACGAGGTGGCCCGGACCTCGCGCGCCGCTGCAGCGTCGGCCAGTTCAGGGGAGACGCCGGCGGGGACGGCGATGAGGAGGCCGCCGGGGCGCAGCACCTCCAGCGAGCGCAGGCTGGTCCTGTCGTGGGTATCGCCGACCAGGTCGATGACGACGTCGATGTCCCGGACGACGTCCTCGAAGCGGACGGCGGTGTAGTCGACGACCTCGTCCGCGCCCAGCTCCTTGAGCCACGCGTGGCGGGCACTGCTGGCGGTGGCGACGACGCGCGCGCCCAGGTGCTTGGCGAACTGCACCGCGAAGTGCCCGACTCCACCGGCGGCGGCGTGGACCAGCACGCGTTGCCCGGCCCGGACGTCGGCGGTGTCCAGCAGCGCCTGCCACGCGGTCAGTGCTGCGAGCGGCACGGCGGCGGCCTGCTCGTGATCGACTGTCGTCGGCTTGTGGGCGAACTGCCGGGCGGGGGCGGTGACGTACTCGGCGTAGCCGCCGGCCGCGCGGGGGAACCACGGCATCCCGTAGACCTCGTCGCCCTCCTTGAGGGTGGTCACGCCGAAGCCGACTGACTCCACCACGCCGGAGACGTCCCAGCCGAGCACGAACGGCGGCTGACCGAGCACTCCGGCCATGCCGCTGCCTGCCCGGGTCTTCCAGTCCACCGGGTTCACCCCGGCGGCGTGCACGCGCACCAGTACCTCCGTCGGCAGCGGCTGCGGCCGGGGCACCTCGTGGACCCGCAGCACCTCCGGGCCCCCGAAATCGTCCTGGACCACTGCGCGCATCGTCTTCTTCTCTGCGGACATGCTTCATCCCTCGAAATCGCATGGTGCGGAAGCCGTGCGGCGCTCCTGGGCCGTGACCTCCGTGCTGGCGGGAATGACGCTAGGCCCGAGGGTGTAGTTACCTGCAAGGGGAATTACTTCCCATTGGGAAGCATCCAGGTGAGGAGCGTATGAATGACGACCATCTGCCCGACCGGCCAGCACGCGCACCACGACGTCTACGCCGCGCAGTGCCCGTGTCGCGCGCTGCTCGACCTGCTGGCCAACAAATGGTCGGCCTTGGCCGTCGGCGCACTCGAAGAGAGGCCCCAGCGGTTCGGCGCACTGCAACGCCAGCTCCAGGGCGTCAGCCCCAAGGTACTCACCCAGGCCCTGCGCCGCCTGGAGGACTTCGGGCTCGTCGACCGCACCGTCTACCCGGCCGTTCCGCTGCACGTCGAATACGCCCTCACCGCCCTCGGCAGGAGCGCCGCTGTCCCCCTCAACCAGCTCCGCGCCTGGGTCGAGGACAACATCGACCGAACCCGCCCCAGCCAGGCGCCCGCGCAGTAGGGGAACGGTCTGACGGGCGGCTTGTAGGGGGCCCGCAGATTCTCCTGCTCGTCTCTCCGGCTCGACCGGCGACAGGACCGTCGGCGCACAGCGCGGCGGCCGCGAGTGCGGGCAGCGCGTACACATGCTCGGCCGGACAGGAGTGGTACTCACCTCGCCAGCCTGCCGGTTCCGCCACCGGATCCTGGCGGGCCGCGTTGTGTGGCACGACGGGATCCGGCCTGAGTCCATGTGTTCCTCGGCGGGTTCACATGCTCAGCAGAAGACCGCCTGCGGGTGAGACAGCTACGGTCCCGGGTGATCACGTACGAAGACCCGTTCGGCCCGGGGCCGAAGAGCCGGCCGGGGCGCCGTCCAGGAGGCGGGGGCCGTCAGGCCCGTCACAGGGGTGACAGGTGGGCACCGCGCTCCGTCGCCTCCTGCCCCGGGGACCGGTGGAGGGCCTGCCGCGCTGTGATGCCCAGCTTGTGGTAGATGCGGTGCAGATGGTTCTCGACTGTCCGCACCGACACCACCAGCCGGAGCGCTATGTCGCGGTTGGACATGCCGGTGGCGGCGAGTGCGGCCACCTCCCGCTCGCGCGGGGTGAGCGGGGCCATGGCGCCGTGGCTCTCGTCCACCATCCACGAGGGGAGGGTGCAGGTGCCGCCACGGAGCAGGTCCTCACAGGTGGCCCAGGCCTCCCGGCCCTTTCGGCGCTGTCCGGCGGCCCGGTGGGCGCGCGTGGCCTGGGCCGCAGCCTCGGCGGCGAGCGGCAGCGCGCCCATCTCCGCGAACTGGCGGGAGACCTTGATGAGCGCGTTCCCGTCGGCCTCTGCCAGCGCCTGGATGTGGTCGGCCATCGCCCGGGCGATGGCGCCGCCGCACTGTGCGGCGAGCTGCCGCGCACGGGCCCGGAAGCGGTAGGAGGCGTTCTCCTTGATCCGGGCGACCAGGTGCAGGGCCGCCAGGGCGGTGGCCGTGCGCCCTCCGGCTGCCGCGCGTTCGGCGAGTTCGAGGGCGCCGGAGGCGGCTCCGGAGCGATCGCCGGTGTGGGCGAGGACCAGAGCCCGGTCGTAGGCGATCTCGTCGTCGGCGATCGGGTGGGAGACGGCTTCGCTCTGCACGGTACGGGCTTCCACCAACGTGCGCAGTGCCTCCGCGTGCTGCCCCGACTCGACCAGCGCACCGGCCAGTTGAGCGAGCGGCCACGCGCGGGTGACCGGCCATTCGTGTCCGGTGTCGACGGCGGCCGCCTGCCGCAGGAGTGCCACCGCGCGCTGCGGTTCGCCGCGGAGCCGTAACAGCCGGGCTCGCGCCAGGACGGTCTGGAGCAGCACCGGCCAGCGGTCGGCGTCGTAGCGGCGTGGGGTGTCCAGCGCGTCCGCCGCACCCCTGAGATTGCCCGTGAGCCACAGAAATCGGGCCGCGAGGGCGTCCAACAGGACCACCGCGTCGGTGTCCCAGTCGAAGGATGCCGCCCGGTAGCGGCTCAGCAGCTCCGACGCGCCTGCCGGGTCCCCGAGTTCGGCACGGGCGAGCGCCACCACCGGAACCAGGCCCTGGGTGACGGCTGTACCGGCGTCCCCGGTCCGCAGCACCGCTGCACCGATGTTGACGGCCTCCTGCAGACGGTCGGACATCACGGCGATCAGGGCGCGACTGCCGTGCAGCACTCCCGCCTGCCCGGGCCCGAGGGCGGCGACGGCACGGTCCAGCACCGTACCGGCGTCCTGGACCCGCCGCAGCCGCCAGGCCAGGTTGACCACCCGGGCGTGCACGGCGGCGATGTACTCGGCCTGCGGCACGTCCACCGCGGTGTTCAGAGCGGTGTCGAAGACCGCTTCGGCCTCCTGGTGGCATCCACTGCCGATCAGGACCTCGCCGAGCAGCAGGGCGGCCCGGAGGGAGTCCCTGGGCGCGTCCGCGTGCTGGATCGCGTACGACACCATGCGGCACAGGGCCACCGTGCCCTCCCCGAAGTCGGACACCGAGCCGCGGTACGGCGGCTTTCCCGGGCCGATGACGCGCAGGGCGAGCAGGCACAGCCGCTCGGCGAGTTCGTACATCCGCTGCCGGACCGCGGTCCGGGCCGCGACGAGCACCTGTTCCCGCTCGGGTACGAGCCCGGCCTCGATGCGCAGGGAGACGACGCGAAGGATGTCCTCGGGGAGCCGTTTTCCCATGGCCTCCATCGCGTCCGCCACCTGGCGGCGCAGTCGCTGCGCGGTGAGATCGGACATCCGGGAGGCGACCACCATCCGGCTGAGCGGAACGGCCAGTCGCAGTTCCACACGCGTACCGTTGTGACGGACGGCCACGATGCCGCGCAGATCCAGGGACTCGGCCGCATGCGCGAGTCCGGACGCCGCGGCGATGTCCATCTCCAGCGGCTCGGCGACAGCCAGCATGTTGACCAGTTCGCGCTCCTCGAAGCTGAGGTCACGCAGTCCGAGGCGGATGAGTTCGGACAGCCGGCGGCCGGGAGGGGCGGTGAGGCCCTCCCACACCCAGACCCCGTCCACGCAGCGCAGGGACTCCTTCTCCACGGTGTGGTCGACGAGTTCGCGCAGCATCAGCGCGTTGCCGTGCGTGGCGGCCCACAGCCGTTCCAGAGTGGCCGCGTCCGTGTGACCGCCGAGCCGGGCGTGCAGGACGTCGCGGAGCGCCGAACGGTCGAACGGTGCCACATCGATGTGGTCGATGAGCTGGTCCACCCAGAGTTTGTCGATGCCGGCGGGTGCGGCGACGTCCTTGCGGCTGGTGGCGAGCACGCTGAGGCGCCCCGCCGCCAGGAGCCGGTGGAGCCGGTGGCCCGACGCGTCGTCGACGAGGTGGGCGTCGTCGATGCCGACGAGCGGGCGGTCGGAGGCCGAGCCGCTCAGGGTCGCGGGTTCGATCGAGGACAGGCATTCGCCGAGTGACCCGTACCCCTTGGTGCGGGCGCCGCTGCTCCAGCTCGCACCGCCGACGGAAAGGACGGTGCGGCCGGCGTCGGAGGCGCGTTCCAGCGCGGTGGCGAGGAGCAGGCTCTTGCCTACGCCTGGCCCGCCTACCAGAAGCGCGCCGCCACTGCGTGCGAGTGCACGCTCGACAGCATTGAGTTCGGATTGTCTACCAGTTATCGGCCAGCGGAACAAAACCTCTGTCGACATTTGTTTTCATGCCCCCGCAGAAGGAATGTCAGCACTCTCGAATGAACACCACGTGGTCCTCGGGTTGTCTGACTTGTTCCTATTTCTTGAACGCTGCGTGTCGAGGGGGCGGATAGGTCGGAAAAAATCCGCCAACATCTGACAGGACAAGCCGTTTTTAGTCCGAGTCTGACTGAGAACCAACAATTTCGGTCAAGTATAGACCGGCACCTTGAGAGTAAATCTGACGATGACCTGACGGGTATAGGAACACTCAAATCGCCTGATACATAGGCTGCCGACTGTCGACAGGAACCCCGACCGGCAAGGTGAACCGGCAACACTGACTTCGATTTCGCGGGTTTCGGCCGAGCACAGCCAGGCGTATTCCTTTCCTTGCTTTCCGGTCAGGATCGGTCGGCCGCGTGCTATCTCCGGGCGGCTTGCCAGGAGAGCGTCCGCTCTCGGTGCGGGGGCGTCCGGAGGCGAATGCCTCGGGGGGGGGGCGGGGACCGAGAGTGACTGCCCTCAGGCAGGCAGGCCGGGCGGCGGCCAGGCGCCGGTGCTGCGCGCGCCGGCGCCGCGCCCGGAAGGACGCGACCGGCCATCCTGCGACATGAGTTCGTCAGATGTCTCGGCACTGACGGGCTCAGCCGTCCACGGTGACGGGCTCCTCCTCCGCCGGGACCGCGTCGCCCCCTTGCTGCCGAACCGACGCTCCGCCGGACTCGACCTCGGGCCGCTTGGGGGAGACTCCGCCCGCCGTCGTCAGCGGCCGGTGCTCCCGCGGCGCGGAGCTCGGGTCGGCCCCGTCGTCGTGGTCAGCCGGTGAGGGCGACCCCCTCCGCCAGGAACACCTGGCGCCCGGCGCGGGCGCCCCACCACTCGCCGGGTGCAGCCCCGGCCCGCAGTAGGTCCACCTGCTGTGCCCCCGGGCTCAGCAACAGCCGTCCTATCGTGAGCGTGCCCAGGGTGTCCCGGGCACAGGAGCGGTCCGCCTCGCGCACGAGCGCCTCGACGGCCGCGGGCGAGACCGTGTGAGCGGGAGGGAAGGGCGCCGTCCACAGGTCGGCAGGCGTCACAGGTCCGAGCGCGAACGCTCCCGCGTCATCGGGCTCCGGCCGTTCCTCCCGGAACACCACCCCGGCCCAGTCCAGCCACCCGGCGTCCGGACCGGCGTCTTCGCCGGGCACCGGGCGGGTGCCGGGTGGCCCGGCGGGGAGCGTGGCCGGTTCGGGGCCGTACACCAGGGTGGCGCCCGCCACGTGCTCACCGGCCGGGTCGCACACGGTGACGTCCACGTGCCATGCACCGTCCCGCCGGACGCCCTCGGCCCTCCGGTGCAGGATCAGGCGTCCGCCGGTGAGGCGCAGCCCGGCCAGGCGGACGGTGAACCGGTGCACCTCCCGCAGGTGCAGAAGCGGCCAGCCCTCCGGCACCACCCAGTCGCCCGCTGCCACCAGGTGCTCCAGGACGACACCGACGGGAACGGCCGGTGTGCCCTCGATCCGCAGATCCGTCAGGCACGGGTGCACTCCGGCGTCCAGCGTCCACCGCGTGCGCAGCGACCGGAACAGCGCGTACTCCTCGACCTCGCCGAGGTGGTGGTCCAGCGCGTGCAGCCGGGGCAGGTCCGGGTGGCCGGTCAGCATGCCGAAGCCGCGGAGCTGGCCCGGTGCCAGGACGGCCCCGATCCGGCCGAGGAAGACCGTTTCGCCGGTGTGCCCGGAAGCGATCTCCTCCGCCCAGCGGCGGGCGCCCTCTCCGGGGTCGAGCGTGGAGACGTACCGGACAGCCGCAGAGTAGTTGGCGATGACACCGAGGCGTTCCCACGTCGGCCAGCACAAGGTCTGCACCGGCAGACCCAGGTTGTCACGGGCCCAGAACCCGAGCCGGGCCAGTGCCTCGTTGCCCGCCGCGTAGTCGATCTGGCCGACCATCCCGCCCATCCGGCCGGCCAGCGAGCCGACATTGCTCAACAGTCGGAGCGCGGCCCGCCGTTCGGGTCGGGCGAGGACCGCACGGACCAGCTGGGCGAAGCCGGTCACCTTGACGTCGACCGTACGCACCACGGACTCGGCCGACTTGCGGTCGAAGCGGGCGGGCTCGTCGATGCCGGCGTTGTGCACCACGTACTGCGGGCCGTCTCCGAGTGCGGCGAAGACGCTCTCGACCTGCTCGGCGTCCGTGCAGTCGCAGCGCAGGTAGTCGATGCGCAGCCTGTCGGCGGCCGCCCGCTCCAGATTGCCGAGGACCGTACGGGCCTCGTCGGCGCGGCGGATCTCCTGGCGCAGCTCCGTCAGTTCCCCGGGGGTGCGGGCCCGGGCCATCCGGCGGCGCCTCCACAGCGCGAACGCCTCGTCGTCCAGAGATGTCGCCTCGCCCGCCTCAGGCCGCTCGCCGCGGCCGGTGACCACGACCCGGCAGCCGAAGGTCTCGGCGAACGAGCGAGCGGCCGCGAAGCCGACCCCGCGTGCGCCGCCGGTGATCAGTACGGTGTCGGCGGGGCCCGGCGGCCGCTGCCCCGGCGGGCAGGCGGGCGCCGGACGGCCGGCCAGGACATGGCGTACGCCGTCGCGGTAGCCGACCTCGAAGTGGGCGGGCCGTACGTACTCCCGCTCGACGGCGTCCGCGATCGCCACGGCGTCGGCCCGGTCCAGATCGACCACGACCACGCCCGCGGCGGGAAGTTCTCGTGGCAGGCACTTGGCGAAACCGGCCCAGATGCCGCCGAGCGGCTGCGGTACCCGGCTCTCTCCGTGGCCCGACAGGCCGCCGAGGTGGGTCAGAGCGAGATAGACATGGCGGCCGAAACGCGCTTCCTCGCTCCAGCGCGGGTAGGCGGCGTGGATCGCCTCGGTGGTCCGGGTGAGCGCCGGGCGCCAGTCGGTGTCGCCCAGTTCGTACGTCAGGCCGGTCACGTTGAGGTCGACGATGCCGTCCCAGCCATCGGCGCTCAGCGGGGTGTCCGGGTCCGAACGCACGACCAGCGCGCCGCGTGCGCCGAGCTCCCGGGCCACGCCGGCCACCAGGGCGGCGGACTCACCGACCAGGAGCATCCGCATCCCGGCCAGCGGGCGGGCCCCGGCGGGGCCGGGATGCGGGACGGGGAGGGGTTCCCAGACGAACCGGTCCACCGGGCGCACGAACGCGTCCGGGTCGAAGGAGGACAGGTGCGGCCGGAGTGCCGGCCACGCGGCCGCGGCCGGGTCACCGGTGGGCGTCTTCATCGGGTGCGCTCCTGGACCTTCACCCGGATACCGCCCTTGGGGAACAGCGTGATGAATGCTCCTCCGCGGACCGTTTCCTGCTCCAACGAGATCCGGAACCGGCCGGCGACCGCGGCGACCGTCTGCTGGAGCAGCGCGAGTCCCATCCGTTTGCCGATGCACTGACGTCTTCCGCCACCGAACGGCAGGTACGCCGAACGGTCCTGGGCGGGGGAGTTCCCCGGCCGGAAGCGCTCCGGGTCGAACCGCTCGGGGTCCTCCCACTGCTCCGGGTTGTAGTGCGCCCCGTAGACGGACACGAGCAGCGGGGTGCCTGCGGGGATATGGTGGTCGGCCAGGACGTCGTCCTCGATGGCCTCGCGGGTGAACTGCCAGACCGGTGGGTGCATCCGCAGGCTCTCGTCCACGACCATCGACGCGTAGGTGAGGCCGTCCAGCTCCGTGGCGGTCGGCGGCCGGCCGCCCAGCACCTGGTCCGTCTCCTCCTCCAGCCGGTCGCGCACCTCCGCCAGGCGGGCGACCTCGTACAGCGTCCAGCACAGCGAGAGTGCCGTCGTCTCCACACCGGCCAGGAAGAGGGTGATCAGGTCGGCCCAGAGAGCGTCGTCCGGGAGGTCCGACTCGCGTATGAGCGTGGCGACTTCGCCGCCGGCGTCGAGGTCGACGTCCCGGGCCGCTTCCGCGACGACCCGCTCCAGGGTGCGCCGGGCCCGCGCCACCCGGCGGCGGTAGGGGGTCGGGACGAACGAGGGGATCGCCTTGTCCACCGAGCCGACGTTCTTGAAGATCGCTTCCAGGGCGGTCGAGACCGCCGCGGCGAACTCGCCGCCGTCCTGGGAGAGGTCCTTGCCCACCAGGGCGATCCCCATCACCCGGCAGGTCAGCTTCATGGCTTCCGGGAAGAGGTCGAACGGCTGCCCGGTGCGGGCGTGTTCGGCCCACCGGTCGAGCAGCTCGGCGACCGCTTCATCACTGTGCGTGCCCCGGGCGGCTATCGCGTTCGGGGTGAAGGCCGAGTTGACGGCCTTGCGGTGGGCGCGCCAGTCGCCGTCGTCCAGGGTGAGCAGCCCACGTCCCATGAACAGTTCGAACGCCTCGTAGTAGGCGCCGCGCGCGTAGTTGTCGGGGTTGCCCTGGAGCACCCGGCGGATGCCGTCGGGTGCGGAGACCTGGACGGTCGGGTTGTGCGGCAGGATCGGCAGCTTCACCACGGTGCCGTGGTTGCGCTGGGCGCGCAGCGAGTAGCCAGGCGGGTCGGTGGCGTACGCCAGGGTGGAGATGGCCGGGGAGGACAGCGGGAAGGACGTCGGCCCTTCCACCGGTTTCGCCCGGATGCCGGTCATCGGGCAGGTGCCCGCTTCCCGGGGTGCGGAGGCGGCGGTGGCATCGTCCGGTGCGTCGGTCATGGTGTCGTCTCCTCAGCGGTGCTACGGCGTCCGCGGTACTCGCCGGTGGTCTGGTTCACATGGCCGAGTACGACTCCGGTCATGTCCTTGATCTGCAGGACGACGTCCCCGTCGGCGGTGACGGCGACAGCCCGGTTGTCCTCCGCGCTCTCCAGGTCGAGCCGGGCGGGCAGGGAGTAGAGCTCGACCCGGGTGCCGGCGGCGGCCAGCGTGGCGTCGGTGTGGCCTCCGTAAAGGTCGATGCGCCGGATCGTGCGCGGCACGGCGAGGGGGGTCCAGTCACCGTCGCTCCGGTCGAGGACGGAGGTCCGGGCCAGGCCGTCGAGCAGGACCGAGGGCACGACGAGGCCGGAGAACCAGCGCTCGATGCCCGGCCGGTCCGGCACGTAGCGGGCGCGTCTGCCGTGCGGGTGGGCGCGGGTGTCGCCGGTGGACACGAAGACCCCGCTCAGCAGGACGGCGGGATTGGGCAGGTGGTACGGGTCGGCCACGGGCTCGGCGCCCTGGTCGTCCCAGTGCTCCCAGCGCGGTGCGGTCACCGGTTCGTCCCGCAGCCTCACACGGGCGGAGAAGTGGCGGCGGTCCTTGACGAGCAGCTGCCCGCCCGGGGCCAGCACGTCGCCCGTCACCTCGACGTCCACGACGGACTCCCGCGGCCCGGACGAGACGAGTCGGGCGGTGATCTTCTTGGTCTCGCCGCGGCCGGGCCGGTAGACACGCAGGAACGCGTCGAGCCGGATGTCCTCCAGCACGGCCGGGACCCGGCCGGGCACCAGGTGCATGGCGGCCTGCGCGGCGAGTTCGGGGACGAAGGTGCCGGGCAGCGTCGGGTATCCGTTGACGACGTGCTCGCGCAGGTAGGCGTCCCGTTCCAGGGAGAAGGTGCGGAGCACCGTGAGCCGGTCCGGGCCGCGGTCGACGATGCCGTCGACGAAGAAGTCGGGCAGCGGTGGGCGGGCGGACCGCGAGGCGGGCGAGGGCTCCGGGCGCTGCGCCGGGGTGCGGCAGAAGTCAAGGTAGCCGGGAGCGGCCAGCTCCATCGTCGCCCGTTCGGCGTCACCGAACAGGACGGTGAGCGGCGCCGGTTCGACCTGGTCGAGCTCGTGGAGGAAGTGGCCGACCCCCTCCGGTGTGGGCATGGCGGTGAACTGCGCGCTCTTCGCAAGGAACCGCCGCATGATCGGGGTCGCGCCGAGGCCGACATCACGCCACAGCGTCCAGCCCATGGTGAACTCGCCGGCTCCCCGGTGGGCGCTGTGCGCGGCGGCGGTGTTGAGGTAGTCGTTCGCCGATCCGTAGTCGGTCTCGCCGTTCTGCCCGGTGAATCCCACGAAGGAGCCGAAGTTGCACCAGCGGCGGGGCATCCGGTCCCCGAACGCCGCCTTGAGGTTGGCGTAGGTGC
Source organism: Streptomyces sp. NPDC048565 (assembly GCF_040650935.1). Classification (NCBI taxonomy): domain Bacteria; kingdom Bacillati; phylum Actinomycetota; class Actinomycetes; order Kitasatosporales; family Streptomycetaceae; genus Streptomyces; species Streptomyces sp. NPDC048565. Next base: position 73,678 of record NZ_JBEZIH010000015.1, read on the forward strand.
GTACCTTCAGATCGCGGACGGTACGGAAGTCCGCGAGGCTCTTCTTGGCCACGGAGGCGGCCCGGTTGGTGCCCGCGATGTTGAGCAGCAGGTCGATGCCGTCCTTCTCCACGGCCTCGATCCGGCCGACGACGCGGCGTACGGCGTCCGGGTCACGGAGGTCGCAGGCGTGGTACGTCACCCGGCCCGCACCGCAGATCTCCTCCAGCGTGCGCACGGTGGCGCGCACCTCGGCGGCGGCGGCCAACCGGTCGTAGGCCGCGTTGGCCGCCCGCACGGTGAGACGGTCCGGCCCGGTGCTGTGCTCCCGGATGAAGTCCTGGCGGGCCGGGGCCGCGTCGACCGTGCCGGACCCGAGCGGGGTCGAGCCGATGACGTGGATCCGGGGCCGGTCGCGGTGGGCCAGCGCGTTGAGGAGCACCGCCCCGATGCCGCGGCCGCCGCCCGCCGCGACGACGGTGCGGGGCGCCCCGGCGGCGGCTCCGGCGGTGCCCGGGTCCTGCACGGCCTTGAGCAGAAGCCGGTCGCCGCCCGCGAACGAGACGACGGGCAGCAGTTGTCCGGCCAGGGACTCCGCCGCCGTGTCTGTCTCGGCGTCCTTCAGCACAGTGGCCTCGTGGACCACGGCCACCACCGACGAGGCCGCCCATTCGAGCGCCAGACTCTTGGTGAAGCCGGTGAACAGGCCGCTGCTCGGGTGTTGAACGCGGTCGGCGTCGATGCCGCCCAGAATGATCACGACGAACGACTCGGGCAGGGCCGGCAGCCCGGCGCAGGCCTTCGCCGTACGGAAGAGGGCGTCGTGCAGCCTCAGCAGCCGCTCGGAGGGTCCCTGGAGCGGATCCTCCCTGGACAGGTCGACCACGACCCGCACATGGAGTGGGGCGGCCCGGTGGACCGCCTCCTCCAGCGTGTCCTCCTGCGAAAGCGGCAACAGCTTCGTGTCCAGGGGGAGTTGGTAGGAGCCCAGCGCCGTGAGGCCGTCCGTCAGCAGGGCGGTGGACGGCGGGAAGAGCGGGGGCGGCGGGCCGGTGGCCGGCCGGGGCGCGGGGGCGAGGCGCAGGACGTGCCGGTCCAGGAGGCGGGGCTCGGTGGGCTTCTCGGAGGTGGGGCGGCGCAGCCGCAGGCGGCTGACGGGGCCGTCCGCCTCGATGGCGCGCTCGATGACCGCGGTGTCGGGGCCGGCCTGCGGCCCGTCCTGTTGGGACCGGGTGAGGAAGGCGATCAGTTCCCGGGCGCCCTCGGCGCCCAGCAGGGTGGTTGTTCCCTGACGCGAGGGGCTCACGCCGCCACGCTCCTTTCCACGACGGCCAGCACGGGCAGACCGGCCTCCTCGGCGAGCGACCTGCGGGTCATGACGAACAGAAAGGCTCCCTCGGCGGGGCGGCGGCCCGCGTCGTCGTTCCACCCGGGCAGCGCCGTGCCGTTGACGCCCGCGACCAGCGCGACGTCGATCTCCCGGAAGTCCAGGTAGGAACCAGCCACGTCGAACGCCTCCAGCAGGGACGCCTCGCCCGCGTCGACCGTGATGTTGAGGCCGCGCAGGTCGAAGTAGTTGGAGAGCCGCGCCGCGATGACGTTGGGCATCGCACCCGGGAACGAGTCCTCGGTGGGCGCGGCGATCAGTCCGGTGGCCCTCTCCTCCAGCCGCCGCACGAACTTGTCCGTGGTGGCAGGGTCGTCCACCCCCGCCACGACGTGGCCGATCTCGTCGAGGTAGGCACGTGACTTGTAGAGCAGGGCGTTGCGCGTGGCCCCGGTGTGGCCCACCACGACCCCGGTGGTGCGGTGGTGGCTCAGGCACAGCTCCCGCACCCGTTCGTCCAGCCCCTGCATACAGCGGACCATGGCCAGCTGGGTGCGGTCGGTGGCGCGCGCGGTGGGTGGCGGCATCCGCAGTTCCTGGAACGGTGGAACGGGGTACGTCGCCCCGAACGACGGCTCGAAGTCCTCGTCGTGGGGGTTCGTCGCCCAGGCCGCGACCTCCTCGGGCGAAGGGCTGCCGGGCAGCCGTGAGGACCAGCCGACCAGGACGAGTTCCTCGTCGAGCTGAGGGGGCAGAGCCGCCGGGCATCCGCTCCGGACCGCGTCGTGGTCCTCGGAGATGATCATGTGCGCGTTGGTGCCGCCGAACCCGAAGCCGGACACCGCCGCGCGGCGCGGGCGTTCACGGTCGGTGGACCAGGGCACGGGCTCCTGGGGCACGGTGAGGCCGCTCGCAGGGTCGGCGAGGGCGTCCGGCAGCCGGGAGAACCGGTACTGGGCGGGAATCACGCCATGGCGCAGTGCCAGCAGGGTGTGGATCACGGAGACCACGCCGGCCGCCCAACCGCAGTGGCCCACCAATGACTTGTTGGAGGTGACCTGCTGGACCCGGTCGCCGGAGTAGCCCCGGGCGAGACTGGTGAACTCGGCCTCGTCGCCCGCGGGGGTGCCGGTCGCATGGGCGACGATCCAGTCGACGTCGTCCGGGCCGAGCCCGCTGCGCTCGAACGCCCGCTCCACGGCGAGTTCCTGGCCCGCCGGGGCCGGTGCGTAGATGGCCTTGCCCCGGCCGTCGGCCGAGAGACCGATCGCCGAGATGACGCCCAGGACCCGGTCCCCGTCGGCGCGGGCGCGCGAGAGCCGCTTGAGCACGACGAGCCCCGCGCCGTCGGAGAACAGGGCGCCGTCCGCACCGGCGTCCAGGGCGCGCACGGCCCCGCCCGCGGAGAGCCCGTTCAGTTTGGCGAACAGGATCGAACCGCTGGGGGCCAGGGCGAAGGAGCCGCCGCACACCGCCACGTCGCTGCGGCCCGAGAGGAGATCACGCACTCCCAGGTCCATCGCGTACAGGGAGGAGGAGCAGGCGGTGTCCACCATGTGCAGCCGGGTGCCGTCCGGCAGGATGCCCTCCATCGCGTCCCGGCCGACGCGATGCGGGTGGTACGCCTCGCCGGGCGGGCCGCCCCGGCCGAACCGTTGCCGCAGGGCTTCTCCGACCGGTCCGTGCACGGCCTCGTCGCCGTCCTCGGCGAGGACGTCCATCGCGTGGCCGAGCACGTAGGACTCCTCCAGGTGCTGGCTGCCGTCCGGGGTGTAGCCGACGCAGAACGAGAAGCGGTCTCCGTCCGCGCGGCCCACGCCGTCGAGTGCCTGGTGGAGGCTGTGCCGCAGCCAGAGCGCGGTGTGGTCGAGTCCTGCGTCGGCGAGGCCTTCCGCCCGGAGCTTCTCGTGCGGGCGGAAGTCGGTGATGAAACCGGATCGCCGCTGGTAGGTCTTGTCGGGTGCACGGCGGTCCTCGGCGTGGAAGCGTGAGATGTCCCACCGGTCGGCGGGAGCGTCCACGAAGAGTTCGGCGCCTTCGGTGAGGAGCCGCCAGAAATCCTCGGGTGACGAGGCGCCGGGGATGGCCAGACCCATGCCCACGACCGCGATGGGATCGTCCGGCGACTCCACTCCCAGGGGGGGTGCGGCTGCCTCGGCGGGGGCGTGCACGGCATGGGCCGCGCCGGCCTCGTCGGGCACGGCTGTGGTGCCGGGGGCTGCGGTGTCGTGTAGGACCGTGGTGTCGGGGGGTGCCGTGTCGCCGGGCGGGGCGGGTTCCGGCTGTGCCCCTGCGGTCGTTCCGAGGCTCCGGTGCTGCGGCTCCGGCACCGCTTGCGGTGTCCGCGGCGGCGCGGCCTCCGGTGTCGGGGACATCGCGGAACGCAGCAGGGTCAGGCCGCCGTCCGCCAGGACCGTCTGGCCCGTCACCCAGCCCGAGCGCTCCGAACTGAGGAACAGGATGACCTCCGCCAGGTCCTCCGGGCGGCCGAGCCGGGACAGCGGGGTCGCCGCGACGGTGTTCGCCCGAACATCGTCGAAGGCGGGGAAGAGCTGGCCCACCGGGTTGTCGATGAGACCGCACGAGGCCGCGTTGACGCGGATCCGGTCGCCGGCGAGCTCTGCCGCCAGGTAGCGCGTCAGTGACTCCAGTGCCGCCTTCGAGACTCCGACCGGCAGGTAGTTGGCCGGTGTCGTCGCGGCTCCGAGGGAGGAGACGTTGACGATGGCGGCGCCCCGCCCTTCGGACGCCGCCAGCAGCGGGCGGGCGTACTGGGCGCACCACAGCGGGCCTTTGACGTTGGTGGCGTACGTACGGTCCAGCAGTTCCTCGGTGATCTCCTCGAAGGGGACGAACGAGCCGGTGGCCGCGTTGTTCACCAGGATGTCGAGCCGTCCGTGCTCCTCGGCGATCTCGCCGAACATGCGCTCGACCTGTGCCCGGCGGGCCACCGATGCCCGGATCAGCCGTACGTCCAGTCCCCGGTCGACGAGTGCGTCCACCTGCTGCTTGGCGGTGTCGTAGGAGTGGAAGCAGTTCAGCAGGACGGTCGCGCCGCGCTCCGCGAGCCGTTCGACGACGACCCGGCCGACGCTGCCCGCGCCGCCCGTGACCAGGGCGACGCGTCCGGCGAAGTCCGCGCCGGAGTGCGGGTCGGTGTGTGTCATCGTCCGGCCGCGCTTCCGGTGGCCGCGCCGTCGGTGGCACCGGCAGCCACGAAGTCGACCACCTTGCCGAAGGTGTCGTAGTCGGCGACCCGCAGTCCGGCCGGCGGCAGGCCCAGTCCGAAGCGGTCCCCCAGCCTGCTGAGAAGCTCGGTCTGCTTGACCGAGTCGACCCCGAGGTCCGCCTCCAGCTGTACGTCGTCCGTGAAGACCTCCTCCGGGTATTCCATCGCCTCGGCGTACAGGGCCCGGACCCGGGCGCTGAGGTCGTCACGGGTCGGTGCGGGCGCGGTCGTCGCGCCGGCCTCGGTCGCGACCTCGGATGCGGCCGGTTCGACGGCCGGTGTCATGGCCGCGGGGGCGGTGATCCGGGCCGTCGGGGACCGCAGGGCGGCGGCCGCCGCGGCGAGCCCCGCCTCCTCGTCCCGCCCGGCCAGCGGCGCGAGCACCAGGGTGCCCGGCAGGGCCTGCTCCACCAGGCTGCTGAGCGCCTGGCCGGCACCGGTCTCGACGAACACCCGCGCCCCGGCGGCGTGGAGGGCCGAGACGGCCGGTCCGAACTCGACCGGAGTGACCAGGTGGAGGGCGAGCAGCCGGGCCAGGTCGTCCGAGTCCCGGTAGAAGCGCCCCAGGATCGGCGAGTAGACCGGCACGGTGAGAGGCCGGGTGGTGAAGGAGGCGATCCGCTCGGCCAGGACGCCGCGCGCGTTCTCCAGCAGCGGATGGTGGAAGGGGTGCGGGGAGCGCAGCCGGGTGTGCGTGATGCCGAGCTGGGCGGCGATGCCTTCGGCCGTCCCGATCGCCTCGGCCCGGCCGGAGACGACGGACTGACGGCCGTTGTCGACGGCGAGTACGAGGTCGGGGTCGCCGATCAGCCCGACGATCCGGCCGGCGCGTTCGCTGTCGCAGCCCAGGGCGAGCATCGCGCCGCCGCTGTGGTCGTGTTCGCGTAGGACGGAGATCCGCTCACAGAGGATCGCCGTCGCGTCGGCCAGGTCCCACGCTCCCGCGCAGGTGAGCGCCGCGATCTCGCCGAGCGAGTGGCCCAGGTGCACCGAGGGTGCGGCCCCGCGTTCGGCGAGCAGCCGGTGGGTGGCGACGGCCGTCGCGAAGACGGCCAGCTGGAGGGTGTCAGGGGCGGACTCCAGCAGGGCGGCGGGACTTGGCGGCGAAGGCTGGAACACGGTCGCGGACGCCCCGCCGCCCGAGAGCTCCTTGGCGACCGCGTCCACCTCTTCGAAGGTGGAGCGCACCGCCCGGTCGCCGTTCTCCCAGTAGTCCTTCAGCGCGCCCGGTCGGTAGGCGCCCTGTCCGGGGAAGAGCGCAACAGCCATATCCAGTTCTCGGCTCATGGGCCATCTCCTCATCGTGAGTCGGTCGGCTTCTCGGGTCCGGTCAGCCAGGTGTGTCGCCCCGCGGACCGGTGGTCGCCCTCGACGGCGAGGGCGACCAGGTGCTGGGGGCCGGGGCGGAAGAGCTCGAAGGACCAGGAACCGGGGCGTACGGTGTCGCGCACGGTGATCCGTTCCTCGTCCGCCGGTCCGCGCGAGGCGAAGGAGAATTCTGCGAGGCTCCGGTGCAGCCCCACCCCCTGGGCCTTGAGGTAGGCCTCCTTGAGCACCCAGAGCTCGCCCACCCGGGCGCACAGTGCGCCCGGATCAAGCGCGGAGAGGTCCAGGAGTTCCTCGGAGGCGAAGAACTTGCTGATGTGGTGGGCCGACTCGGCTGAAACGACGTCCCGCTCCACATCGACTCCGCACGCCCGCCCCACGGTCACGGCGCAGACGACCAGGCCTTCGGTGGCGGCGAGGCTGAACCGCACGCCGTCGACGTCGGACTCGGGTTCGGGACGCCCGTGGCGACCGATCGCGAAGCGCCACCCGTCCAGTGGGCGGCCGGTGCGGGCACTGAGTGCGGCACGGCACAACAGCCGTTTGGCCAGGAACCGTTGCCGTGTCTCCGGCCGCAGCAGCCGCGCCATCCTGTCGCGTTCGGCCGGACTCAGCAGGCGGTCGCCGCCGTGTTCCTCGGCGAACGCGGCGATGGCGTGTTCCGGCAGCAGCCACACGTCGGCCGTCCCGGTCCCCGCCTCGCGGCCGGTGACGGTGGCGGTGGTGAACCCGCTCATGAAGCGGCGGCCGGGCCGGGCGGCCCGCTCCCGTCGCTTGCCGCCTCGTCGTACAGCCCCTCAGCAACCGCGCTCTCGGCCGGGTACAGGGGCGGCAGGGGACTGCCGACTCCGGCGAGACAAAGGTTCTCGGTCCTCATCGCGGCGAATCCTTCGTGGTGGGTGGCCTTGGCGGCAAGCACAACAGCTGTGGCCCCGAGCCCTCATGAGTAGGCGGTACTCAACCCCGTCCTTGGACACGGTCCGAGCGCGATGGCGTCGGGCAGCGCCGATGCACCGCGTCGGGTGCACGCCGCGCGCGACGTGAGTAGCGACTACTCGGGTGCGCCCGGACGCCCGGTGCAATGCTGTCCCGCCGCCGCTCGCCGCAGCCGCGGTCCTGGGCACGGACGGAGGCGATCCGATGTCGTGGCCGCGTCCGGAACCGGCGACCTGTCCGACCCCGCTGAGCTCGCTCGGCTCCAGACGGCCGAGTTGCACCGGCCGGACCGACCTGGAGGAGCGCTACGCCCGCAAGCGGGTGGAATCATCACCCGCCCGGTCGGACGTCGTGGAGTCCGCGAAGGGCGCGGACGCGCAGCCCGCTGATGAAAGCCCGGCGCCTGTCGAGTGACGGTGAACTGCCGACGCCGGGGGAGGGAATCGTGCGCGATGAGCGTCCGGCCCGCGCGACGCTCACTGGAATGATCGCTTCCGCTATCCCCCTCGCAATAGAGTGCTCGGGATGGGCGAAATCGGCGAGTTACCAACCGGCGCACGGCGGGGGTTGAGTTGCGAACTGTACGAGGTTCCGAACTGCGCACCGCACGCACAAAGGCAGGGTTGACACAGGACGAGGTGGCACGCAGGGCGTCCGTGAGCGTGCGCACGATACGTCATATAGAACACGGTTACGTCAAGGCACCCCGTCGCGAGACGCTGACACGTATCGCCGAAGTCGTCGGATGGCAGCCCACGATGCCGGAGGGGGAACCCGGCGTCCCGGATACCTCCGTCTCCCGGCCCTGTGTCCAGGAGATCCGGGTGCTAGGACCGCTCTCGGTCCTGAGCGGCGAGCGGTCCGTGTCGATGCCGGGTAAACAACGCGCCCTGCTCGGTCTGCTCGCCGTACAGCCGGACCGAACGGTCACTCACGAGGAGATCGCGGACGTGCTGTGGCGCGGCGAGGCCCCGCTCTCCTATTCGCAGCTCGTGCATACCCATGTGGCCCGGTTACGCAGGATCATCGATCCTTCCCCCGGTCGCGGCGCCACCGCTCGCACGATCCGCACCGTCCGAGGCGGATACGTCTTCGACAGTGCGGGCGCACGGCTGGATCTGTGCCGGTTCGAGGATCGCACGGCTCTGGCCCGCAGGGCTGTGGCGCACGAACCGCCCACCGCCCTCGACCTCTACGCCCAGGCCCTGCACCACTGGCAGGGCCGGCTGCTGCACGATCTTCCCCAGCTCTGGCACCACCCCTCGGTGGTGCGCGTCGCCCAGCGCCATATCGACGTGGCCATCGAGTTCGCCGATCTGGCCCTGCGGTTGAACCGGCCCGCCCTCGCCGTGGAACACCTCAGGATCGCCTCGTACGAGGAGCCGCTGCACGAGCCCCTCCAGGCCCGCATCATGCTGGCGCTCGCGGGGTCCGGACGCCGGGGCGCGGCCCTGCAGCTCTTCGCCGAGCTGCGGACGCGACTGAAGGAAGAACACGGCGTGGAGCCGAGCGAGGACATCAGGCAGGCTCGCGAAGTCGTCCTTCGGCAGAGCGGCGCCGACGGGCGCGGCTCACCCTCCGGGACCGTGCCCCGGCCGACGGGGGCACGGCTTCTCGCCGCGCCGTACCGCACGGCCGCCGGCCCGCCGGCCCATCAGGCCGCGACCGTGCCCGGCCGTCCCCACAGCATCGAGATGCCTGCCCAGCTCCCCCCGGTGTCCGGTCCCTTCACCGGACGGGCACAACAGCTGGACGCCCTGGACAGCCTGTTGCATGAGCGGGACGGCAAGAGCGGCTCCCTGGGTATCGCGGTCGTGCACGGCCCCCCGGACATCGGCAAGAGCGCTCTGGCCGTGCGCTGGGCGCACCATCGGCTCGGCGCGTTTCCCGACGGGCAGCTCTACGCCGGCCTGCAGGGCAGTGTCGCCGTCTCACAGCGGACGGTGACTCCGGGCATGGTCCTCAGCGGGTTCATCCGTTCCCTCGGTGTACGCGACGACCGGTTGCCCGCGACCCAGGAGGAGGCGACCGCGCTGTTCCGCAGCTTGCTGGCCGGCCGTCGCTTCCTCGTGGTGCTGGACGACGTGGCGGACGCCTCCCAGGTCCGCTGCCTCCTGCCGGGCGCACCGGGCAACGGGGTGATCGTCACGAGCCGGTCCCCCCTCGTCGACCTGGCGACACGCGAGGGCGCCCTCTCCGTGGCGCTGGGCGCGTTGACCGACGAGGAGGCTCGGGAACTCGTCGTGACGCACCTGGGCGTGGAGCGTACGGACGCCGAACCGGGGGCCGCCGAAGAGCTGGCGGCGGTCTGCGGCCACCTTCCGCTGCCCCTGCGGAGGGCCGTCGCCCAGCTTGCCGTCAGACCGTGGGGATCCATCTTCGAACTCGCCGCCGAGATCGCCCGAGGGGAAAGCGGGAACGGATCGAATCTCTACCCGTTTCGGCCCCTCCGGCCCTCCCCGCACGACCTGCGGCAATGCCGTTGACGGCCGGGAGCGGAGGCTGACATGACCGCTGACAGCCTTACGGCGAGCTGACAGCACCTGCCGCTTCTCCGCCTCGTCCATAACCGCGGCTCGGCGTGTTGATTGCACGTCAGGCCGCCGGCGATCTCTCCGGGAACTACATGGCCCGGCCTTGAGTGGGGCCGGCGGTTCCGGGCGGAAGCCGGCTCGACGGCGACCGATCGAATGGGGGGAACTGCCGCGGAGATCAATGTCCCGGGTGTGCTCTCACGTGTGTCCGAACCAATTTGCCCCACGGCCGGTACCGGGCGCCCGCGTGCACTGTCCAGCCCTGCGCTGACAGTGCGCTGACGCCCGGTGACCGGGGAAACCCGAGGTCTGGCCTGCTGCCTACGGTCAGAACGCCGTCAGCGTCAGCGTGGCGCCCGTGGGGGCGGTGTCCTGGATGTACGAGGCGAAGTCGGCCACGTCGTCGAAGGCGAAGCCGTACGCCTTGCCGTCCTCGGTCGCCGCGTGGATGGCTGCCGCGTAGTGGTTGGTCAGCTGCGACGCGGTGTAGAACGCGGCCGGGTCGGTGCTGGGCTGGGCCGGTTCGCTGATCAGCGTGGAGCGGTTGAAGCCGGCGCCCAGGACGGCGGCGACGGGTCCTGTGGTGCCGTCGTTGGGGGCGGCCAGGTTCCCGTCGCAGAAGAGCACGTCACGGGTGGTCGGCTTGCTGAACGAGACCGACGCGGGGCCGTCGAACACGAACTGGTCGCCGCGGACCCGGCCGGTGAAGGCGCCCGCGTTGGTGGTGACGGTGAGGTCCTTGCCCGTGTAGGTGCTCCACACCTCGTCGATGTACGGGGCGAAGTAGTCCTTGTCGAAGATCCCCGCGTCCAGACCGTGGCCGGGGGCGATGATGCGCCGGTCGTCCACCACCAGGGGGGCGAACTCGGGGATCTTGCTGAGGGCCGCGAACGCCTGCGCGCGTCCGCCGTCGCGCAGGGTGCCGACGGTCTGGTTCTCGGAGCCGGTCAGGCCGATGCTCAGGGGGACGCTGAACATGTCGACCATGGTGGTGTTGCAGTACATCCCGGAGGAGTTGTACGTGAACTCCGCGCAGTCGTGCAGCACGGAGTAGTTGGGGTCGGTGGTCACCCAGCCCGCGGGGTACTGGAGGGCGCCGTTGCCGTCGCCGTCCTCGACCGCCTTGAACTTCAGCTTGTCGCCCAGGGCGACGTAGATACGGCCGGACATGTACGGCAGCGACAGCTTCGTCTCACCGCTGCCGGACAGCTCGATGGCGTAGTCGGTGAAGCCGTCGTCGCCGTTGTCGGAGAGGGCTATCGGGGCCAGGGTGCCCTCGGGGGTGAGCCGGACCTGCTTGCCGTCCTGGTTGCCCACGATGTAGAGGAACACCGAGGAGTTGTCGTACGAGCCGGAGTTGTTGACGATCGTCAGCGGCAGAGCGCCATCGGCCTTCGTGCCGTTGTCGTCCGAACCGGCCGTGGCGAGGGCGTGCGGGGCGATCATCGCGATCGCGGGGACGGCCACCGCTGCACCGGCCAGAGTGGTGAGCAGCTTGCGGCGGGAAACGTTGAGCTGGTGGCGGGGGGTCATGAGAGAGCCCTTCCTTCGTGCGGGTGGTGGTGGGGGGTGGCAGGCCGGGCCGAGGGGGTCAGCCGACGGTCCACTTCTGGTTGGTCTCGCCGGTGCATGTCCAGATCCGGAGCCGGGTGCCGTCGGCCGCGGAGCTGTCCGTGGCGTCGAGGCACTTGTCCGCCGCGGTGTTGGTCAGGTCACCGGCCTCGGTGTGGACCCAGCTCTGGGATCCGTCGCCGTCGCAGCCGCTGAGCTGGACGGCGGCGCCGTCGGCGGTGGAACCGTCCTGCACGGTCAGGCACTTGCCCAGCGCGCGTACGGTTCCGTCGTCGGCCAGGGTCCACTTCTGGGCGTCGACGCCGTTGCAGTCGTGCAGCTGAATCGGGGTGCCGTCGGCGTCCGATGCGCCCGCGACGTCCACGCACATGCCGCCGATGCCCTTGATCGGGCCGGCCGTGCCGGTGCCGCCGTCCCCGCCTTCATCTCCGCCGCCGCTGCTGCTGCCGCTGTCACCTTCGCCGGAGTCGTCGGATGCGGTGACCCGTACGTAGTCGATGGTCATCGTCTGCGGGAAGGCGGTGTCACCGTTCGGGCTGCCGGGCCAGTCACCGCCGACGGCCAGGTTCAGGATGATGAAGAAGGGGTGGTCGAAGACCCACTTGTTGCCGTTCACATCGGAGGGGGTGCGGGTCTGGTAGGCCTGGCCGTCCACCGACCAGACGATCGAGTTCGGGCTCCAGTCGACCGCGAAGGTGTGGAAGTCGTCGGCGAAGGCCTTGCCGTCCGGCAGGCTGTACGACGCGCCGATGCCTCCGCCGCCCGAATAGCCGGGACCGTGGACGGTGCCGTGAACGGTGTCGGGCTCCATGCCGACGTTCTCCATGATGTCGATCTCGCCGCTGTCCGGCCATCCCGCGCTGCCGAAGTCGTCGCCGAGCATCCAGAAGGCAGGCCAGATGCCCTGGCCGCGCGGAATCTTGATCCGGGCCTCGTAGCGGCCGTACGCCTGCGTGAAGGTCTGCGCGGTGTTGAGCCGGGCGGAGGTGTACTGGCAGGGCCCGTACCAGCAGTCGAGGCCGGAGTCGCTGTTCTCGCGGGCGGTGAGCACCAGGTTCCCGTCGCCGTCCAGGGACGCGTTCTCGGTGCTGTCGGTGTAGTACTGCAGCTCGTTGTTGCCGTTGCCCGAACCGCCGGTCTCCAGGGTCCACTTCGAGGAGTCCGGCGCGCTGCCCGCGGCGCCGTCGAACTCGTCGGCCCAGGTCTGCTCGGCGGAGGAGGAGGCGTCGGAGGGGGCGGCGGCGTCGGCCTGGGAGGTGCCTGGGCCGGTCGAGTTGATCAGGAATGCTGCGGCGAGGGCTGCGGCGAGCAGGAGGACCAGTCCGCCTAGTGACCATCTGCGTGCGCGGTGGGTGGCCATGGTCTACGTACCTTTTCTGGGGGGAAGAAACAGGACACGGAGCCGGCGGTGACGGGCGGGAAGGCATGAGGGACGCGCGGGGGGCACGCCTGAGAGCGCTCTCGCCCTGCGGTGTTCGCCGCCGACGGAGCCTGATGCTACGCAGATGCCGGGCATCGGCCAACCATGCTTGCAACGATGAAATCGCCCTGAGCTGGTCTTCTTTGAGAGAACGGCTCCGAGGCCCGCATTGCTTAAGGCGCCTTTAGCCCGGGCTTAAGTTCGCGAGCGGTTCCTGGCACCGGCACCCCGGGTGAGTCACCAGCGCATGTGGACGTCCTCGGCCCAGCCCAGCAGCTGCTCCACGGCGATCTCCTCGCCGTCGTCGGTGCGGATCCGGCCGTTGTAGTGCCCGAAGCACTGGTCGGTGCGGTTGGCGATCAGGCCCACGTCCGTGTGCACGGCCCGGTTGTGGAACGGCGTGAACGTCAGGTCCACCTGGCCGGACGAGGGGGTACGGAGGGTCCAGGGTGCCAGCGGGTCGGAGGGGGACCACCGCCAGTCCAGCTCCTCGCCGATCTTGGTGAGCCGGCCGTCCACGCAGAGGCCGTTCTCGGTGGAGCCTGTGCCCTCCGTCCAGCGTCCGCCGAACTGGAGGCCGACCGTGTGCCCGTCCGTACGGCCGGACGCGGCGCCCCAGTTCCAGTCGACCGTGCGCGGCCAGCGCCCACGGCCGTGGTCCAGGACGGCCCACGTCTCGTTGTCCTCCCCGCCGAACGTCAGGATCTCGGCCCCGATCCGCACCCGGCCGGAGGCGGGGAGCGCGGTGTGCTTGGAGGTGTACTGGAAGCGTTGCTCGCTCCACGGCACGACCACGGAGAGCGACTCGTGCCCTTCGGGCCGCGACACCAGGAGGCCGATCTCGAGCGGCAGGCGTTCCGGGGTCAGGCAGCGGGCCCGGAGCCTCGTGCCCGCGTTCTCGTCACGGATCTCGATGCGCACCCTGCTGCCGGTCGGCCGGGCCGGGCCGACGACCACGTCCTCGGAGCCCGGCGCCCCGGCGATGGTGTCGGGGAGGTGGACACCCCGGCCGGCGGGGACGATCGAGGAGCACTCGAACTCGCGGCCCCCGGGGCCGAATTCCAGGAAGTAGACCGTGTTCAGGGCCAGGAAGTCGAGGTCGCTCACCGTCAGGGCCACCAGATGGGTGGGCGTGGTCACGCACCAGTACTCCCACCGCTTCGTCCGGCCCCAGCCCCGCAGATTGGCCCGGTGCAGCGGCTTCCTGGACCAGCCGACCGCCGCCGGATCCAGGCTCCCGTCGGGCAGGCAGAGGTCGACGGGCTCGGTGATCTCGTGCTCGTGCGTCGCCATGGCCGGAGCCTATAGGGGGCACGGCGCCCCGCCCGGCTGCGGCTCAGGCGCATGACCCGCCCGGCTGCGGCTCAGGGGGTGACCCGCCCGGTTACGGCTCAGGGGGTGACCCGCCCGGCAACGGCTGAGGGCTACTTCGCGTCCGAATAGCGCTCGACGACCGCCGTGCTGAACGGGAAGCGCACCGGTGTGTCCCCGAACGTGACGCGGCCCGCCAGCTCCCCTGCTTCGCGGATCGCCTCCACCACCGCTGGCGCCTCTTCGGCGGGGCAGTGCACGATCACCTCGTCGTGCTGGAAGAAGACCAGCTCCGCCCGCATCCCCCCGGCGGTGAGCGCCTGCCGCAGCGCCGCCAGGAGCAGCAGAGCCCAGTCCGCCGCGCTGCCCTGGACCACGAAGTTACGGGTGAAGCGGCCCCGCGCACGGGCGTTGGACGAGGCGTAGCCCGGGGTGAAGCCGTACGCGCCGCTGCCCTCCACGGGCGGAGGCTCCTCGCTCTCCTGCGGAATACCCGCCTCCTCGTCCTCACCCGCGCCGGCGGCGGGCGGGCTGGTGCGGCCGAGCCAGGTGCGGACGAGGCGGCCCTCCTCGCCGGCCTTCGCCGCGTCGTCGACGTAGGCGACGGCGTGCGGGAACCGCCGGCGCAGCGCCGCCAGGTTCTTCAGGCCGTCGCCCGAGGTCTGCCCGTAGATCGCGCCGAGCAGTGCGATCTTGGCGTGGTCGCGGTCGCCGTGGAACGCCCGGTCGGACAGGGCCTTGTAGAGATCGCCCTCGTGTCCTGCCACCTCCATGAGACCCCGGTCGCGGGAGATCGCGGCCAGCACGCGCGGCTCCATCTGGTCGGCGTCCGCCACGACCAGCCGCCAGCCCTCGTCGGCGACGACCGCCTGGCGTATCACCTTGGGGATCTGCAGCGCCCCGCCGCCGTTGGTCGTCCAGCGCCCACTGACCGTGCCTCCCGGCTGGTACTCGGGGCGGAAGCGCCCCTCGCGCACCCAGTCCTGGAGCCAGCTCCAGCCATGTGCGGTCCAGACGCGATACAGCTTCTTGTAGCGGATCAGCGGCTTCACCGCGGGGTGGTCGAGCTCCTCCAGCTCCCACCGCCGGGTCGACCTGACCTTGATTCCGGCCTGCCCGAACGCCTTCACGACATCGGCCGGCAGGTCGGGCCGCACCCGTCTGCCGAACGCGGCGGACACCTCGTCCGCGGCCTCGGCCAGCCTGCGGGGCTCGCCACCGCCCGCGTAACGCTCGCCGAGCAGGTCGTCCAGCACCTCGCGGTGCACATCGGCGCGCCAGGGGAGACCTGATCTGTTCATCTCGGCGGCGACCAGCATGCCCGCGGACTCGGCGGCCGTGAGCAGCCGCATCCTGCCGGGGTGCTCCGCCGCCTCGTGACGGCGGAGCTGCTCCGCGTAGACCTCGAGCAGCGCCTCGAACGGCAGATCCGCGCCGGAGAGCGGCTCGAAGAGAGAGGACTGGGAGCCAGGCTCCGCCGAGCGGGGCGGCGGATCGGGCGGCACGGGTGCATGCCGCAGCCGCGCCCAGGCCGCAGCGGCGGAGCGGGGCTCCCCGAGCCGGCCCTCATGGCCGAGGAGCAGCAGCTCGGCACACTCGATGTCGTAACACCGCTGGACCCGCAGGCCCGCCGCGAGCAGCAGGGGATAGATCCCGGTGGTCGAACGCCAGACCCAGCGCACCACATCGGGGCGGGAGCGGACGGACTCGGCGAGGTCGGGCTCGGACAGGACGGGACCGGCGGGCAGGCCGTCGCGTGTCAGCGGCACGAGGAGTGCGCCGCCTCCATCCGCGGAGGCCAGGGCCCAACGTTCGGTCATGGGCCGAGTCTTGCACCCGGCACTGACATCCCTGCGGCAGTGGGCCCCGGCCCAGCGCGCGGACGCGTCCGACTGCCGCGAGGATCGAGGGTGCGGTGCGCGCGGCGCGTACCGGGACATGGCAGGTGGCGGAGGAGACGGTGATGGAAGCGATCGTGTACGACGAGTTCGGCGGTCCCGAGGTCCTGCGCAAGGGCCAGGTCGATGACGTCCACGCGGGCCCCGGGCAGATCCGGGTGGAGGTCAGGGCCGCGGGGGTCAATCCGGTCGACCACAAGATCCGCAGCGGCTGGATGGAGGCGGCGTTCCCCACCCCGCTGCCCGCGACACCCGGCAGCGAGTTCGCCGGAGTCGTCGACGAGACCGGTGAGGGCGTCACGGATTTCGCGGTCGGCGACGAGGTCCTGGGCCGGAGCGCGACCGGCGCGTACGCGGAGTACGTCCTGGCCGATGTGGGCGCCGTCGCTCCCAGGCCGGAGGGTCTCGGCTGGGCGGAGGCGGCCGCGCTGCCCGTGGCGACCGCGACCGCGGCGCGGGTGCTCGACGAGCTCGCGGTGTCCGCGGGCGAGACCCTGCTGGTGCACGGGGCGTCCGGCGCGGTCGGCTCCGCCGCCGTCCAGCTGGCCGCGGCCCGTGGCGCCACCGTCATCGGGACCGCCTCACCGGCCAACCACGACTATCTGCGGGTGCTGGGCGCCGTCCCGGTGGCCTACGGGGAGGGGCTGGTGAGCAGGGTGCGGGAGGCCGCGCCGCAGGGCGTGGACGCGGTGTTCGACGTGG
Organism: Streptomyces sp. NPDC048565; assembly: GCF_040650935.1. NCBI lineage: Bacteria > Bacillati > Actinomycetota > Actinomycetes > Kitasatosporales > Streptomycetaceae > Streptomyces > Streptomyces sp. NPDC048565. The sequence continues at coordinate 89,912 of NZ_JBEZIH010000015.1, forward strand.
CGGGCAAGGGCGCGCTGGCGGACTCGGTGGAGCTGCGCGGCGGCACGGCCGACCGGATCACCACCATCGCCGACCCGGACGCCGCGCGTTACGGGGTGGCCTTCTCGGCGGGCGGCGGGAGCAGTCCGGACGAGAGCAGGCGGCTGGAGGAGTACGCGCGAGCGGCGGCCGCCGACGGTCTGCGGATCCCCGTCGAGCGGACCTTCCCGCTCGGTGAGGCGGCGCGGGCCCAGCAGCTGAGCGAGGCCGGACACGTACGCGGCAAGCTCGTCCTGCTCCCCGGGGAGCACTGAGCGCGTCGCTGCCGTCCTCGCGACGCCCCTTACGCTGGCCCGATGGAATCGGTGGAATCGGTGACCGACCGGGCGTGTGCCGCAGCCCTGTACTCGGAGGGAGACGCGGGTCTGGACACCGGCGCCTCCCTCCTGGCCGCGGACCCGTCCGCCGACGACGAGCTGCACCGCAGGGGCCAGGAGTTCCTCCGGCGGGCCTGGACACGCGGCTGGCAGCCCGCCGACGTCGTACGGACCGTCCGCCGCGAGCTGGACGAGTCCGGTGCCGAGCTCGTCTCCACCCTGATCACCGCGGAGACAGCGGGCTACGGCTCGCTGCCCCCACGCTGGGCCGACCAGCTGGCCGCCCTGCCCGCCCCCGCGCCGCGCAACCGGCCCGACCGCTTCACGTACGCCTCGGCGCTCCTGGAGCTGTACCGGCTGCTGCTGCGGCTCCCGGTCGTCGAGCCGGTCGGTCCTGTGCCGGGCACGGCCGCCGACGCTCCGCACCGGCCGCCGGCCGCGGGTGAGCCCCGCATGCTCACCAGGATCCGGGCACTGCTGGCCAAGGCCGAGGCGACCGGATTCCCGGAGGAGGCCGAGGCGCTCACCACCAAGGCGCAGGAGCTGATGGCCAGGCACAGCATCGACGAGGCGCTCATCGCCGCCCGTACGCACAGCGCCGTCACACCGGGGGCCGTCCGCATCGGGGTCGACGCCCCGTACGAGAGCGCGAAGGCCGTACTGCTCGACGCGGTCGCCTCGGCGAACCGCTGCCGCGCCGTGTGGAACAGCGACCTCGGCTTCACCACGGTCGTGGGCTTCGAGCCGGACCTGGAGGCCGTGGAGCTGCTCTTCACCTCCCTGCTGGTGCAGGGCACCGCCGCGATGACGAAGGCGGAGGCCGGACAGCGGGCAGGCGGGCGCAGACGGACCAAGACCTTCCGGCAGTCGTTCCTCATGGCGTACGCCCAGCGTCTCGGCAGCCGGCTCGCGGCGGACACCGAGCGGGTCACCGCAGCGGCCGGTTCCGAGGCCGCTTCCGAGGCCGTTTCCGAGGGCCGCGAGGGTGATCCCGGGGCACTGCTGCCCGTCCTGGCGGCCAGGGACGTCGCCGTCACCGACACCGCGGAGCAGATGTTCCCGAGGACCACCACGACCCGGCTGCGCGGGGCGACGGACGCCGAGGGCTGGACGCACGGCACGGCTGCGGCCGACCGGGCCAGGGTGGGCGGCGGAGGGCCGGAGATCCGCCGCTGACCGTGCGCGAGCCCGTCAGGCCGACGGAGCGGCATAAGTCGGAGTTGTCCGTATGTGCGGCTAGGCTCACCCCCATGAGCTGGCTCCGGGCGCTGAGGGAGACGGCCCGCTCGGGCCTGTCGATCGAGCGACGGCGTCTGGAACCGCTCATCGCGCTGCGCGGCGCCGCCGGCCTCGCGCTCGTCGTCGGGGTGAGCCTGGTGTTCTTCGGCCCGGTGATCGCCGCCGGGTCGGCCTTCGGCGCGTATCAGGCGGCCATCGCCACCTTCCAGCGCAGCTGGCGCCCCAGGCCCGTGCTCGCCCTGGTCTCCGGAGCCAGCCTCGCCGTGTCGACGTTCGTCGGCTATCTCACCGTGTCCCACACGCTGCTGTTCCTGGCCCTGCTGGTCCTCTGGACGTTCACCGCCGGGATGGCCTGGGCTGCGGGCCCGACGGGCGGCATCATCGCGGCCTCCAACGTCGCGATCGTGCTGGTCACGGTCACCCTGCCCACCTCCGTCGCCGATGCCGCCGCGCACGCGGCGATGATGGCGCTCGGCGGCCTCGTCCAGGCGTCGCTGATCGTGCTGTTCCCGATCCGCAGATGGGGTGTCCAGCGCGACGCGCTCGCCGACGCCCTGGCCGGCGAGGCCGATTACGCCCGCAGGCTGCGCAACGACCCGGTGGCGCCCTTCGACCCCGTACCGCTGATGACCGCGCGCGACGCCGCCGCCGTCACCCCACGCCAGGCCCGGCGCCGCCCCGCCGACCTGCACGGCGCGCGCGGGGTCGCCGAGCGGCTGCGGCCGGTCCTCGCCTCGCTGGCGGATCCCGCGCTGGGCGTCCCGGCCGAGGGCCCCGAGCGTTACTGGGCCTGGGAGATCCTCGGCGCCGCCGGATCCCTGCTCGACTCCGCGGCCAGGGCGGTACGCCACGGCGACCCGGTGCAGCTGGACGAGACGGCGCTTTCCGTCCTGAAGTCCCCCGACACCGAGGTGATCCTCACCGGTGCGCCGCGCCGCGCCGCGGAACGGCTGACCTCGTTGCTCGCCGACGTCATCGAGATCGCGGAGGGGACCGGCACGGACGACCGGACACCCGGCGAGCCGCTCATCCCGCACCGCCGCCGGCCCACCCTGCTGCGGCTGGTCCCTGTCGTCCACCGCTCCATGCGCCGCGAAATGCGCCGTGGATCGACGATCCTGCGTCACGCCCTCCGGGTGTCGGCGGTGGCCGCTGCGGGCTATCTCCTGGGTCTGGTCCTGCCCTTCGGCCACGGCTACTGGGTGCCCATGACCGCGGTGATGGTGATGCGCCCTGAGTTCACCCATACGTACTCGCGGTCCGTGGGCCGCTTCCTCGGCACCGTGATCGGCGTCGCCGTCGCCACCGGCATCGTGCAGGCGGCGCACCCCGACGCGCAGCTCTCCGCCGCGCTCGCCCTCGTCTGCGCCACGCTGAACTACCTGCTGATGCGCACCGGATACGCGGTCGGCCAGGTCTGCGTCGCCGCCTACGTCGTCTTCCTGCTCGGGATGGCCGGCGACGACTGGTCGCAGACCGTGCCCGAGCGGGTGATCCTGACCCTCATGGGCGGCCTGCTCGCGATGGCGTCGTACGCCCTCTACCCGGCCTGGGAGACCCCACGGCTGCGCGACCGGCTCGCCGGCTGGCTGGTCACGGACGGGCGCTACGCGGCGACGGTCCTCGACCGGTACGCCGACCCCGCGTCCAGGAGCCTGGAGGACGTGCGCACCGCCCTCCTCACCACCCGGGAGGCCCGCGTCGTCTGGCAGGAGGCGCTGAACACCGCACAGCACGAGCCCGTACGCCACCGGGGCATCTCCCGGATCTCCGCAGCGGACGCCCAGGACGCGCTCGCCCAGTTCGGCCGGGTCGCCATGCTCATGGAGGCCCATCTGCCGGCCGCTTCCGCGACCCCCGTGCCCGAGGCCGCGGAGCTCGCCGACGCGGTGCGCCGGGCCACCGAGGAGGGCGCGAAGGCGGTACGCGAGCGCCGCGTCCCGGACTGGGAGCCGGTCAGGAGGACGCTGGCGCGCCGGGAGGAGGCGGAGGGGCCGCCGCCCGACGCGTTCGTACGCAACGGGGCCACGCTGCTGCTCCGCGCCCTTGAGGACTTCTCGCGGGCACTGGAGATCAGCAGCGGACGGGCGTGAGTCCGGGCGCGTCAGGGAGCGGGGATCTCCGGCAGGCCCGACGGCAGTTCGGAGACATCGGCCTTGGACAGGGTGTCCTTCCCCCCGGCGTCCCAGGAGACGACGAGCTTCTCGCCGTCGTTGGACTCGACGGCGCCCATGGTGCGGTCGGTGTTCCCGTCCAGGCACTTCAGCGCGAGCATGGTCTTGCCGCCCATGTCCTTCACCTCGCCCTGACAGATGTGCTTGCCGGACGAGAGCGCCGCCTTCCCCGAGGCGACCGACAGGGCGACGGGCCCGCCGTCGGACGTGCCGGTCCAGGTGCCCTCCAGCGCCGTGGCGTCCTCGCCACCGGACCCGCCGTCCGTACCCCCGGCGGCCGTGGGCGGCGGGGTCGCGGAGTTCGTGGCCGGGGCCTTGTCCTCGGCGGGAGTGTCACTGCCGCAGGCGGTCAGTGCGAACGCGGCGACGAGGCCGGCGGCGGCAAGAGCGCCGGAGCGCGGAAGCCTGCCCATATGGAGTTCCCCCTTGTGGATTCACTGGCGAAGGACCGCGCCAAGCTACCAGGAGTGAGCGATACGACTCGGGGAAGTGGGAGCCGTATTGACGTTCCGTTCGTCTCTTCCTCATAGAGGTGGGAGATGGGTGAACAGAGGGGTGGGCGGATCGGGGGAAAAGCTGTAATCGCGCGCACACCCCCCGTGCACGTGCATCTGCTCATGCATTGGCATATGAACACAGCTATGATCCGAGCTAGTTGACACTTGCACCTTGCAACTCGGGGAGCGTCCTGTGCACCACGTGTACAACGGCATGGCGGCCACAGAGCTTCTCGGGGTCGTCTGGCAGAAGAGCAGACACAGCAACTCACAAGGATCGTGCGTGGAGTTCGCGAAACTGCCCGGCGGAAATGTGGCGATGCGGAACTCGCGCCACCCCGACGGGCCCGCGCTGGTCTATACACCGGCCGAGATCGAGGCGCTGCTTCTGGGCGTCAAGGACGGGGAGTTCGACCACCTGGCCGCCGGCGGCTGAGCGCACGGACGTCCCGGAGCGCACGGGCGGTCCCGTGCGCCCCGTCCCGGGCGGTGCCTTGTCTACAGGCCGTGTCTACAGGCCGTCGGGGTACGCGTCGACCGGGACGGGGCACTCCGGTGCCTCGTGGTCGCTCAGCCGGAACAGGGCCCAGACCACCTTGCCGAACCCTCCCTCGGGCGGGGTTTCCCCCGCCGGCACGGGGGAGGGGTGCCAGCCCCAGCCGTCGCTGAACGACTCGACGAGGAACAGGCCCCGGCCGGACTCGGCCGAATCCGGTGCCTCGCCCGCGACCGGACCCTTCTCGCTGGGATCGCGCACCGCGCACACCAGACGGGAGGACCAGCGCATCAGATGCAGCCGTACGGATGGATCTCGGCGCTCCCGGTCCCGGCGCTCCCGGTCCCGGCGCTCCCGGTCCTGGTGCTCCCGGTCCTGGCGTTCCCGTGCGGCATCGGACGGAAGAGCGTGCCGCAGCGCGTTGGTGACCAGCTCGGACACGACCAGGGCGACGTCGTCGAAGCGGTCGCACAGATCCCAGGAGTTCAGCGTCGTACGGGTGAACCTGCGTGCGCCGCCCACTGCCTCGTACCGGGCCGGCAGTGTGCAGGTGGCCGAGCCGGAGACCGCCGAGGGGTCGATGGGCCAGAGACCCTGCCGTAACGGCTCGAGCATCGTCGATCCATTCGTCCCCATGCGAGGCACTCCCGGGATTCGCGGCTGTAGCGGCACTGCTGTAGCGGCACTGCTTGTAGCGGGCACTGCGGGTACAGCGGCACAACACGTAACGAGCACGCAGGTGCGCGGGGCCCATGGTTCCGAATGCGCACAGCAGATGCAAGGGCAGATGCACGTGCACGCGCACGGTCTGCCCGGTAGCGTACCGGTTCGGGCCATTTCTTCTGCTTCAAAGTTTTGAAGGTTTCGGAAAGTCTTGCCATCTCTGTAATCGAATGAGTACGGGCTGAAGCGTTTTGGTGGCAGAATCCGCCTCCGGGGTTCGGGGGGATCCCGAAGTACGGGCAGCGATGGGGAGGGTTGGGAAGTCAGTGTCGGCAGGCGAGTCGAGTGGTTCTGTGGTGCGGCGCATCCTGCTGGGCTCACAGCTCAGGCGCCTGCGTGAGTCGCGCGGCATCACCCGTGAGGCGGCCGGCTACTCCATCCGTGCCTCCGAATCGAAGATCAGCCGCATGGAGTTGGGACGGGTGAGCTTCAAGGCCAGGGACGTCGAGGACCTGCTCACGCTGTACGGAGTCGCGGACGAGGCGGAGCGGGATTCACTCCTCGGCCTGGCCCGCGAGGCCAACGTGGCGGGCTGGTGGCACAGTTACGGCGATGTGCTGCCCGGCTGGTTCCAGACGTATATCGGTCTGGAGGGGGCGGCATCGCTCATCCGGATCTATGAAGTGCAGTTCGTCCACGGGTTGTTGCAGACCGAGGCGTACGCCCAGGCGGTCGTCGCGCGCGGTATGCCCGGCGCTCCCGCGGCCGAGATCGACCGCAGGGTCGCGCTGCGTCTGGCGCGGCAGAAGGCGCTCGTCTCCGAGCGCGCCCCGCGCTTCCACGCCGTGCTCGACGAGGCGGCGCTGCGCCGTCCGTACGGCGGGCGTGAGGTGATGCGTGCGCAATTGCGGCATCTGATCGATATGTCGGAGCAGCCGAACATCACCCTCCAAGTGATGCCCTTCAGCTTCGGTGGTCATGCCGGCGAGAGCGGGGCATTCACGATGCTGCGTTTTCCGGAATCCGATCTGTCGGACATTGTCTATTTGGAGCAGCTGACAAGTGCCCTCTATCTGGACAAGGCGGAAGAAGTCGCCCAGTACGAAAAGGCCATGGTCCGGCTGCATGAGGACAGCCCCGGGCCCGAGGAGAGCCGGGATCTTCTCCGCGGACTCCTCCAACTGACCTGATTCGCCAGTACGATGACTTACCGACAGGAGTCTGCGCCTGCAGTAAGGGATTGCATGTCCTTCCCCAGTGAACTGGCCCGCCAGTACATCGACGGCGAGTGGCTGACCGGCAACGGTGCGTGGGACATCATTGATATCAATCCCTACAACGGCGAGAAACTCTGCTCCATCACCGTGGCAACCGCGGCGGAAGTCGACCTGGCCTACCGGGCCGCCGAACGCGCGCAGCGGAAATGGGCGGCAGCCGGTGCTTATGAGCGGCGGGCCGTGCTGGAGAACGCCGTGCGTCTCGTCGGTGAGCGTGCCGGTGAAATTACCGAGCTCATCATCGACGAGCTCGGCGGTACCAGGGCGCGAGCCGAATTCGAGGTGCGGGCCGCGCAGGAGTTCCTGCGTGAGGCCGCGGGGCAGACGATGCGCGCCTCGGCCCAGCTGCTGCCCTCGGTCGCCGACGGCAAGGAGAACCGGGTCTACCGGCTGCCCATCGGGGTCGTCGGTGTCATCAGCGCTTTCAACTTCCCTTTCCTGGTGACGATGAAGACCGTCGCCCCCGCGCTCGCACTCGGTAACGCCGCCGTGGTGAAGCCCCATCAGAACGCCCCGATCGCCGGTGGCGGTCTGGTCGCCCGGATCTTCGAGGACGCGGGTCTGCCCGCGGGACTCCTGAACGTCCTGATCACCGACAGCGCCGAGATCGGCGACTCCTTCATCGAGCACCCCGTGCCCAAGCTGATCGCGTTCACCGGTTCGGACCGGGTCGGCCGCCACGTCGCCGCCGTCGCGGCCGGGCTGTTCAAGAGGACCGTCCTCGAACTGAGCGGCAACAGCGCCCTGGTGGTGCTGGAGGACGCCGACCTCGACCACGCGGTCAGCGCGGCGGTCTACAGCCGCTTCCTGTTCCAGGGGCAGGTCAGCATGGCCGCCAACCGCATCCTGGTGGACCGGTCCGTGGAGATGGAGTTCACCGCGCGGTTCACCGCCGCGGTGTCCGCCCTCGTGTCGGGGGACCCGCACGACCCGGACACGCGTATCGGGCCGGTCGTCAGCGCGTTCCACGCAGAGGCGCTCACCGCGCTGGTCGACGGGGCGATCGAGGCCGGTGCCACCGCGCTGGTACGGGGCCGTACGCGCGGCAATCTCGTCGAACCGACCGTCCTGGCCGGGCTGCCCGAGGGGTCACCGCTGCTGGAGCAGGAGATCTTCGGCCCTGTGGCGCTGCTGGTGCCCTTCGACGGTGAGGACGACGCCGTACGTGTCGTGAACGACAGCCCCTACGGGCTGAGCGGCGCCGTCCACACGGCGGACGCCGAGCGCGGGGTGCGCTTCGCCCGGCGCATCCGGGGCGGGATGTTCCATGTCAACGGCGCGACCGTGCAGGACGACCCGGCGGTCGCGTTCGGGGGCGAGAAGAGGTCAGGGATGGGCCGGCTGAACGGCGAGGCCGCCGTGGAGGCGTTCACCACCCGGAAGTGGATCTCCGTACAGCACGGGCGAACGGATTTTCCCTTCTGACGCGGCCCGGCGGGGACCGGAATTCGACCTGATGGGCCCGTACGTTGACCGCGCAAGCAGTCAATCGGCACGGAGGCACCCGTCATGGTCACGCACGTTCCCGCAGAGGCTCCAGGCGACGAGCGCGGCGCGCTCCTCGCCTTCGTCGAGGCGCAGCGCGGCGCGATCCGGCGGTCGGTGCTCGGCCTCACCGAGGAGCAGGCGGCGAGCCGCCCGGTTGCCAGTGAACTCTCCCTCTCCGGGCTGCTGAAGCATGTCGCCGAGACGGAGCTGAGCTGGCTGCGGATGGCGCAGCAGCGTCCGAACGAGCGGGAGCGGTCCGCGGAGCACCGGGCCGACGGCTTCCGGCTCACGGAGGGCGAGACGATCCCGCGGGTGCTCGAATTCTGGGCGAAGGTCGCCGCGGAGACGGAGTCCTTCATCCGTAACGACGTCGACAGCATGAACGACACCTTCCCGCTGCCCCCGGCGCCCTGGTTCCCGGAGAACGAACGCTGCTCCATGCGCTGGCTGCTGGTCCATCTCGTCGAGGAGACCGCGCGCCACGCCGGCCACGCCGACCTGCTGCGCGAGGCGCTGGACGGCCGGAAGGCCCTCGACCTGGTCATCGAAGAGGCGGGCTACCCTGGTCGAAGTTGACCACAAAGGGTGGGTGGTATGTCGGCGATCCGGCTCCTGGTCCTGGGCGCGGTGCGCCAGCACGGCCGCGCGCACGGCTATCAGGTGCGCAACGACCTGGAGTACTGGGGCGCCCACGAGTGGTCCAACGCCAAGCCGGGGTCGGTGTACCACGCGCTCAAGCAGATGGCGAAGCAGGAACTGCTCATCGCCCATGAGGTCGCCCCGTCCACGGCGGGCGGCCCGCCGCGCACCGAGTACGAGATCACCGGCAGTGGCACCCAGGAGTACTTCTCGCTGCTGCGGGCCTCGCTGACCTCGTACGACCAGAGCGTGGACGTGCTCTCGGCCGGCATCGGTTTCATCGTGGACCTGGAGCGGGCCGAGGCGGTGGCCCTCCTGCGCGAGCGGGTCACCGCCATCGAGGGCTGGCGTGCCTCGGTCACGGAGCACTACACACCGTCGGACGGCCCGGAGGCGCTCGGGCACATCGGTGAGGTCATGAACATGTGGGTCCACACGGCGGACGCGGGGGCGGAGTGGACCCGCGGTCTGATCGCACGGATCGAAGGGGGCGCGTACACCTTCGCGGGTGAGGGCGATCCCTTCGTCGGGGTGCTCGCCGAGGGGGAGCACAACCCCTACGCCACCGGTGTCGCGGACCCGGGGGATTCCGACTAATCAAGTTTGACGAATCGAATCGACGGGTCTACCTTCACCTTGCTAGTCAAGTTTGACTACATGGATGGAAGGGTTGGTGGCCACGTGAGCGACGCGATCGTCGTCGAAGGCGTGCGCAAGAGGTACGGAGGCGGACGGGGAGGCGGAGGCAGACGCGCCCTGGTCGGTCTCGACCTGGCTGTCCGCCGCGGTACGGTCCACGGTCTGCTCGGCCCCAACGGGGCGGGCAAGACCACAGCCGTACGGATCCTGACGACCCTGCTGCGGCATGACGGGGGCCGGGCGGAGGTCGCGGGGTTCGACGTGCGGTCGGAGGCCGCCGAGGTCAGACGGCGGATCGGGCTGCTCGGACAGCACGCGGCGGTGGACGAGGAGCTCGACGGCCGGCAGAACCTGGAGATGTTCGGCCGGCTGCACCACCTGGGCGCACGCCGGGCGGGCCTGCGGGCCGGTGAGCTGCTGGAGCGGTTCGGCCTCGTGGACACCGGGCGCAAGCCGGTCGCGCGGTACAGCGGCGGTATGCGCCGCCGCCTCGACCTCGCCGCCTCTCTGATCACCGACCCGGAGGTGCTCTTCCTGGACGAGCCCACGACCGGGCTCGACCCGCGGGGACGGGCCGAGGTGTGGAGCGCCGTGCGGGCCCTGGCCGCCGGAGGCACCACCGTCCTGCTGACGACGCAGTATCTGGAGGAGGCGGACCAGCTGGCCGACCGGATCTCGGTGATCGACGACGGCAGGGTCATCGCGGAGGGCACGGCCGACCGGCTCAAGGCGATGGTCGGCGGTGACCGCATCGATGTGGTCGTCCGCGACGCGGCCCGGCTGGACGAAGCGGCCGCGCTGCTCGGCGAAGGGGTGACCGTCGACGCGGACCGCCGGCTGCTCGGGGCACCGGCCCCCGACCGAATGCGTGCCCTGTCCAGGACCGTACGGGCGCTGGAGGAGGCGGGCATCGAGGCACAGGACATCGCGGTGCGCCGCCCCACCCTCGACGAGGTGTTCCTCTCCCTCACCGGAGCCGGAGCCGGAACAGGAGCCGGGACCGGCTCCGGTGAGGGAGAGGCCGACGGAGGGGCCCGCGTACCCACGGACACGGAGGTGGCGGCATGAGTACGGCGACGGCGACGGCGGGAGCGGGACGCGTGGGCTGGGCCCTGGCCGACTCCTGGACGATGACCCGGCGCGAACTGGCGCACTGGGCACGGCGGCCGGTCCAGGTGCTCGTCGGCCTGGTCTTCCCGGTGATGCTGCTCCTGATGTTCAACTACCTGGTCGGCGGCGGCAGCGGGGTGGACGGGGACAACACCGAGTTCCTCGTGCCCGGCATGCTCGCGCTCACCATGGCCTTCGGCCTCGAGGGCACGATGCTGGCCGTCACCCAGGACCTGAACAAGGGCGTCATCGACCGGTTCCGTTCCCTGCCGATGGTCCCGGGCGCGATCCTGGTCGGGCGGTGCGCCGCCGACATGCTCCAGTCGGTGGCCGCGCTCGCCGTGATGACCGGAGTCGGATACGCCCTCGGCTGGCGCTGGCACAACGGCACGGCCGCCGCACTGGCCGCGCTCGGGCTGCTGCTCCTGCTGCGGTTCGCGATGCTGTGGATCGGCATCCAGCTCGCTCTGGTGGCGGGCAGGCCGGAGATGGTGCAGGCCGTGCAGATCCTGGTCTGGCCGGTGGGCTTCCTCTCCAATGTCTTCGCTTCGCCGGAGTCGATGCCGGGCCCGCTGGGCGCGGTCGTCGAGTGGAACCCGATGTCGGCCACGGCGACGGCGGTGCGCGGCCTGTTCGGCAACCCGGGTGCGGCCTCGGTCTCCTGGGCCGCCGGACACGCCGTACCGCTCGCGGTGCTCTGGCCTGTGGCGCTGATCGCGGTGTTCTTCCCTCTGGCGGTACGCAGGTTCGCGCGGCTCAGCCACTGACCTCCGGCTTTCCCCCCCGGGCCTCAGTGGTGGAAGGCCGTCTGGACCGAGGCCGCGCGGTTCAACGGATGTGACTGTCCACGCAGCTCGGGCAGGAGCCTGCGCAGGTCGTCCAGCAGCAGCTCCGCGAGATCCGAGGAGAAGCCGTTGCGGCAGACCACGCGCAGCACCGAGAGGTCCTGGCGGTTGGCGGGGAAGGTGTAGGCGGGCACCAGCCAGCCGCGCTCCCGCAGCCGCCTCGACACGTCGAAGACGTCGTACGCCTTCACTTCGGGCGTCATCGTCACGGCGAACACCGGGAGCTCGTCGCCCCGGGTCAGCAGCCTGAAGTCGTCCAGGGACTCGAACTCCGTGGCCAGCCGCCGCGCGATGTCCCTGGACGCCTGCTGGACGGCACGGTAACCCTCCCGGCCCAGTCTCAGGAACGTGTAGTACTGCGCCACCACCTGCGCGCCGGGCCGGGAGAAGTTCAGCGCGAAGGTCGGCATGTCACCGCCCAGGTAGTTGACCCGGAAGACCAGCTCCTCGGGCAGCTCGGACGGCGAACGCCACAGAGCCCAGCCCACACCCGGGTAGACCAGGCCGTACTTGTGCCCCGAGGTGTTGATCGAGGACACCCTCGGGAGCCGGAAGTCCCACACCAGATCGGGGTCGAGGAACGGCGCCACCATCGCCCCGGACGCGCCGTCCACATGGACCGGGATGTCGAGACCGGTGCGCTCCTGGAGATCGTCCAGCGCCGCGCACAGCTCGGCGATCGGCTCGTAGGAACCGTCGAAGGTGGAGCCCAGAATCCCGACCACGCCGATGGTGTTCTCGTCGCACAGCTCGGCGGCCGCCTGTGGGTCCAGATGGAAGCGCTCGCCCTCCATCGGGACCTGACGGGGCTCCACCTCCCAGAATGTGCAGAACTTCTCCCAGCAGACCTGCACATTGACGCCCATCACCAGATTGGGCCGGGCGGTCGCCGGATAGCGGTCGGCGTTCCTGGCGGACCAGCGGCGCTTCAGCGCCATCCCCGCCAGCATGCAGGCCTCGCTCGACCCGGTGGTCGAGCAGCCCACCGTGGTCGCCGGGTCGGGGGCGTTCCAGAGGTCGGCGAGCATCGCCACACAGCGCCGCTCCAGCTCGGCGGTGCGCGGGTACTCGTCCTTGTCGATCATGTTCTTGTCCCGGCACTCGCCCATCAGCACACCGGCCTGGGGCTCCATCCAGGTGGTGACGAAGGTCGCGAGATTGAGCCGGGAGTTCCCGTCGAGCATCAGCTCGTCGTGGACGAGCCGGTAGGCGGTCGCCGGGGGCAGCGGGCCGTCCGGCAGCTGGTGCGTCGGAGGCGCCGAGATCATCGGCGCGGTCGGGTCGGCCTCCCCGAAGAACGGGTTGAGGGCGAGTCTGCGGTGCTCGTCGGACGGAGCTGTTCCGCCGTGCGAACCCTTGTGAAGCGGCATGGACGGGCTCCTCAGCTCTGGTCGTCCGTGGACCGGTTGATCACGGCAGCGGTCCCGTGGGCGCAGACCTCGGTACCCACGTCCGCGGCCTCGCTCAGGGAGCGGACTGTGAGTCCGAACACCTCGCCGATGACCTGTGTCACCTCATGGCCGGGTGCGTCGTTCGTGGTGACGACCAGGACGTCCGCCTGCGGCGTCTGTCCGCCGCCGTAGTCCTCAATGCCCATGGCGTGGCACCTCCTCCTGCGCAAAGCTTTGCCCCGGTTCGCCCCGCGCGCATCCTTGGCTACGCCAGTGGAACCCAGGCGTACGCCGCAGCGTTGATAGCTTGGGGCGGCCACGCAGCCGCGCACACCGACCAACCTGGAGCCCGGACCCTTGAATACGCTTGCGCTAGGCCCGAGCTGGCTGGACCCGGATTACCTGCTCAACACCTTCGGGCTGCCGGGCCTCCTGCTCATCGTGTTCGCCGAGTCGGGGCTGCTGATCGGCTTCTTCCTGCCCGGTGACTCCCTGCTGTTCACCACGGGTCTGCTGGTGACGACGGGCGATCTGAAGTCCCCCCTGTGGCTGGTCTGTGTGCTGGTCGCCCTCGCGGCGATCCTCGGTGACCAGGCCGGTTATCTCTTCGGGCGCAAGGTGGGGCCGTCGCTCTTCAGGCGCCCGGACTCCCGTCTCTTCAAGCAGGAGAACGTGGAGAAGGCCCACGACTTCTTCGAGAAGTACGGCCCGAAGTCCCTCGTGCTGGCGCGCTTCGTGCCCATCGTCCGTACGTTCACGCCGATCATCGCCGGTGTGAGCCGGATGAACTACCGCTCCTTCCTCACGTTCAACATCATCGGAGGCGTGCTCTGGGGCGTCGGGGTGACGCTGCTCGGTGCGGCCCTCGGCAAGATCGCCTTCGTGCACGAGCACATCGAGCTGATCCTCATCCTGATCGTGCTGATCTCCGTGGTGCCGATCGCGATCGAGTTCCTTCGGGCCCGCAGCAGGTCGAAGAAGGAAGCCGCGCGGCAGGGCGACGGCCAGGGCTCCGCGGACGGCGGCCCCGCGGCGGGCCCCCAGGGGACGGACGACGAGGGCCAGGGCCCCGCCGCCTACGGGTACACCGGCGACCCGCCGCCGTCGTACGACGGCGGCGGGTACGACAGCCCGTACGGCACCGATCAGCCCGGCCGGTACGACGCGCAGTACGGCGGTCAGGGCGCCCAGTACGGCAGCGGTCAGGCCGGCCAGCAGTACGACGCACAGCAGGGCCAGCAGTACGGCGCGCAGCAGGGCGGGCAGTACGGCGGCGCCCAGGAGACCCCGTACGGCTCTCAGTACGGCACCCAGCAGGGCGGCGGCCAGTACGGCGACCCCCGGTACGGCGCGCAGGGGCAGTACGGCGCGGGCCAGGACGGCCAGTACGGGGGACAGCAGTACGCCGGCGACCAGGGCGCGCGGTACGGCGCGGGTCAGGGCGCCCCGTACGGCGCCGGGCAGTACGGCAACGGCCAGGGCGGCCAGTACGGCGACCACCAGGCCGGACAGTACGGCCAGGCCGGCCCGTACGGCGCGGGTCAGGGTGCCCCGTACGGCAACGGCAACAGCCCCTACGGCGAATTCGGTGACCGCCCCGCGGCAGCCCCCGGCGACGGCCAGGAGGAGGACCCGGGGCAGTACGGCTGGCAGAACAGGCGCTGACCGGGGCGCCGTCGCGGGCCGGAAGCCGCGGGTCGGACGCCGCGGGTCAGAAGCCGCGGGTCCGCTTGGCCGCCCGGCGGGACGGGCCCTCGACGGCACCCGGCACCCGCATGAACAGCCGCGAGATCTCGCTTCCGAGGTTCACCCCGATGGCGATGGCCAGCGCCGTGGCGACAGCGGTGAAGAGCGAGGTGAGCCCGGTGTCCACCTCGTTCTGCGCGACACCCAGAAGACCGAAGTACGTGGCGGAACCGGGCAGCAGCGGGCCGATCGCGGCCGTGATGTAGGGCAGCGACGAGGTGTAGCGGTAGCGCGAGAACAGCTGGCCGAACAGCCCCACCAGACCGGCCGCCACCGCCGTCGCCGCCACCGGCGAGATGTTTCCGGTGGTGGCCATCGCCCCGTAGACGATCCAGGCCACGCCCCCGTTGAGGGTCACCGCCAGCACGGTGGAACGTTCCTGCTGGAGCAGGATGGCGAAGGCCAGCGTCAGGGTCATCGACACCAGGATCTGGAGCACCGGCCGGTTGTTCGGTACGAAGCGGGCCTCCGGGTTGAGCTCCGCGCCGAGCTGGACGCCGAGATAGAGCATCAGCAGAACACCGGCCACGATGCCGATGAAGAAGTACATGACCTCCAGGAGCCGGGCCCCCGCGGTGAGGTAGTAGCCGGTCAGCCCGTCCTGTACCCCTGCGACGAGTGCCCGCCCCGGCAGCAGCGCGAACAGCCCACCGGTGATCACCGCGGAGGGCCGTACGCCCGTCGAATGGGTGAGGGTCAGCAGGATGCCCATCGCGGCCGGGGGCATGGCCGCGGCGGTGAACTGGTAGAACTCGGGCAGCCCGCGCCCGGCGCAGAGCCAGGCCAGCCGGTCGCCGAGCATCGCGCCCGCCGCTGCCACGACGAAGACCAGGAAGTTACCGCCGACCAGCACCGATGCCGAGCCGGCGAGCAGCCCGGCGGCGGCCGTCAGCACCCAGCCCGGGTAGGGGTGCCGGTTACGGCGGATCTCGGCCAGGCGCCGGTAGGCCTCCTCCAAGGAGACCTCGACATGCTCGGCCGTGGTGATGTCGTCGATCAGCTGGAACACGGCCGCCAGCCGGGTGTAGTCGGTGCCCCGGCGGCGTACGGTACGGCTCGCCGTGATGGGGTCGTCGACCAGCGACGGCTGGTACGAGATGGACAGCAGGGTGAAGGTGACCGTCGGCTCGCTGCGGTCGAGGCCGTAGGAACGCGTCACCGCGAACATGGCCGCCTCGACGTCCTCGGCGCCCTCACCGCCCGCGAGCAGCAGCTCCCCGATACGCAGCGTCAGGTCGAGCACGCGGGGTACCGCTGGGCCCGCGTCGTCGGTCCGCTGCACGCTCTCCGGCGCCGGACGCTCCGTCACCGGCATCCGCAGCATCGTGCGCATACGGTCCTGCCACGGGGCTTCCTTCGTCAGCCGCACCATCGGAATGCCGTGCGCGGGGGTGAACGCGGGCGGCTGATGCTGGGCGTTGTACCCGCTCGGCGGGACGAAGGCGGAGGAGAGCGCGTCGGAACCCGCCCCGCCTCCCGCCCCCGAAGGGGCACCGGAGCCGGAGCCGGACGACGAGGGCGGCTCCGGGTGCAGACCGGACGGAAGGGAGAATTCCGATGACGGATGGTCGTCCTCGGACGGAACCGCCGGGTGGTCCACACCGGCCGGCGGGACGAAGGCGCTGCGCGCCTCGTCGGACTGGGGCTTCTGGTCCTCGGGACCGCCCTGTTCCGCCACCACTCGACCTCGAACCTCCTCGAATGCTCCTTCCGGGAGCGCTTCTGCCCAGTATGGGCACGGACATGGGCCGCACACGCAACGGGCGGCGCACCGGTGAAGGTGCGCCGCCCGTTGTCCGTACGGCTCGCTGGGCCGGTCGGCCCCATGCGCCGTGATCCGCGCCGTTCCGCCTTGTGGGCGGACGCCGTGACGCCGCTGACAACCGTGGGTGAGCTCGTTACGTCAGTGCGCCCCGCCCTGGGCTTCGAGGCGCTTGCGGGACGCCTCGATCTCGGCCTCGGCCTCGGTGCGGCCGACCCAGTCGGCGCCCTCGACGGACTTGCCCGGCTCCAGGTCCTTGTAGACCTCGAAGAAGTGCTGGATCTCCAGGCGGTCGAACTCCGAGACGTGGTGGATGTCGCGCAGGTGCTCCACCCGGGGGTCGGACGCCGGGACGCACAGCAGCTTGTCGTCGCCGCCGGCCTCGTCGGTCATCCGGAACATGCCGATGGCGCGGCACTTGATGAGGCAGCCGGGGAACGTCGGCTCCTCCAGGATGACCAGCGCGTCCAGCGGGTCGCCGTCCTCGCCGAGGGTGTTCTCGACGAAACCGTAGTCCGCCGGGTAGCTGGTCGAGGTGAAGAGTCGACGGTCCAGACGGATCCGACCGGTCTCGTGGTCCACCTCGTACTTGTTCCGCGAACCCTTCGGGATCTCGATAACGACGTCGAACTCCACGGGTGGCTCCTCCATGATCAACACATACGACTGGTGGTTAAGTGTCCCTCACGCAGATGAGTGCTCGCGAAAGGGGCTGGTCAACGGTGGCCGAGCCGGTGGAGAAACCGACCGACGAACCGTTGGACCGGTGGGGCGGGTGGCGCGGGTGGAAAGCCCCGGAGTACCTGAAGCGCGGGAGCGGGCCGAACGATCTCCGGCTCGTCGCAGGCTCCGCGGTGCTCGGCCTGGTGGTCGCCGTCGGCGCCGTCCTGGCGGCAGGTCCCTGGGACTCCGGTCAGCGTAAGGCCGAGCGGGACCGGGCAGTCGTCCTGCAGCGCGCAGGTGGCGTACATCACGAAGGGGACGGGCCCGGCGGGCCTGAGCCCGCCGCCAGCGCGCCCGCCGTCCTCGGCGCGCTCGGCACCACGACGGGTCTGAAGGCCCCGGCGGGCGCCGGAAGCCTGGAGGCCGCCCTCGGGCCCCTGCTGGACACGCCCGCGCTCGGCTCCGTCACGGCGGTGGTCGTCGACGCGGCCACCGGCGAGCAGGTGTACGCACGGGACGCGGCGATCCCCATGACCCCGGCGTCCACGGTGAAGATCGCCACCGCGGCCGCCGCGCTCTCCGCGCTCGGGCCCGCCCACCGCATCCCGACGACGGTCACGCTGTCCCCGGACTCCCGGACGCTGACCCTCGTCGGGGGCGGCGACCCCACCCTGGACAAGGGTGACCTGCGCGCCCTGGCCTCCGACACGGCGCGCTCCCTGGGCGAGGCCGGCGCCGGGTCCCTGCGACTGGCGTACGACACCTCGCGCTACTCGGGTCCGGCGCTCCACCCGATCGGCCCCAACGAGAACATCGCTCCCGTCAGCGCGCTGATGACCGACGAGGGCCGTCTCGACAAGAGCGACCACGGGCCCGCCGCCCGCGGCGACGACCCGGCGGGTGACGCCGCGCGCACCTTCGCGGGACTCCTCGACGACGCGGGTGTCGCCACCCGGTCGGACCCCGCGTCCGGGCGGGCACCGGCCGGGGGCAGGACGGTGGCGACGCACCTGTCGAAGCCGCTCTCGGCGCTGGTCGAGCGGGCGTTGACCAACAGCGACAACGACATCGCGGAGGCCCTGGCGCGGCAGACCGCGCTGAAGGCGGGGGAGCCCGCCTCCTTCGCCGGGAGTCGTCGCGCGGTGACCGCCCGGCTGAAGGCGCTCGGTCTGCCGCTGGGCGGCGCACGGCTCGCGGACGGCAGTGGTCTCGACCGGGAGGACAAGGTGACGGCGGGGCTGCTGGCCCGGCTGCTCGCGCTCGCAGCCGGACCTGACCACCCGGAGCTGCGTCCCGTCCTCACCGGACTGCCGGTCGCCGGTTTCAGCGGCACGCTCGGCGAGCGCTACACCGCGACGTCTCCGGCAACCGGCCTGATCAGGGCCAAGACGGGCACCCTCACCGGGGTGAACGCCCTCGCCGGAACCACGGTCGACGCACAGGGCAGGCTGCTCGCGTTCGCCTTCCTGGCCTCGGGCACCACATCGGCGGCCGACGCGGAGGACTCGCTCGACGCCCTGGCCACCGCGCTCACCCGGGGCACCCGGTGAGCGGCTGACACCCCACCACGGAGCGGCCACCTCACGTACGGTTGACGCATGACGAGCATCGGTGGTGCCGAGATGGTCGACTGGAATCTCGCGGTCGCGACAGCGACCCGGCTCGTGCGGCCGGGTCCCGAGATCAGCCGCGAGGAGGCCCGCGCCGTCGTGGCGGAGCTCCGCCGGCATGCCAGGGCCTCGGAGGAGCACGTTCGTTCGTTCACCCGGATGATCCCGGACGGGCACGAACCCGAGGACACCCCGGTCCTGGTCGTCGACCGGGCCGGCTGGATCAGGGCCAATGTCGCGGGCTTCCGTGAGCTGCTGCGCCCGCTGCTCGGCAAGATGCAGGACCGCCGTGGGGGCGGCCCCGGCAACGCCGTGCTCGGCGCGGTCGGCGGCAAGGTGACCGGCGTCGAGCTGGGCATGCTGCTGTCGTTCCTGTCGTCCCGCGTCCTCGGGCAGTACGAGACCTTCGCCCCCGCCACCCGGGAGCTGCCCGCGTCCTCCAAGGGCGGCGGCAGGCTGCTGCTGGTCGCACCCAACATCGTCCACGTCGAACGCGAACTCGACGTCGACCCGCACGACTTCAGGCTCTGGGTGGCTCTCCACGAGGAGACGCACCGCACCCAGTTCACCGGGGTCCCCTGGCTTCGCGACCATCTGCAGGGCGAAATCCAGTCGTTCCTCGACGAGACCGACGTCGACCCCATGACCGTGCTCGAACGCCTCCGCGAGGCCGCGCAGGCCTTCTCGGGAGGCAACCGCCCCGAGGGCGAGGAGGGCGACGGCGGCGGGCACGGCCTCGTCGAGATCGTCCAGACCCCCACCCAGCGCGAGATCCTGGGCCGTCTCACCGCCGTGATGTCCCTGCTCGAAGGGCACGCGGACTTCGTGATGGACGGGGTGGGCCCAGAAGTGGTGTCCTCCGTCGCCGAGATCCGGGAGAAGTTCCAGCAGCGCAGGGCGCGCGGCGCGAGCCGTCTGGATCTGGCGCTGCGCAAACTCCTGGGGCTCGACGCCAAGCTGCGGCAGTACCGCGACGGCGAGAAGTTCGTCCGGGCCGTGGTGGATGAGGTCGGTATGGACGGCTTCAACCGGGTGTGGACCTCCCCCAACACCCTCCCCACGAAGGCCGAGATCGCGGCGCCGGCGGAGTGGGTGGCGCGGGTGCACCGTAAGGCAGATTCGTGATCTTGTCGGGTCCGACGGCAGTGGATTGCCTCGCTAATCACCCATCCGAGGGACCGTAGGGGCATGGGAAGGCGTGCAATGCTCGATGAACAGCTTGGCTCTGTCACCATCGACGCACTCTGAGTGACGGGAACCGTTCCGCGCGCTCCGAGGCACCCCCAAAACTTCACCCGAAGGGCACCGGACATGGGTCCCCATCCTGCGGTCGCGGCGATACGCCTCGCGGTCCGCCGCGTACTCCACGACGTCGTCACCGAGCACAACCGCCACACCGAACAGGCCGGACGCGCCGAGTTCGCCGAAGCCGGGGCGGGAGGACGGCGTTCCGGGCTTCCCGAGCGGCCGGACACCCCGCTGGTCCTCGTCGCCTGCTCCGGGGGCGCGGACTCCATGGCGCTCGCATCGGCCCTCGCCTTCGAGTCCCGCAAACTCCCCGTCCGCGCCGGCGGCATCACCGTGGACCACAATCTCCAGCCCGGCTCCGGACCCCGGGCCGACGACGTCGTCACCCGCCTCGCCGAGATGCGGCTCGACCCGGTCGAGTGCGTCGCCGTGCGGGTCGGCCGCGACGGCGGGCCCGAGGCCGCGGCCCGTGACGCCCGCTACGCCGCCCTGGACGCCGCTGCGGAGCGGTACGGCGCCGCCGCCGTACTCCTCGGCCACACGCGCGACGACCAGGCCGAGACGGTCCTGCTGGGGCTCGCCCGCGGTTCGGGCATCCGCTCGCTCTCCGGGATGGCCGCCGCGTCGGGCCCCGCAGGCCGCTACCGCCGACCGTTCCTCCAGCTCGACCGGCAGACCGCCCGCAAGGCCTGCCTGGTCCAGTCGATCCCCGTCTGGGACGACCCGCACAACATCGACCCCGCCTACACCCGCTCCCGGCTGCGCCACGAGGGCCTGCCCGCCCTGGAGAAGGCGCTGGGCAAAGGCGTCGTGGAAGCACTCGCCCGCACGGCGCAACTCTCCCGTGACGATGCGGACGCCCTCGACACCTGGGCCGCCGAGGCCGCGCGCTCGGTGTACGACGACGCCGGACGACTGGAGTGCGCCAAGCTCTCCGTCCTGCCGCCCGCGGTGCGCCGCCGGGTGCTGCGCCGGGCCGTGATCGACGCAGGATCCCCCGCGGGCTCGCTCTTCGCCCGCCACATCGAGGAAGTCGACCGGCTCATCACCGGGTGGCGGGGTCAGGGCGCCATCAACCTGCCCGGCCGCGTCGAGGTGCGACGGCAGGGTGGCAGACTGGTGATTCGGCAGAGCTGAAGCGCAAGCGGCTGAAGTGCAGGCGAAACGCCGGTCAGGCCCGGGGAACAGTCCGGCCGGTCGCGGCAGAGAAAGAGACGCGGGTGAACGAGAAGGACATGGGTGCCGACCTTGAGTCGGTGCTCCTCACCAAGGAAGAGATCGACGCGAAGCTCGTCGAGCTGGCAGCGAAGATCGACGCGGAGTACGCGGGCAAGGACCTGCTCATCGTCGGCGTGCTCAAGGGCGCGGTGATGGTCATGGCGGATCTGGCCCGCGCGCTGTCCACTCCCGTCACCATGGACTGGATGGCCGTCTCGTCGTACGGAGCCGGCACGCAGTCCTCGGGCGTCGTCCGGATCCTCAAGGACCTCGACACCGACATCAAGGGCAAGCACGTCCTGATCGTCGAGGACATCATCGACTCCGGTCTGACGCTGTCCTGGCTGCTGACCAACCTCGGCTCGCGCGAACCCGCGAGCCTGGAGGTCTGCACGCTGCTCCGCAAGCCGGACGCCGCCAAGGTCGCGATCGACGTGAAGTGGGTCGGCTTCGACATCCCCAACGAGTTCGTCGTCGGCTACGGACTGGACTACGGGGAGAGGTACCGCAACCTCCCCTTCGTCGGTACGCTCGCCCCTCACGTCTACGGAGGCTGAGACAGCCGCCCGCAAGAAGCCGGCACAACCCGGCCGGGCACCCGGGAACCCTTGTGGCGTTCGGGCCGTTGGAGCCTTCGAAGACAGGCTTGTCGGACCTCCCCTGCGGTCACGCGTGACGATGCTGGGGTACGGTCCGAAGAACACTCTTTTCTCACAGCAGCATTTACCTACGGGCAGGAGGGACGGGGCGACTTCGCTCCGTATGGATGGACGTGAAGCGATACTTCCGTGGGCCGGTCATGTGGATCGTGCTGGCCGTCCTCGCCGTGGTCGTGTTGATGCAGGTCGTCGGCTCGTCCGGCGGCTACAAGACGGTGGACACCGGCAAGGTGATCCAGGCGATCAGTAAGAACCAGGTGGAGCAGGCCAAGCTCACCACCGGTGACGAACAGATCCTGAAGATCGAGCTGAAGGACAAGGAAAAGCTCCAGGGCGAGTCCGGCAGCAAGTTCCAGGCGAGCTACATCGGCAACCAGGGTGTCGAGCTCGCCGACACGCTGCAGAAGAAGTTCGAGAGCGGTGACATCGAGAAGGGTTACACCGTCTCGCCGTCGAAGCAGTCCCCGTTCGTCTCGATCCTTCTCTCCCTGCTGCCCTTCGTCCTGATCGTGGTCGTGTTCCTGTTTCTGATGAATCAGATGCAGGGCGGCGGCTCCAAGGTCATGCAGTTCGGCAAGTCCAAGGCCAAGCTGATCACCAAGGACACGCCGAAGACGACGTTCTCCGACGTGGCGGGCTCGGACGAGGCCGTCGAGGAACTGTACGAGATCAAGGAATTCCTCCAGGAGCCGGCGAAGTTCCAGGCCGTCGGCGCCAAGATCCCCAAGGGCGTCCTGCTCTACGGGCCGCCCGGTACGGGTAAGACGCTGCTCGCCCGCGCCGTCGCGGGTGAGGCGGGCGTGCCGTTCTACTCGATCTCCGGTTCCGACTTCGTCGAGATGTTCGTCGGTGTCGGTGCCTCCCGTGTGCGTGACCTCTTCGAGCAGGCCAAGGCGAACGCCCCGGCGATCGTCTTCGTCGACGAGATCGACGCCGTCGGACGGCACCGCGGTGCCGGCATGGGCGGCGGTCACGACGAGCGCGAGCAGACGCTCAACCAGCTGCTCGTCGAGATGGACGGCTTCGACGTGAAGGGCGGGGTCATCCTGATCGCCGCCACGAACCGGCCGGACATCCTGGACCCGGCGCTGCTGCGTCCCGGACGCTTCGACCGGCAGATCGCCGTCGACCGGCCGGACATGCAGGGCCGCCTCGAGATCCTCAAGGTGCACCAGAAGGGCAAGCCGGTAGCGGAGGACGTCGACCTCAACGCGGTCGCCCGTCGTACGCCCGGCTTCACCGGTGCGGACCTGTCGAACGTGCTGAACGAGGCTGCGCTCCTGACGGCGCGCAGCAACAAGAAGCTGATCGACAACCACATGCTCGACGAGGCCATCGACCGCGTCGTGGCGGGTCCGCAGAAGCGGACCCGGATCATGTCCGAGAAGGAAAAGAAGATCACCGCGTACCACGAGGGCGGACACGCCCTGGTCGCGGCGGCCTCACCCCAGTCGGACCCGGTCCACAAGATCACGATTCTCTCCCGCGGCCGTGCCCTCGGTTACACGATGGTGCTCCCGGAAGAGGACAAGTACTCCACGACGCGCAACGAGATGCTCGACCAGCTGGCATACATGCTGGGCGGGCGCGCGGCCGAGGAGCTGGTCTTCCACGACCCGACGACCGGTGCTGCGAACGACATCGAGAAGGCCACCGCGACGGCCCGCTCGATGGTCACGCAGTACGGCATGACCGAGCGCCTCGGTGCCATCAAGTTCGGTGGAGACAACAGCGAGCCGTTCGTGGGCCGGGAGATGGGCCATCAGCGCGACTACTCGGAAGAGGTCGCGGCGCTCGTCGACGAAGAGGTCAAGAAGCTCATCGAGACCGCGCACAACGACGCGTGGGAGATCCTCGTAGAGAATCGCGACATCCTCGACGCCCTGGTCCTAGAGCTTCTCGAGAAGGAGACGCTCGGCAAGGACCAGATCGCCGAGATCTTCGCCCCGATCGTGAAGCGCCCGGCTCGTCCGGCGTGGACCGGTTCCGCCCGGCGTGCCCCGTCGACGCGTCCGCCCGTGCTCTCCCCCAAGGAGCTCGCTCTCACCAACGGCTCCGCCAATGGTTCGGGCACTCCGGAGATCGCTCCGACGGATCTGACGAAGGACACCGGCGGCTCCACGGAGGCGCTCCCCGAGGACCGCCCCGAGAGTTAGCCCCTGCCCGACCCGGTGTGGCCCCTGTCACGGGGGCTCCACCAGGCCCGGAATGGATGCCGCGCCCCCCAGGTTCTAGCCTGTGGGGGCGCGGCTTTTTCGTATGCCTGCGTCGAGCCTTTCGAATCTCCGTGAGGCCCGGCGGGTCCGCGTATGCGACTGCACAGAGGAACGAGGCACAGATGACCGACCCGGTGACGCTCGACGGGCAGGGCTCGATCGGCGTATTCGACGAGAAGCGGGCCGAGTCGGCCGTACGGGAGCTGCTCATCGCCGTGGGGGAGGACCCCGACCGCGAAGGGCTGCGGGAGACCCCGGGCCGGGTGGCGCGTGCGTACCAGGAAATATTCGCCGGGCTCCACCAGGAGCCCGAGGACGTCCTGACGACGACGTTCGACCTCGGCCACGACGAGATGGTGCTGGTCAAGGACATCGAGGTGTTCAGTACCTGTGAGCATCACCTGGTGCCGTTCCACGGTGTCGCGCACGTCGGCTACATCCCCGCGACGAGCGGCAAGATCACCGGGCTGTCGAAGCTGGCACGGCTGGTCGACGTCTACGCCCGGCGGCCGCAGGTCCAGGAGCGGCTCACCACGCAGATCGCCGACTCCCTGATGGCGATCCTGGAACCACGCGGCGTCATGGTCGTCATCGAGTGCGAGCACATGTGCATGTCGATGCGGGGCATCCGCAAACCCGGAGCCAAGACGATTACGTCCGCGGTCCGTGGGCAGCTGCGCGACCCGGCCACGCGAGCCGAGGCGATGAGCCTCGTCATGGCACGCTGAGAGCGGTCCGGCGCCGAGCCGGATCCGCCAGGAGAGGAAGCCCCCATGGCATTCACCCATGTGCTCGCCGTAGCGCCCGTGATGGCCGTCGAGCCGGCGGTGGAGTGGTACGAGCGGCTTCTGGGCCGTCCGGCCGACGCGCGGCCGATGGACGGGCTCGCCGACTGGCACATCTCCCCGTCCGGCTGGCTCCAGGTCTTCGAGTCGCCCGAGCAGGCGGGTGGGGCGCTGGTGAATCTGGTGGTCGATGATCTGGACCGGGCGCTCTCGGATCTCGCGGACCGGGGGATCACGGCCGGAGAGATCCAGCCGGGCGCGCGCGGTGTGCGGTTCTCCGCGGTCCATGACCCCGACGGCAACCGGGTCACCCTGATCGAGAACCCGGTGTCCTCCTCCGACTGACGCGCGTTGCGCGCGGCACCGCAGGATGGCCCTCAGGCGGCCCGGGCGGTGTTCCCGTCGTCGTCCCCGTCGTCCGGGAGCTTGCAGACACGCTCGACGAAGAAGGCCGCGGCGACGACCGCGACGCCGGCCAGCACGGCGAAGCCGGCGTAGATCGCCTGGTCCCGCCGGGGCGGGATGTCGAGGGAGCCGAGCAGGAAGACGCCCGTGCCGCCGTACATCCCCGCGACGAGTGCGGCGACGAGCGCGCTCGCCTGGCCGAAGACCACGGCGCGCGCCGCCATCATCGGCTCCACGCCCTTCGCTCCGGGGCGCCGCTCCCGCTGCGCGCGAAGCCTCGACCGGATCGACAGGGCCGTGGCCAGCAGCACGACGGCGATCACGGCCAGCACCACGGGCGCCGCGAGCGGCACGCTGGGCAGCGTCCCCAGGGCGTCCCAGAGGCGGGCAGCGCCCCAGGACAGCACGCCGGCTCCGGCGAAGAGTCCGGCCAGGAGCCCGAGCCGTAGTTGCTTCACCGAGAGTGCCGCCCTTCGTCGCCGTTGCCCGTCATGGGTCGCCCGTGCCGTCGGACGCGTCGTTGGTCCGTGACCGGTCGTCCTTGAGCCTAACGACTACTCGGGGAGGCGGAGTTCCAGGTCGGGCCGGGGAAGCACGCCCTCGCGGCCGACACCGGCCAGCAGGTCGGCGACCGGGCCCGAACCGGGGAGCTGGGCCTCCGGGTCCACGTCGTGCCAGGGGGCGAGAACGAAGGCGCGCTCACCGGCGCGGGGGTGCGGGAGGGTCAGCAGCGGGTCGTCGGAGACCACCTCGGCGTACGACACGATGTCGACGTCGATGGTGCGCGGTCCCCAGCGCTCCTCGCGGACCCGGTCGAAGGCCTCCTCGATGGCCTGGCCGCGCTCCAGCAGGGAGGAGGGCGGCAGGGTCGTCTTCACGACGATCACCGCGTTGAAGTACGAGGGCTGGGAGCCGGGCTCGACGCCCCAGGGCGCCGTCTCGTAGACCGGGGAGACCGCCTTGACCCGGAGGCCGGGGGTGTCCTCCAGGGCATCGATGGCGCCCTGGAGGGTCTCCAGCCGGTTGCCGAGATTGGAGCCGAGGGAGATCACGGCTCGTTTCGGGTTGGAGAGGGTGACGTCTGCCGCGTCGACCTGCTCGACCACTGCGGCGGGAACCGGCTGTACGGTCGGGTCGCTCTGCCCCTCGGTGTGAAATGCAGTCATGCTCGGCTCCGGGTGATGGTGATGGTCACGTCGTCGAAGGGGACGGTGATCGGGGCGTCCGGCTTGTGGACGACGACCTCGACCTCCTCTACTCCCTCGTGCTTGAGGCACTGCTGCGCGATGCGTTCCGCGAGGGTCTCGATCAGATCGACGGGCTCACCCTTGACGACGTCGGCGACCTCCTCCGCGACCACGCCGTAGTGAACGGTCTTCGACAGGTCGTCGGCGGCTGCCGCGGGGCGGGTGTCGAGTCCGAGCACCAGGTCCACGATGAAGGTCTGACCCTCTGCCCGTTCCCGGGGGAAGACACCGTGGTATCCACGGGCCTTGAGGCCGCGCAGCGCGACACGATCCACGCGAATCACTCCTGCTGTTTGTCGTCTCTGGAGCACCTGGCCGCGTGCGGGCGGCGCAGGTGCCGTATTCGAATCTACCCGCGAGCACAGACAGCGCCCGCCCGCGGGGGCGCGGACCGGCCCGGCAGGGGGTTGGTAGCCGCGTATACCCAGTGATCGGGGGAGCCAATCCCCGCGACCCTCGCCGTCCGCTCAGGCGGTCGGCTCTTCGTCCTCTTCCCCACCGGTTTCGGCCAGTACGGGCGAGCCGTGGTGGGACCAGAGCTTCCAGCCCTCCGGTGTGCGCCGGAACACATTGGTGGCGACGACGAGCTGGCCGACGAGCGGGCCGAGCGCGTTGCCCTCCTCGGCCGGGCCACCGCTGAGGATGTTCTCGGTGCAGGTCACCAGAGCGGTGTCGCCGGTCATCGAGACGCCGACATCGGTCAGGAAGAACTGGATGTACTCGGTGTTCGCCATGATCAGCGCATAGCTCCGCAGCACCTCGCCCCGGCCGGTGAGCACCGGCCAGCCAGGGTGGACGCAGGACACGGTGAGGTCCTCGCCGGGCAGCCACAGACCGGAGAGCTCGTCGAAATCGCCGCGCTCCATCGCCTCGTAGAAGGCGGTGTTGGCCTGTTCGACCGCCGCGATGTCGGCCGCGGCCTCCTCGTGCTCGTCGCGGGCGGCGCTCACGCGGCTCCCTCGACGGCGCGGGCGACCCGCACCGCGTCCGCCGTGGGCCGTACCGCGTGCACCCGGACCGCCCAGGCGCCCGCGGCGGCGGAGAGCGCGGAGACCGCGGCCGTCGCCGCGTCGCGTTCACGCGCGGGTGGCGGGACCGCGTCCTCGCCGGCCAGCACCTGGCCGAGGAACCTCTTGCGGGAGGCGGCGACCAGCAGGGGCCTGCCCAGGTCGTGCAGCCGGTCCAGGTGCGCGACCAGCGTGAGGTCCTGGGCCGCGTTCTTGGCGAAGCCGAGCCCCGGGTCGATCACCAGCTTCTCGGGGTCCACCCCGCCCTCGGCCACGGCGTCCATGCGCTCCCGGAGCTCCGCGACGACTTCGCCGACGACGTCCCCGTACACCGCGCGGCTGTTCATCGACTCGCTGAAACCGCGCCAGTGCATGACGACGAACGGCACTCCCGCGTCGGCCACGACCGGGATCATGCCCGGGTCGGCGAGGCCGCCGCTCACGTCGTTGACCAGGACGGCGCCGGCGGCGACGGACCGTTCGGCGACACCGGCCCGCATGGTGTCCACGGAGACGGTGACCCCCTCGGAGGCCAGCCCCCGCACGACGGGGATCACCCGCCGCAGCTCCTCGGCCTCGTCCACCCTGCTGGCGCCCGGGCGGGTCGACTCGCCGCCGACGTCGATCAGATCCGCACCTTCGGCCATCAGCCCGAGGCCGTGCTTGATCGCCGCCGTGGTGTCGAACCAGTGGCCTCCGTCGGAGAAGGAGTCGGGCGTCACGTTGACGACCCCCATGACCGCACAGCGGTCCCACGCCGGGAGACCCCGCACCGTGCCCCGCCCTCGCAACGTACTCATGCCTTCAGACTAGGCCGTGCCGAGGACACCCCGCCCGGCGCGCACACGCCGCTCATGGGGTGCCGACGCCCGCCACGGTCTCCACGGCGACCTCGGCGCGCGGTACGTCCTGGGCGTCCGCGTCAATCGAGCGGCGCAGCGCCTCATGGAGGCGGGCCGGGGTGAGCACGCCCAGGAAGCGGCCGGTGGCCTCCTCGTCGATGACGGCGATCCAGCCCGCGTCGTGCTGCAGCATCGTGGCGAAGGCCTGCTTGAGGGGCGCGCCGAGCGGAAGCCACGCCTCCATGCGCCGGGCGTGTTCACGGACCGTGCCCTTGGCCGCCGCCCCTTCGTCCGCCGGGATCCAGCCGTGCAGATTGTCCTGGCCGTCGAGTACGACCGCCCAGCGTGCTCCCTCGGCCCGCAGCCGCTCGGTCGCCATCGACAGCGGGTCGTCGAGATGGACGACCGGCGGCTGGTCCAGGTCGCTCTCCTCCACCGGCGTGACCGAGAGCCGCTTCAGGCCGCGGTCCGCTCCGACGAAGTCGGCGACGTATCCGGTCGCCGGGGCGCCGAGCACCGTGGCCGGGGTGTCGAACTGCTCGATGCGGCCCTGCCCGTACACGGCGATCCGGTCGCCGAGCCGGACGGCCTCCTCGATGTCATGGGTGACGAAGAGCACGGTCTTGCGGACCTGGGCCTGCAGCTTCAGGAATTCGTTCTGGAGCCTCTCCCGCACGACCGGATCGACCGCGCCGAACGGCTCGTCCATCAGCAGGACCGGCGGATCGGCGGCCAGCGCCCTTGCCACACCGACGCGTTGACGCTGGCCGCCGGAAAGCTGCTCGGGATAGCGGCCGCCGTAGACGGACGGGTCGAGTCCGACGAGATCCAGCAGTTCGGCGGCGCGGCGCTTGCCCTTTTCGCGCCCCCAGCCGAGGAGATGGGGAACGGTCGCCGTGTTCTCCAGGACCGTCTTGTGCGGGAAGAGTCCGACCTGCTGGATCACATAGCCGATACGGCGCCGGAGCTGGACCGGGTCGATGGCGGATATGTCGTCCCCGTCGAGGAATATCCGGCCCTCGGTCGGTTCGGTCAGCCGGTTCACCATTTTCATGGTGGTCGTCTTGCCGCAGCCGGAAGGCCCGACGAGCGTGACCAGTTCACCCTCGGCGACCTCGAACGAAAGGTCGTCGACGGCTGTGGTGCCGTCCGCGTACCGCTTGGTGACGTGCTCGAAACGGATCATGATTCCCCATTGTGACGCGGGTTATGTGAAGGCCATGTTGCCGGAATAAGACAGCCTCGGCGATTGTCGGTGGTCGAGGATAGGGTCTCCCAGGACCGGATCCGGGACGGCATCGCGAGGGCAAACAGGAGGTGGGGGCGGGTGGCCGAGCAGAACTGCCTGGTGGCGAACGACTGGATCTGCGGAGAGTATCTGCGCTCCCGCAGCCATGAGTTGGCCGATGCGACCGTCCAGCACATCTGGATCACGGTGGTTTCCGTGCTGATAGGGCTCGTGGTGGCATTCCCGCTCGCGCTGCTCGCCCGCCGCGGCCGGCATTTCGCGGGCCCGGTGCTGGGTCTGACGACCGTGCTCTACACCGTGCCCTCGCTGGCGATGTTCTCGCTGCTGCTGCCGCTCTTCGGCCTTTCGGCGGCGCTCGTCGTCACCGGCCTGGTGCTCTATTCGCTGACCATTCTCGTGCGCAACATCCTGGCGGGTCTCGAAGCGGTCCCGCAGGAGGCCAGGGAGGCCGCCGAGGGCATGGGATACGGCCCGGTCAGGCTTCTCTGGGAGGTCGAGCTCCCCCTCGCGCTGCCCGCGCTCATGGCCGGGCTGCGGATCGCCACGGTGTCGACGGTCGCGCTGACCACGGTCGGCTCGCTCGTCGGCAAGGGCGGCCTCGGCAATCTCATCGAGGACGCGCTGCCCAGCTTCTTCAAGGCCCAAGTGCTCACCGCGTCCGTGCTCTGCGTGCTCCTCGCGGTAACCGCGGACCTGCTCCTGCTCGGTGTGCAACGCCTGCTCACGCCCTGGACCCGGATACGGACGCCCGCCGGGGCATCCGCCGGGGCGGGCATCGCGAAGACGGAGGCGGTCTGAGCCATGGGAGTCATCGGGGAGGCATGGAGCTGGCTCACCACCGGCGCCAACTGGTCGGGGGACGGCGGGGCGGGACACCGGCTGGCCGAGCATCTGTACGTCAGCGGGATCGCCCTCGCGGTGGCCTGCCTCATCGCCCTGCCGGTCGCGCTGTATCTCGGGCATGTGGGCAAGGGGGGCGGGCTCGCCGTCAACATCTCCAACGTGGGCCGCGCGGTCCCGGTGTTCGCGGTGCTGGCGCTGTTCATGATGACGCCCCTGCGTAACTCCGGCTATCTGCCCACGGTCATCGCGCTGGTCCTGTTCGCCGTGCCCCCGCTGCTGACCAACGCCTACGTCGGGATGACGGAGGTGGACCGCTCGGTGGTGGAGGCCGCGCGCGGCATGGGGATGTCCGGCGCGCAGCTGTTCGCCAGGGTCGAGCTTCCGCTCGCCTACCCGATGATCATGACCGGCCTCCGGTCCGCCGCGGTCCAGGTGATCGCCACCGCCTCGATCGCGGCGATGGTCGGCCTCGGTGGGCTGGGCCGGATCATCACCGCCGGATTCAACACCTACGACACCCCGCAGGTCTTCGCGGGCGCCGTGCTGGTCGCCCTCCTGGCGCTGGTGGTGGAGGGCGTCCTGGTGGTGCTCGACCGGCTGCTGTCGCCCCTGCGCCGCCGCCGGACCGTATGAACGCGCTGACTTTTCGGACTGTGCACACCATTTTTCGCGGACGGAGAACAACATGAGCAGGACCTCGCGCATAGCGGGTGCGGTCATCGGCGCGGTCGCGCTGGCAGGGTCGCTCGCCGCGTGCGGCGGCGACAGCCTGGAGAAGGACAAGGGCGGCTCGGACACGGGTGCCGACGCCGGCTCCAAGAAGGGCTCGCTCGTCGTGGGCGCCGCCGGCTTCACCGAGTCCAAGGTGCTCGCCGAGCTGTACGCCCAGGTCCTGGGCGGCGCCGGTTACGACACGTCGGTCACCACGGTGAAGAACCGCGAACTGTACGAGCCCTCGCTGGAGAAGGGCGAGATCGACGTCGTCCCGGAATACGCGGCGACCCTCGCGGAATTCCTCAACGCCAAGGTCAACGGCGCGAAGGAGGCGGAGAAGGCACCGGTCGCATCGGGCGACGTGAAGGCGACCGTCACCGCTCTGGAGAAGCTCGCCACCCCGCTCGGACTGAAGGTCCTTCCGGTCGGGAAGGCGGTCGACCAGAACGCCTTCGCGGTCTCGAAGGAATTCGCCGACAAGAACAGCCTCACGACCCTTTCCGATCTCGGCAGCTCGAAGATCAAGGTCAAGATCGCGGCGGGCGACGAGTGCGAGGTGCGCCCGTTCTGCGCGCCCGGGCTGAAGACGACGTACGGCATCGACGTCTCCGGGATCGACCCCAAGGGCGTCGGCACCCCGCAGTCCAAGCAGGCCGTGAAGGACGGCAAGGACCAGCTGGTCCTCACGACCACCACGGACGCGGTACTCGACTCCTACGGGCTGGTGTTCCTGGAGGACGACAAGAAGCTGCAGAATGCGGACAACGTCGTTCCGGTGCTCAACGCGAAGGAAGCGGGCGCGCCTGAGATCGCGGAGGCGCTCGGAAAGCTCACCGACGTACTCACCACGGAGGACCTCGCGGAACTGAACCGCAAGGTCGACGCGGAGCGCGCCAAGCCCTCCGACGCGGCCGGTGACTATCTCCGGTCGAAGGGCCTGATCAAGAAGTAGAAGGACGTACGGGAGGGCCACTCGGGGGGCCGCGCGGGACGCCGCGAGGTAACCGGCGGGGAACAGATTGCCGGGCGGCCTCCCAAGTGACCCGTACGCACGGTAAATTTCGAGCCATGCCACGAGGACGTCACCGCCATTCACCGCCCCTCCACAGAATCCTGCCCCCCGCTGTGGTGGCCGGAGTGCCGGTCGTCTGTGCCGCCGGTGCCTGGCTCCTCGCGGAACCCCTGCCGCTGCGCGCCCTGGTGGCCGTGACAGCGGCAGCCGCCGTCACCGGTGGCTGTCTGATGCGCGGCTGGGACCGCGCGGCCGGACTGCGTGTCGCCGAGCTGACCCGGGCCAGGGCGAGCGACGAGTGGAAGACCGAGGAGCGCATAGCCGAACTCGAGGCGGACCTCGAGGAATCAAGGGAGCTGCGCACCCGGCTGGAGACCAAGCTGCGCCGCAAGCGTGTGGAGCTCGCCGGCCTGCGGGGTGAACACGCCGCGCTGCTGCGCCGGTACGCCAACGCCGAGACGGAGCGTGCCAGCGCGCTTGAGGGCCGCAGGCAGCTGGCCATCGAGGCGTCCGCGCCGCGCGAGCTGCTGCCCGCCAGGTCCACGCCGACGCCCGGCGCCTATCAGCGTGCCGCCCAGGCCCTGCAGGAGCTGCCCCGCAACGCCGCCCTCCAGGAGGCGCGCCGCACGGCCGAGTCGGCCCGGCAGCGCGACATCGCCGAGCGGTCGGCGGAGCGGGACGCGGAGGGCGACGGCCCGGCGGGGAAGCACGAGGCGGTCTCCGGAGCGGGTGACCCCCAGCACCGCCGCGCCCAGGCCGCCCTCCCCGCACCGCAGTTGTCCCCCGCCGTGCACACGCCCCGCGCCGTGCCCGCGGCATCGGCCGTCGCGCCGTACGACGCCGCGCGCCGTCAGCTGATGCCGCAGGGAAGCTTCGACTTCTTCGGCGCGCAGAAGGCGAGCGCCGCGATCGAGTCCGTGCAGAACGAGGACCTCGCGGACGTGGTGGGCGAGGAGGCACTGGCCGCACACCGCACGGGCACGGCCGAGAACCGCGCCGTAGGCAAGGTCATCGACCTCACGGCGCACGACGACACCGAGCAGCTGGACGTCGTCGAGCTGCGCAGCGCGATCTCGTAGTAGCCGGCGGCCCCGCTCCCAGGGTCTGCCCGGGCGGGTACCCGCCCGCCGGAGGCCCTACTTGTCGATGTCTCCGACGACGAAGAAGAGCGAGCCCAGGATCGCCACCATGTCGGAGACGAGCGTGCCGGGCAGCAGCTCGGTGAGTGCCTGGATGTTGTTGAACGAGGCGGAGCGCAGCTTCAGCCGGTACGGGGTCTTCTCGCCCGTGGAGACCAGGTAGTAGCCGTTCACGCCCAGCGGGTTCTCGGTCCACGCGTAGGTGTGGCCCTCCGGCGCCTTCAGCACCTTGGGCAGCCGTTGGTTGATGGGCCCGGGCGCCAGGTCGGCCATCCGGTCCAGGCAGGCGTCGGCGAGGTCCAGGGCGTTGTGCGTCTGCTCCAGCAGGCACTCGAAGCGGGCCAGGCAGTCGCCCTCGGTCCTGGTGACGACCTCAAGGGTGTCCCGCAGCTCCCCGTACGCGAGATACGGCTCGTCGCGCCGCAGGTCGAAGTCGACCCCGGAGGCACGGGCGATCGGCCCCGACACCCCGTAGGCGTGCACGGCCGCGGCGGACAGCACGCCCACCCCGCGGGTGCGGCCCCGGAAGATCTCGTTGCCGAGCACCAGCCGGTCGTACACGTCCATCCGTGAGCGCACGGACGCCACGGCGTCCCTGGCCCGGCCGAGCCAACCCGCGGGCAGGTCCTCCTTGAGGCCGCCGACCCGGTTGAACATGTAGTGCATCCGGCCGCCCGAGACCTCCTCCATCGCGGCCTGGAGCTCCTCGCGCTCCCGGAACGCGTGGAACATCGGGGTGATCCCGCCGAGTTCGAGGGGGTAGGAGCCGAGGAACATCAGATGGTTCAGGACGCGGTTCAGCTCCGCCAGCAGCGTCCTCGTCCAGACGGCGCGCTCGGGGACCTCCATGCCCAGCATCCGCTCGACGGCCATGACGACCCCGAGCTCGTTGGAGAACGCCGACAGCCAGTCGTGGCGATTGGCGAGCATGATGATCTGCCGGTAGTCCCTGGCTTCGAAGAGCTTCTCGGCGCCCCTGTGCATATAGCCGATGACGGGCTCGGCCTGCTGGATCCGCTCGCCGTCCAGGACGAGCCGAAGGCGGAGGACGCCGTGGGTGGAGGGGTGCTGCGGACCGATGTTCAGCACCATGTCGGTGCTCTCCGCCGCGCCGCCGATGCCGATCGTCGTCTCCGTCATGCGGGACAGTATCCCTCCTCATCCCTCCGCGCGGTCCGGGACCCGATGCCGCAGCCAGCCGAAGTCGCCCAGCCCGCCCCGCGCCGTGAGCTCCGCCGCCTCCCCGGCCGAGGCCAGCGCCCGTACGTAGCCGGCGGGGTCGGCCGAGGCCTGCGCCAGCGGCGGACGTCCGCCGCTGATGCCCAGGTCCGCCAGTGCCGTCCGCTGGTCCAGGAGTTCGGTCTCGCCGCCCACCGCCGCCGCGCAGGCGTCCAGGGCCACGTGCGAGGTCAGGTCGCGGCTCCCGTCGGGCACGGGCGCCACCTCACGGCCTCCCCGGAATCCGGTCAGCGTCCCGAACGGCGGCCTCGAGGCCCGTACATGCGCGTAGTCCACGGCCACCGCCCTTCCGCCGGCCAGCGTCGCGACGGCCCCGGCCCAGGCCTCGTCGCGTGGCCTGCCGATCTCCGCGCGGTCGCCGGGCGTGGACAGCGGCCACCAGCGGCTCAGCCACCGGGCGTCCTCACCGGTCACCGGATCGCCCAGCCGCTCGGCGCCGTCGGCCCCGCGTACGAGGACGTAGCGGGGCACCCCGTCCGCGTCGGCCTCGGCGATGTCCGTGGGTACGTTGTCCAGCCATTCGTTGGCGAACAGCAGCCCCCGCACGCCCCGCGGCGGCTCCGCGCACCACTCGATGTCCGGGTCCAGGCCCGGCGGGCGCGGGGCGAGCTCCACGGCGTACGCCCGTACGGCGAGGCCAGGAGCGGCCCCGGTCCGCAGCGCCGCCAGCACCCCCGTCAGCAGCTCGCCGCGGCCCGCCCCCATGTCGACCAGGGCGACCGAGTCCGCGCCCAGCTCCCGGGCGGTGCCGGCCAGCAGCCGGGCGACGGCCGTGGCGAACAGCGGGGAGGCGTGCACCGAGGTGCGGAAATGACCCGCA
This sequence comes from Streptomyces sp. NPDC048565, assembly GCF_040650935.1. NCBI lineage: Bacteria > Bacillati > Actinomycetota > Actinomycetes > Kitasatosporales > Streptomycetaceae > Streptomyces > Streptomyces sp. NPDC048565. Next base: position 125,150 of record NZ_JBEZIH010000015.1, read on the forward strand.
GGACCCTCCGGGCGCCGGTAGAAGCCCTCTTCCCCGTACAAAGCGGTCTCGGCGGCTTCCCGCCAGCGGCACCAGTCATGCGTCACAGAGGTAAGTCTCCACCTTGGGGAGTAGGGTCCCTTGACCCGGATCGACCCTTCGGCTGACCCGGGCACCGAGATGCTGTCCCTACGCTGGGTAATGTGCAGCGCTTCTACGATTTCATCCGCAGACACCCGACGGGCGTCGACATCCTCTGGGCTGTCCTGCTCCTCGGGTTCTCCGGCGTGTCCATCGTGGCCGGCCAGGACGGCAGCGGGCGGGAGCGCGTCGCCGCGGTCCCGATCGCCGTCGGCCTGGCCGTCGTGGTCGCCCTGCGCCGGCGCCTGCCGGAGAAGATGCTGCTGCTCGCGATCCTGATGGGGCTCGCCCAGCTGCTGTTGGGAGTGCGGCCCGACGCGGCCGACTTCGCCATGCTGGTGATCACGTACACCGTGGCCACGGTGGGGGAGCGCTGGGCGTCCCGGCTCGCCCTCGGGTGCAGTCTGTGCGCTGCGGGGCTCTCGCGGCTGCGCTGGTCCGACGACGCACCGAGGGGCGGCTGGGGCGAGGCGGTCTTCTACGTCGTCGTGATGACCGTGCCCTTCGTCCTGGCCTGGGTCCTCGGCGACTCCATACGCACCCGCCGGGCCTACTTCAGTCAGCTGGAGGAGCGGGCCGCCCGGCTGGAGCGGGAGCGGGAGGCGCAGTCGAAGGTCGCGGTGGCCGCCGAGCGGGCCCGTATCGCCCGTGAACTGCACGACGTCGTCGCGCACAACGTCTCGGTGATGGTGGTGCAGGCCGACGGTGCCGCATATGTCATGGACTCGTCCCCGGATCAGGCCCGGCAGGCGCTGGAGACCATCTCGGGCACCGGCCGCCAGGCGCTCGCCGAGATGCGGCGGCTGCTCGGGGTGCTCAGGACCGGCGATTCCGAGGAGAGCGGGGAGTACGTCCCCCAGCCCGACGTCGGGCAGATCGAGGAGCTCGTCGGCAAGGTCAGGGAGACCGGCCTCGCGGTGGACTTCAAGATCGAGGGCACTCCACGGCCGCTGCCGAGCGGGGTCGAGCTGACCGCGTACCGCATCGTCCAGGAGGCCCTCACCAACACCCGCAAGCACGGGGGCCCCGACGCCGGTGCGAGCGTAAGGCTGGTCTACTTCGACGACGGGCTCGGCCTGCTCGTCGAGGACGACGGCCGCGGGGCCCCGCACGAGCTCTACGAGGACGGCGGCGCCGACGGCGCCGGACACGGGATGATCGGGATGCGGGAGCGGGTCGGCATGGTCGGCGGCACGCTGGACGCCGGCCCGCGCCAGGGCGGCGGCTTCCGGATCAGCGCGCTGCTCCCCCTCAAGTCGGCCAGTCAGTGAACGAAGGAAGGACAGGACACCGCATGGCGATCCGAGTGATGCTCGTCGACGACCAGGTGCTGCTGCGCACCGGCTTCCGGATGGTGCTCGCCGCCCAGCCGGACATGGATGTCGTCGCGGAGGCGGGCGACGGCGCCGAGGCGATCGAGATCCTTCGCTCCACCGCCGTCGACGTCGTGCTGATGGACGTACGCATGCCAAGGCTGGACGGCGTCGAGGCGACCCGGCGTATCTGCGCGCAGACCGATCCGCCCAAGGTGCTGATCCTGACCACGTTCGACCTGGACGAGTACGCCTTCTCCGGTCTGAAGGCGGGCGCCGGCGGTTTCTTGCTCAAGGACGTGCCGCCGGGCGAACTGCTCTCCGCCATCCGCGCGGTGCACAGCGGCGACGCCGTCGTGGCCCCGTCCACGACCCGAAGGCTCCTCGACCGGTTCTCGTCGATGCTTCCGAGCGGCAGGAAGGAGCCGCAGCACCAGCAGGTCGAGAAGCTGACCGGGCGTGAGCGCGAAGTGATGATGCTGGTCGCCCAGGGTCTGTCGAACGGCGAGATCGCGGGCCGCCTGGTGCTGTCCGAAGCGACAGTGAAGACCCACGTGGGCCGCATCCTCACCAAACTGGGCCTGCGCGACCGCGTCCAGGTGGTCGTCCTCGCGTACGAGACCGGTCTTGTCAGGGCCGGCGGTCAGGCGGGCTGACCCGCTCCCGGACGGCGGGCCCCGGGCCGCAACGACCGGATCCTGCGCGCCGTCCGCGGGCACATCCTGGCCTGGGCGGCCGGGCACCGCCGCCCTACTCCTGAGAAGGCGGGGAAGTCCGAGAAGGCGGTGCCTGCTCCCCGGCCCGCGCCGCGAATTCCGCCACCGCTTCCCGTACGTCACCGGCCGTCCACTCCAGCCCCGGCGCTGCCACCGTGACCTGGTGAACGAGAGTCCTGGCGGTCACGCCGGAGCCGCGAACCAGCGTCACCCCCGTCTCCTCCGCCTGCCGCCCCGACGCCTCGTCCAGCACATCCGTGGCGTACGGCATCGGTGTCTCCCGTGGGACGATCATCGCCCGGAGCGCTGACACCACCCATCCGGGGATCCCTCGTCGCGGAAAGTTATCCACAGGCTGTGGACGGTCGGGGGGTGAGGCGAAACGCTGGCGTAGCATGCAGAGGAATCGTCCGGTACCCCCCGCGGACTGGAACGGAAGGCCATCGCCGCGTGAACGCATCAGTTTCCAAGGAATCCCTCGACGCGAGGGACCGCCCTGCCCGTCTCACCGTCGGCGTCGTCGGCGCGGGACGGGTCGGCCCTGCCCTCGCCGCCTCGCTGCAGCTCGCCGGGCACCGCCCGGTCGCCGTGTCGGGCGTCTCCAACGCGTCCGTACGCAGGGCCGCAGCGCTGCTCCCCGACATCCCCCTCGTGACCCCGGCCGAGGTGCTGGCACGCGCCGAGCTCGTGCTGCTGACCGTCCCCGACGACGCGCTGCCCGGCCTGGTCGAAGGCCTCGCCGAGACCGGCGCCGTCCGCCCCGGCCAGCTGCTCGTCCACACCTCCGGGCGGTACGGCACGAAGGTGCTCGACCCCGCGTTGCGGGCCGGCGCCCTCCCGCTCGCCCTGCATCCGGCGATGACCTTCACCGGCAGCCCCGTCGACGTCCAGCGGCTGGCGGGCTGTTCCTTCGGGGTGACCGCACCCGAGGAGCTCAGGCTGGCCGCCGAGGCGCTCGTCATCGAGATGGGCGGCGAGCCCGAATGGGTCGCCGAGGAGTCCAGGCCGCTCTACCACGCGGCACTCGCCCTCGGCGCGAATCACCTGGTCACCCTTGTCGCGCAGTCCATGGATCTGCTCCGTGAGGCCGGTGTGGCGGCGCCCGACCGGATGCTCGGCCCGCTGCTCGGTGCCGCGCTCGACAATGCCCTGCGCTCCGGTGACGCGGCGCTGACAGGGCCCGTCGCCCGGGGCGACGCGGGCACGGTGTCCGCGCACATCCGCGAGCTGCGCGCGCACGCGCCGCAGACGGTGGCCGGATATCTCGCGATGGCGCGCGCGACGGCCGACCGGGCCCTCGACCACGGCATGCTCAAGCCGGAGTTCGCGGAGGACCTCCTCGGCGTCCTGTCCGACAGCAACGCCGCGCACGGCACGAACGGAACACACGGACCGGACGAACCCGGACCGGGGGAGAAGCGATGAACACCGCACCCGCCACCCTGCTGCGCTCCGCCGCTGAGCTGGACGCCCTCGGCCGGGCCCCCGGCGCACGCCGCGCCGTCGTGATGACCATGGGCGCGCTCCACGACGGCCACGCGACCCTGATCCGTGCGGCGCGGGCAGCCGCGGGCCCCGGCGGCCAGGTCGTGGTCACCGTCTTCGTCAATCCGCTCCAGTTCGGCGAGGCCGCCGACCTCGATCGCTACCCCCGCACCCTGGAGGCCGATCTGGCCGTAGCGTCGGGGGCCGGCGCCGACGCGGTCTTCGCCCCCGCCGTCGACGAGGTCTACCCCGGTGGTGAGCCGCAGGTCAGGATCACCGCGGGCCCCATGGGCGAGCGGCTCGAAGGCGCGGCCAGGCCCGGGCACTTCGACGGCATGCTCACCGTCGTCGCCAAGCTCCTGCACCTCACCCGGCCGGACGCGGCGTTCTTCGGACAGAAGGACGCGCAGCAGCTGGCGCTGGTCCGCCGCATGGTGCGCGACCTCAACTTCGGCATCGACATCGTCGCGGTGCCGACCGTCCGCGACCCCGACGGCCTCGCGCTCTCCAGTCGTAACCGCTTCCTCTCCGCCGAGGAGCGCCGGACCGCTTTGGCCATCCCCAGGGCCCTGTTCGCCGCCCGCGACCGGCTGGTCGCCCAGCAGACGCTGCACGCCCGCGCCCGGACGGTCCCGGAGCGCGAGGGCCGGGCCGCCGCGCTGAGCAAGCTCGGGGAGGCCCGTGCCGCGGCCGACACCCAGGCCGTGGTGCTGGCCAGGCCGACGGTCGCACCCGCCGCGGTGCGGGCCGCCGCGCAGGCCGTCCTGGACGAGGCGGCCGAGGAAGCGGTGCCCCTCGCCCTGGACTACGTGGCGCTCGTGGACCCGTCGGACTTCACCGAGCTCCCCGACGACCGCGTCACCGGTGACGCGGTCCTCGCCGTCGCGGCCCGGGTGGGAGCCACCCGCCTGATCGACAACATCCCGCTGACCCTCGGAGCCCTCACATGACCGGAATACGGCTGACCGCCCCCGCCCCCGGCTGGGCCATCGACGCGGACGTCGTCGTGGTCGGCTCCGGCGTGGCCGGTCTCACCACCGCACTGCGCTGCGCCGCCGCGGGCCTGGCGACCGTGGTCGTCACCAAGGCGCGTCTCGACGACGGCTCCACCCGCTGGGCGCAGGGCGGCATCGCCGCCGCGCTCGGCGAGGGAGACACCCCCGAGCAGCACCTCGACGACACCCTGGTCGCCGGGGCCGGTCTCTGCGACGAGACGGCGGTGCGCGCCCTGGTCACCGAGGGTCCCGACGCCGTACGCCGGCTGATCGACACCGGCGCGCACTTCGACATCACCGACACCGGCACCATCGCCCTGACCCGTGAGGGCGGCCACCACCGCCGCCGTATCGCGCACGCGGGCGGCGACGCGACGGGCGCCGAGATCTCCCGCGCGCTGGTCGGGGCGGTCCGCTCGGCCGCCCTGCGCACCATCGAGAACGCACTGGTCCTCGACCTCCTCACGGACGCCGAAGGCCGTACGGAGGGCGTCACCCTGCACGTCATGGGCGAGGGCCAGCACGACGGCGTGGGCGCCGTCCGCGCCCCGGCCGTGGTGCTCGCCACCGGTGGCATGGGCCAGGTCTTCTCCGCCACCACCAACCCGCCGGTCTCCACCGGGGACGGGGTGGCGCTCGCGCTGCGGGCGGGCGCCGAGGTCTCCGACCTCGAATTCGTGCAGTTCCACCCGACCGTCCTGTTTCTCGGCGCGGACTCCGAGGGCCAGCAGCCGCTGGTGTCCGAAGCGGTGCGGGGCGAGGGTGCCCATCTCGTCGACGCCTCCGGCACCCGGTTCATGCTCGGGCAGCACGAGCTGGCCGAGCTGGCGCCCCGTGACATCGTCGCCAAGGCCATCACCCGCCAGATGCTCCTGACGGGCACCGACCACATGTATCTCGACGCCCGTCACTTCGGCGCCGCGATGTGGGAGCAGCGCTTCCCGACGGTCCTCGCCGCCTGCCGCGCGCACGGCATCGACCCCGTCACCCAGCCGATCCCGGTCGCCCCCGCGGCGCACCACGCGTCGGGCGGTGTGCGCACCGACCTCAGGGGCCGTACGACGGTGCCCGGCCTGTACGCCTGCGGCGAGGCCGCCTGCACGGGTGTGCACGGCGCGAACCGGCTGGCGTCCAACTCCCTCCTGGAGGGCCTGGTCTTCGCCGAGCGCATCGCCGAGGAGATCGCCGGAGCGACGGACGGACCGGCGGCTTCCCGTACCGCACGGGCGGCTTCCCGTACCGCACGGGCGGCTTCCCGTACCGCACGGGCGGCTGACCCCGTGACGGCCCCGGTGAAGGACCCCGCCGGAGCCGAGACCGTCCCGCTGCTCACCGCGGAGTCGCGTACGACGATCCAGCGGATCATGACCAGGGGCGCCGGCGTGATCCGCTCAGCCGACAGCCTCGCGACGGCGGCCGGGGAGCTGGATGCGCTCCAGCGGGCCGCCGCCGAGGACGACGGCCCCAAGGACGCCGTACCCGGGGTGGAGGCGTGGGAGGCCACGAATCTGCTCCTCGTCTCCCGGGTGCTGGTCGCCGCAGCCCGTGAGCGCGAGGAGACCCGCGGCTGCCACTGGCGCGAGGACCGCCCCGACCGCGACGACGCCGCCTGGCGCCGCCACCTCGTGGTCCGCGTCACCTCGGACCGAAGGCCCGTCGTCCGCACGACGGACAGTGCCGCGTTCCCGCCCGTACGACCCGGAGAACCGGCAGACTCCCCCCTGTCCGACAGCCTCCGCAACCACCCCGCCGACGCCCCCGAGGAGCCGTAACCGTGAGCACGCCCGAAGAGAATCCGCGACCCACACCTGTGGACGTACCGCTGATCCACATCGGCGCACCCGCCGAGTCCGGTGGCGGCTGCGGCGACGACTGCGGCTGCGCCGACGGCTACGACCCCGACGGCCTGGAGTGCGGTCTCGACCCCGCCCTGGCCAAGCTCCTGGCGGACGCCGGCCTCGACCCGGTGCAGGTCGAGGACATCGCGCATGTGGCGATCGAGGAGGACCTCGACGGGGGTGAGGACGTCACCACGGTGGCGACCGTCCCCGAGGACTCCGTCGCCACCGGCGACTTCACCGCGCGTGAGGCCGGTGTCGTCGCGGGGCTGCGCGTCGCCGAGGCCGTCCTGTCCATCGTCTGCACCGACGCGTTCGAGGTCGAGCGCCATGTCGAGGACGGAGCCCGCGTCGAGCCCGGCCAGAAGCTGCTCACGGTGACGACCCGCACCCGTGATCTGCTCACCGGCGAGCGCAGCGCGCTCAACCTGCTGTGCAGGCTCTCCGGCATCGCGACGGCGACCCGCGCCTGGGCCGATGTGCTCGAAGGCACGAAGGCGCAGGTCCGCGACACCCGTAAGACCACACCTGGGCTGCGCGCGCTGGAGAAGTACGCCGTGCGCTGCGGCGGCGGGGTCAACCACCGCATGTCGCTCGTGGACGCGGCCCTGGTCAAGGACAACCACGTGATCGCGGCAGGCGGCGTCGCCGAGGCGTTCCAGCGGGTCAGGAAGACGTTCCCGCAGCTCGCCATCGAGGTCGAGGTCGACACCATGGAGCAGGTCGGCGAGGTGCTCGACGCGGGCGCCGACCTGATCCTGCTGGACAACTTCACCCCCGAGGAGACCGCCGCCGCGGTCACCCTTGTCGACGGCCGCGCGATGCTGGAGTCCTCGGGCCGCCTCGCCCTCGACTCGGCCCGCGCCTACGCCGAGGCCGGCGTCGACTACCTGGCCGTCGGCGCGCTCACCCACTCCTCGCCGATCCTCGACATCGGCCTGGACTTCCGTGACGCGGCGACCGGCGGGGCCGACGCCTGATGCTGCTCACCATCGACGTCGGCAACTCCCACACCGTCCTCGGCCTGTTCGACGGCGAGGAGATCGTCGAGCACTGGCGGATCTCCACCGACGCCCGCCGCACTGCCGACGAACTCGCCGTCCTGCTCCAGGGTCTGATGGGCATGCACCCGCTGCTCGGGATGGAGCTCGGCGACGGCATCGAGGGCATCGCGATCTGCTCGACCGTCCCCGCCGTACTGCACGAGCTCCGCGAGGTCACCCGCCGCTACTACGGCGATGTCCCGGCGGTGCTCGTCGAGCCCGGCGTGAAGACCGGCGTCCCGGTCCTCACGGACAATCCGAAGGAGGTCGGCGCGGACCGCATCATCAACGCGGTCGCGGCTGTCGAGCTCTACGGCGGCCCGGCCATCGTGGTGGACCTGGGTACGGCCACCACCTTCGACGCGGTCTCCGCGCGCGGTGAGTACACGGGCGGTGTGATCGCACCGGGCATCGAGATCTCCGTGGAGGCGCTCGGGGTGAAGGGCGCCCAGCTCCGCAAGATCGAGCTGGCGCGGCCCCGCAGCGTCATCGGCAAGAACACCGTCGAGGCCATGCAGTCCGGCATCGTGTACGGCTTCGCCGGGCAGATCGACGGTGTGGTCGCACGCATGAAGAAGGAGCTGGCGGCCGACCCCGACGAGGTCACCGTCATCGCGACCGGGGGCCTTGCTCCGATGGTGTTGGGGGAGTCCTCCGTCATCGACGAGCACGAGCCCTGGCTGACGCTCGTCGGGCTGCGCCTCGTGTACGAGCGCAACATCGCCCGGATGTAGGGCAAGCCCGTGGTCACCTGCGGGAACGACCAGGCGGCGGGGTGCGCGACGCCGCGCCGCCGAGCGGTTGGTTAAGCGGATTTTGTCCATTTAGCACGTATTGTCGCTTCATGCCCACGCCCTACGGATCACGCGGCGGCATGGCGTTCAGCGCGGACGAGCTCCGGGTGCTCCGACGTGCTCTCGCCAACGCCCTCCACCCCACGCCCCTGCCGGAAGAGGATGTCCAGGACTGCCTGCGCCTCGCGGGCGCTGTGGACGAGGTGGTGAGCGAGGCAGGCAGGCTGCGCGCCTTCCTCCTCGCCGATCTCGCCCGCTACCGTGACGCCCTCCCCGGCTCGCTCAGCGGCTATCTGGAGCTCCTCCAGGACGCTCTCGCAGCCGGTTACGACCCCCGTCCGGACGATCTCGCGGCCTTGCGCGCCCTGCGTGCGGGGCCGGTCGCCGCAGCCCTGCTGGAACGCTGTCAGGTGCTCGCCGAGCGCTCGGTGCGGGCGCGCCTCGCAGGCCGGGCGGTGCCCATGACGACGCCCGCGCCGCGCGGCAGGCTGCTCGCCCTCCCCGGTGGCCGGGCGGCGGCCGAGGGTCCCGAGCGGCCCAAAGCCCCCTCGAAGCCCGCACCGTCGACCCGCCCGCAGGCCCCCGGTGAGCGCCCGATGCCGAAGCCGTCCGAGGTCTTCCCGCCCCGTCGCAGGCCGGTGTCTGCGCCCGAGCCCGAGGAGCGGGCGGTGTCCTGAGGCGCGACGCGCCCGAGGGGTGCCCGGGAGTGGCCGGAATGCCGGGCTCGCTACCCTGGACGGCATGGAATACGTATCCGCGCTCGTTCCCCCCGTGGTGATGGCCGTCTTCTTCATCGGCCTCGTCGTGACGATCATCAAGAGCCAGGGCGGCCCGAACAAGGCCAAGGAGGACGCCGCCGTGGACGCGGCGCTCGCCCGCGCCGAATCGGCTCAGCAGGCTCCGAGGCCCGAGGGCGTCTGACCCGGACCCGAGCATGAAGGGCGCACGGCTCCTCGGAGCCGTGCGCCCTTTTTCCGTCCCGTAATTATCCCATTCCAGACATCTAGCACTAAGGTGACGCTGTGCCTCGCCAATTGGGAGAGCTGGAAGACACCGTGATGACACGGGTCTGGCAATGGAACCGCCCGGTCACCGTGCGGGAAGTTCTCGAGGACCTTCAACAGGAACGGTCCATCGCGTACACGACCGTCATGACGGTAATGGACAATCTCCATCAGAAGGGCTGGGTACGCCGGGAAGTGGATGGCCGGGCATATCGATATACGGCCGTCTCCACCCGCGCCGCATACTCGGCCGCACTGATGAACGAGGCCTGGTCGCAGAGTGACAACCCGGCGGCCGCACTGGTCGCGTTCTTCGGCATGATGTCCGCGGAGCAGCGTGAAGCTCTCCGTGACGCGATGCGCGTCGTCGCGCCCACCTTCCCCGAACCGGCCGAGAGCCGGCCCGATGACGGGACCACGGCCGATGAAGCGCCGCCACGGAGCGAGCGATAGCGTCGGAGGATGTCATCGGAGCAGTCGCAAACCGGATCGCGCACAGAACTTCATACCGACCCGTCGGTAAATAGGCCGGCCATCACGGTCCGCCGGGCCAGGACGAGCGATGTGGCGCCCGTACGCGGGCTCCTTGACGGCTACGTCTCCGAAGGCATCCTGCTCGACAAAGCGACGGTCACGCTTTACGAGGACATCCAGGAGTTCTGGGTCGCCGAACGTGACGAGGACGCCCGTGTCATCGGCTGCGGCGCACTCCATGTGATGTGGGAAGACCTCGCCGAAGTCCGTACTCTCGCCGTCGATCACAGCATCAAGGGCACCGGAGTCGGGCACCAGGTCCTGGACAAGCTCTTGCAGACCGCCCGCTGGCTCGGTGTCCGCCGGGTTTTCTGTCTCACGTTCGAAGTCGACTTCTTCGCCGCGCACGGCTTCACCGAGATCGGAGAGACGCCGGTCGACGGAGATGTGTACAGCGAGCTGCTGCGTTCCTATGACGAGGGTGTCGCCGAGTTCCTGGGTCTCGAACGAGTGAAGCCGAACACCTTGGGCAACAGCCGGATGCTTCTGCACCTGTGAACGGCTGAAGACGCCGGAACCCTATGTCCGAATCGCGCATGTTTCCCGCGCTCTTGCGCTCCTGAACCTCTCCCAGGGGTTTGTGTTTTCCGGGGAAAAGCGGTTTCCTTTCCGCGTACTACATTTTCGATGAAAGGAAATCCGGTGGCACAGAAGGTTCAGGTCCTTCTTGTTGATGACCTCGACGGTGGCGAGGCGGACGAGACCGTGACGTTCGCTCTGGACGGCAAGACGTTCGAGATCGACCTCACCACGGCCAACGCGGACAAGCTCCGTGGTCTTCTTGAGCCCTACGCCAAGAGCGGACGTCGCACCGGCGGCCGCGCCGCGACCGGCCGTGGCAAGGGCCGCGCCGTTTCCGGTGGCAACAAGGACACCGCCGAGATCCGTAGGTGGGCGCGCGAGAACGGCCACAACGTGAATGACCGCGGTCGCGTTCCCGCCGAGATCCGCGAGGCTTACGAGAAGGCGAACGGCTGACCTGTCGGCCGATGGGTCCACAGGCGCGTCCGGGCATGAGCGAGCTTGGCCCGGTGGCATTCCGTCGCCGCCGCGTCCACGAGTCGTACGAGATCGGGAGCGTCCCCACCCCTGTTCCCGAGGCCGCCGACGGCCGGGAGCGATGTTTCCACCTCCTGGCGCGATCCGGGGGGCCGCAGCCAGACCGCGGTCCCCGGCGAGCCCGGGGCCCCGCCCGGCGGTACCGGGGCCGTGATGTGCCCGCCGACGCCGAGTGCGGACAGGTCGAGGGCGATGCCGCCCCACTCCAGCCAGTCGAGCAGACCGGGCAGTTCGTCGGCGCTGCCGGCGGCCACCAGCAGCCGCATCCGCTGCCCGGCCAGCGCCACGGGGCCGGTGCGCCCGACCCGGCGCAGCGCCGCGTGGCCCACCGCGACGGGCAGTTCCAGGACGTCGAAGCGCAGCCCCGTCAGCAGCCGCACGGGCGAGGTGCCGGCCGTGGCCCAGTCGAGTTCGCGGGCGTACCACTGCGCGCGGTCGTCCGATTCGGACGATGCGCGGGGGGACGGGACGAGGGAAACCATGTCCGATGAACCGGCGAACCTGCCCTGGAGTTACGCACTGTCCGTGATCGACTGCGCTACGTGTCCGCCATGGGGGCGTGCGGAAGCGTCCGGCAGCGCGAAGTTGTTCGCCCGTAGCGGAGTGAACGGGGGTGCGCCGCATGGACTGTCAGTGAGTGCGGGTAAGACATCCCTAGTGGGAAGGGGCGACACGCGGGCAAAAACGTCTCACGTTCGCCATCGGCGTACTGGCGAAAGGGCTATCTGCCTGGCCTGCGGGAACATCGTCTCGCACCATCGGGTTGGAGCAGTTGTCGGCGTTCGGGGCAGGAGATCCCTCGGGAAGCAGGGCCGGGTGTCGGCAGTTGAAATGAGCGGTCCCCGCTTGCGGGACTAAGCTGCGGAAGGACAGGGAGGGGACCGACCCCTTACTGCCTGACCGCTCTGAGGAGCGATTAACGATGTTCGAGAGGTTCACCGACCGCGCGCGGCGGGTTGTCGTCCTGGCTCAGGAAGAAGCCCGGATGCTCAACCACAACTACATCGGCACCGAGCACATCCTCCTGGGCCTGATCCATGAGGGTGAGGGTGTCGCCGCTAAGGCCCTGGAGAGCCTCGGGATTTCGCTCGAGGCGGTCCGCCAGCAGGTGGAGGAGATCATCGGTCAGGGCCAGCAGGCCCCGTCCGGCCACATCCCCTTCACCCCCCGGGCCAAGAAGGTCCTGGAGCTGTCGCTCCGCGAGGCACTTCAGCTCGGCCACAACTACATCGGCACGGAGCACATCCTGCTCGGCCTGATCCGCGAGGGCGAGGGCGTCGCAGCCCAGGTCCTCGTGAAGCTGGGCGCCGACCTGAACCGGGTACGGCAGCAGGTCATCCAGCTGCTCTCCGGGTACTCGGGAGGCAAGGAGGCGGCCACAGCGGGCGGCCCCGCGGAGGGCACGCCCTCCACGTCCCTGGTGCTCGACCAGTTCGGCCGGAATCTCACCCAGGCAGCTCGTGAGTCCAAGCTCGACCCGGTCATCGGGCGCGAGAAGGAGATCGAGCGGGTCATGCAGGTGCTGTCCCGCCGTACGAAGAACAACCCGGTTCTCATCGGCGAGCCCGGCGTCGGCAAGACGGCGGTCGTCGAGGGCCTGGCCCAGGCCATCGTCAAGGGCGAGGTGCCCGAGACCCTCAAGGACAAGCACCTCTACACCCTGGACCTCGGCGCCCTGGTGGCGGGTTCCCGCTACCGAGGTGACTTCGAGGAGCGCCTGAAGAAGGTCCTCAAGGAGATCCGCACCCGCGGCGACATCATCCTGTTCATCGACGAGCTCCACACCCTGGTGGGTGCGGGCGCCGCCGAGGGCGCGATCGACGCCGCGAGCATCCTCAAGCCCATGCTGGCGCGAGGCGAGCTCCAGACCATCGGTGCCACGACGCTCGACGAGTACCGCAAGCACCTGGAGAAGGACGCCGCGCTCGAGCGCCGCTTCCAGCCCATCCAGGTCGCGGAGCCGACGCTGCCGCACACCATCGAGATCCTCAAGGGTCTGCGCGACCGTTACGAGGCCCACCACAGGGTCTCCATCACGGACGAGGCACTGGTCCAGGCCGCCACCCTGGCCGACCGGTATGTTTCCGACCGCTTCCTGCCGGACAAGGCGATCGACCTGATCGACGAGGCCGGATCGAGGATGCGCATCCGCCGGATGACCGCGCCGCCGGACCTCCGCGAGTTCGACGAGAAGATCGCGGGTGTCCGCCGCGACAAGGAGTCGGCCATCGACTCCCAGGACTTCGAGAAGGCGGCCTCCCTCCGCGACAAGGAGAAGCAGCTGCTGGCGGCGAAGGCCAAGCGGGAGAAGGAGTGGAAGGCCGGCGACATGGACGTCGTCGCCGAGGTCGACGGCGAGCTGATCGCCGAGGTCCTGGCAGCCTCCACCGGTATTCCGGTCTTCAAGATGACGGAGGAGGAGTCCTCGCGCCTGCTGCGCATGGAGGACGAGCTCCACAGGCGCGTCATCGGCCAGAAGGACGCGATCAAGGCCCTCTCGCAGGCGATCCGCCGTACGCGAGCGGGTCTGAAGGACCCGAAGCGCCCGGGTGGCTCGTTCATCTTCGCCGGCCCGTCCGGTGTCGGTAAGACCGAGCTCTCCAAGACGCTCGCGGAATTCCTGTTCGGTGACGAGGACGCGCTGATCGCCCTCGACATGTCGGAGTTCAGCGAGAAGCACACGGTTTCCCGTCTCTTCGGTTCGCCCCCCGGTTACGTGGGCTACGAGGAGGGCGGCCAGCTCACCGAGAAGGTGCGCCGCAAGCCGTTCTCCGTCGTCCTCTTCGACGAGGTCGAGAAGGCCCACCCCGATATCTTCAATTCCCTGCTCCAGATTCTGGAAGACGGTCGCCTGACCGACTCCCAGGGCCGGGTCGTGGACTTCAAGAACACGGTCATCATCATGACGACCAACCTCGGGACCAGGGACATCTCGAAGGGCTTCAACCTGGGCTTCGCCGCCCAGGGAGATGTGAAGACGAACTACGAGCGGATGAAGAACAAGGTCAACGAAGAGCTCAAGCAGCACTTCCGGCCCGAGTTCCTCAACCGTGTCGATGACACGGTCGTCTTCCACCAGCTCACCGAGGAAGACATCATCCAGATCGTCGACCTCATGCTCGACAAGGTGGACGAGCGACTGAAGGACCGCGACATGGGCATCGAGCTCAGTGCCGAGGCCAAGTCGCTCCTGGCGAAGAAGGGCTACGACCCCGTGATGGGCGCCCGGCCGCTGCGCCGGACGATCCAGCGCGAGATCGAGGACATCCTCTCCGAGAAGATCCTCTTCGGGGAGCTGCGTCCCGGTCACATCGTGGTCGTGGGCACCGAGGGCGAAGGGGACGAGAAGACGTTCTCGTTCCGTGGCGAGGAGAAGTCGCCTCTGCCCGACGTCCCGCCGATCGAGCAGGCGGCGGGCGGCGGCCCGAACCTGACGAAGGAGGCGTAGGGCGCATAGCGCCTGAGCGCCGAAGGGGCTGCCCCGGACCGGTTTCCGGTCCGGGGCAGCCCCTTCTTCCGTTCGGTTTCACGGCTCCCTGCTATCCCCTGCTATCGGGGCCCGCTGCTCCGGTCGCCTGACGTGGCCGAGGACCGTGACGGTGAGTCCAGAGAGGGCACGCGGCGGGGAGGGGCGACGACGCGTCGTTGCGCAGCCGGACCTGCCGCGGGTGCCTGCTGCGGTTCGTCGAGGCCGACGGACCTGCCGCGGGTGCCTGCTGCGGTTCGTCGAGGCCGCCCTCGGGGCTGTCGATCCTGCGGCGTTCGTCGCGGTTGCCGTGCGAGCGCCTGCCCGGACAGCGCAGCCGGCACGGGGTAGCCGAAGGTCCCGAAACGGGCAGGCTTCCGGCCCACCGGCCGTGACAAGGCGCACAGGCCTTCGGGGGCCTACTAGGCGCACTAGGAGAAGTCGGGGTGGACGGTCGTGGGACCTTGGTCCATCCCCGGGTGAGCCCTTAGGCATTCGGGTGAATATGGCCTTATTCGTGGGCCTGTGTCCCGTAGGGGTGGTTTAGAGCAGGGTTTAAACCTGCTGCGCGATAAATGTCCGGAAGATCGTCCACCGCCGTCGACGCGATGGACGCGCTGAATTCCCGGCGCCTCAGCTACGGCTTTTGATCGTAGATGGGGTGTTTGAGTGTTGCTGGGGGTGCGGGTTACCAAGGTGGAGCAAGCCCGGTCGAGCACCGGGTCCAGTTACCCCGGAGGTTCTCCCGTATGTCGAAGCGCGTTACGTTCCCGCACTCCCGCCGCCCGTCCATGTCCCGCGCCAGTGGCGTCGTCGTGGCCGCAGGCCTGGGTGCGTCGATGGTGTTCGGTGCGGGCGCGGCGTTCGCGTCGTCCGACACGGCGGACACCGCGGCCAGCGCCAGCGTTGCCACCGCCGACTCCGTCGCCAAGCAGGCCACCGCCCAGAGCAAGGCCGCGGCCAAGGCGAAGACCGACAAGGCCGACAAGGCCGAGGCCGCGAAGAAGGCGGCCGCGAAGAAGAAGGCCGCCGCCAAGAAGAAGGCCGCCTCGTGGGAGACCCCGGTCAACCACTACGAGCTGAGCGCCACCTACGGCACCGGCGGCGACCGCTGGGCCAGCAAGCACTCCGGTCAGGACTTCGCGGTTCCGATCGGCACCAAGGTCGAGGCCGCTCACACCGGCCGGGTCGTCAAGGTCGGCCCGAACGGTGGCGGCGACGGTCCCGCGTACGGCAACGCCGTCGTGATCAAGCACGCCAACGGCAAGTACTCGCAGTACGCGCACCTGTCGAAGATCGAGGTCAAGGTCGGTGACCGGGTGAACACCGGTGACGAGATCGCCAAGTCCGGCAACACCGGAAACTCCAGCGGTCCGCACCTGCACTTCGAGATCCGTACCTCGCCGAACTACGGTTCCGCGCTCGACCCGGTCGCGTACCTGAAGACCGTGCACGTCAAGGTCTGACACGCGTCCCCGTAGCCGCTGAGCGATCCTAGGCGGCGGGCCCCGGCTCATGGTCGTGGGCCTTGGTCACCAGCTCGAAGGCGACCTCGAGAGCAGCCTTGCGCTTCTCGTCGGGGTCGCCTTCGCTGTCTTTGAGGGCCAGCATCCCGGCGTGCATCGCGAAGAGCGCGGTGAAGCAGCGGACCTGGTCGACGAGCGGGGCGTCCGGATCCTTGACCAGGTCCACCAGGGCCACGACCCGGTTCTTCATGGTGTGGCCGATACTCAGCTCGCGCACCGTCGCCTGGTTCTCCTGCATGAAGACGAAGAGCGGCGTGACGGCCTTCAGCGCCTCGCTGTAGCGGACCAGGATCTCCTTCTTCGTCTCCAGGGTGCGCGGCTGCTCCTGGCCCCAGGCGATGAGCTCCTCGACGGGCCGGTTCAGGTCCTCGAAGATGCTGATGAGGATGTCTTCCTTGGTCTTGAAGTGGTAATACAGCGCAGCCTTGGTGACCTGTAGCTGCTCGGAGATCTCGCGGAGCGAGGTCTTCTCGTACCCCTGCTGGGCGAAGAGGTCCATGGCGACGTCCTGAATGCGCTGGCGGGTGTTGCCCCGGCGCGGCTGCGGCGTGCTGCCCATGTGACTCTCCCAAGAACTTACTTGACGCCCGGCTAGTTACGGGTCTACTTTCCTCAGTGTAGCTAACTAGCCGGGCGGCAAGTAAGCGTCGGGTCGGTGGCAGACCAGGTATCAGGGGATCAGGGGAGCGGACGGCATGACGGAACTCAAGAAAGCGACGGCGGACGGGAAAGCGGAACCACCCGCACGCAGCGTCCGGGTGGTGATACTCGCGCTGATGATCGCGATGCTGCTGGCCATGCTCGACAACATGATCGTCGGCACCGCGATGCCCACCATCGTCGGCGACCTGGGCGGTATGGAGCACCTGTCCTGGGTCGTCACCGCCTACACCCTGGCCACCGCGGTCTCCACCCCCATCTGGGGCAAGCTCGGCGACATGTACGGACGCAAGGGAATCTTCCTCACGTCCATCGTGATCTTCCTGATCGGTTCGGTGCTGAGCGGAATGGCCCAGGACATGGGCCAGCTGATCGGGTTCAGGGCCGTTCAGGGCCTCGGCGCGGGTGGTCTCATGGTCGGCGTCATGGCCATCATCGGGGACCTCGTACCGCCCAGGGAGCGCGGCAAGTACCAGGGCATGATGGCCGGCGTGATGGCGGTCGCCATGATCGGCGGACCGCTGGTCGGCGGCACCATCACCGACCACCTGGGCTGGCGCTGGAGCTTCTACATCAACCTGCCGCTCGGCGCCGTCGCGCTGGCCATGGTCACCGCCGTGCTGCACCTGCCCCGCAAGGAGCGCAGGAAGGCGAAGGTCGACTACCTGGGCACCGCGCTCCTCACCGTCGGTATCACCTCGATCGTGCTGGTCACGACCTGGGGCGGTACGGAGTACGCCTGGGGCTCGGCCGTGATCATGGAGCTCATCGCCCTCGGCGTCGCCTCCCTCGCCGGTTTCTTCTTCGTCGAGAGGAAGGCCGCCGAACCGATCCTGCCGTTCCACATCTTCAGGAACCTCAACTTCACCCTGATGTCCCTGGTCGGCTTCATGGCGGGCTTCGTGATGTTCGGCGCGGTGCTCTTCCTCCCGCTGTTCCAGCAGTCGGTCCAGGGGGCGTCCGCGACGAACTCCGGACTGCTGCTCCTACCCATGCTGCTCTCGATGATGGTCGTCTCGCTGGTCGCGGGCCGGATCACCACCAGCACCGGCCGGTACAAGATCTTCCCGATCCTGGGCAGCGCCCTGATGGTCGTCGGCCTGTTCCTGCTGTCCACGATGGACACCGGCACCACCCGCTTCACCTCCGGCGTCTACATGGCGGTGCTCGGTGCGGGCATGGGCTTCCTGATGCAGATCACGATGCTCGTCGCCCAGAACAGCGTCGAGCTCAAGGACATGGGCGTCGCCTCGTCATCGACCACGCTCTTCCGTACGCTCGGCAGCTCCTTCGGAGTCGCGATCATGGGCGCGCTGTTCACCGGCCGGGTGCAGGACGAGATGACGGCACGCGGCGGCGGCGGAGCCACCGCGAAGTCCGCCCAGCTGGACGCGGCGAGCCTGGCGAAGCTGCCGGACGCGATGCGCGAGGCGTACGAGTACGCGGTGGCATCCGGCACCCACATCGCCTTCCTCGTGGGCGGCTCGGTCGCGGTGTTCGCCCTGGTGGCGGCGCTGTTCGTCAAGGAGGTCCCGCTGCGCGGCTCGGCGAAGCCGGAGCCCGCGCCGGACGACGCCGGAACGGCACCCACCCCGACCGCGGCGGCCAGGACCACGCAGAACGCCTGAGCGGCCCCTGTCAGTGAACGAGCCCCGGAGACGTCCCGGACATCACGTCCGTCCCGTCCCCGGGGCTCAGTCCTTTCCGGCCTGCCACAGGACCGGGAAGCTTCCGGTGTTCGTCGGCGCGTGCTCGGGCAGCCACAGCACGGCGACCGCACCGCCCGTGTCACCGCTGCCCGTGCCCCCGGCGGGCCCCGCGTTGCGGAACGTCAGCCTGGCCCCCAGGACCCGTGCCTGCCCCGCGGCGATGGTCAGCCCCAGGCCGTGGCCGTGTCCTGACCTGTCACTGCTTCCGGTACGGAACCGGCTCGGCCCCTCCCGCACCAGCGCCTCGGGGAACCCAGGGCCGTGATCGCGGACCCGCACCACCCGGCCCTCGACCGTGACCTCGACCGGGCCCGCCCCGTGCTTGGCGGCGTTCCCCAGCAGATTGCCCAGGATGCGTTCCAGCCGCCGCGGATCCGTGGACACCCAGGAATCGTGCACCACCCGCACCGTGACCTCCGGATCCAGCAGCCCGATCCGCCGGCTGACGAATTCCCCCAGCTGTAGCTCCTGCAGCTCGGCCCGCTCCGACGCGCTGTCCAGCCTGGCCACCTCAAGGACGTCCTCGACCAGGGTCCGCATCGCCTGGGCCCTGTCCCGTACGAGCTCCGTGGGCCGGCCAGAGGGGAGCAGCTCGGCCGCGGTGAGCAGCCCGGTCACGGGGGTGCGCAGCTCATGGGCGATATCGGCGGTGACCCGGCGCTCCGCCTCGATCCGCTCGTTCAGCGCGTCCGTGAGCGCGTCCACGGCCCGGGCCAGCTCGTCGGTCTCGTCCCGTACGACCCCGCCGACGGCCTCCCGTACCCGGACCTCCGTGTTGCCCTGGGCGACCTTGCCGGCCGCTGCCGCCGCCTTGCGCAGCCTCCTGGACAGCTGGCCGCCGATCAGCACGCCCAGCGCGCAGCCGCCGACGACGACCGAGACCGAGCCGATGACGAGGGCCCGGTCGAGGTCACCCATGACCGTGGCGCTGCGGTCGGCGAAGCGGGTGTGCAGGGAGAGTACCTCGCCGTTGGCCAGCGGTACGGCCGCCCAGACGTCGGGCACCCCGTTCGCGTACTCGTCGACATGAGTGGCACGCCGGTTCTCCCGGATCTGCTTGCGCAGGCTCGCCGGCAGCGACGGGTCGTTGATCTTGGCGCCGAACTTCGGCGACTGTTTCTGCGTGCTGGTCGCCTCGTACAGCCGCTGGGCGAACAGCAGCCGCTCCAGCTGCACCTCGCGCGCGTTCTCCAGCATCGAGACGCGGGCCGCGTTGTGGACGACGAGGCTCAGCGCCAGCGCGATGAGCGCGCCGACCGCCGCGATCGCGACGCTGATCTTCCAGCGGACACCGGTCCGCAGAGCCAGCCGCTTCACGGGCGCAGCTTGTAGCCGAAGCCGCGGACCGTCTCGATCCGGTCCTGCCCGATCTTGGTGCGCAGCCGCTGCACATGGACGTCGACGACGCGGGTGTCCCCGCCCCAGCCGTAGTCCCAGACCCGCTCCAGCAGCCTGTCCCGGGAGAGCACGGTGCCGGGCGCCGAGGAGAACTCCAGCAGCAGCCGCATCTCCGTCGGGGTCAGCCCCACGTGCGCGCCCCCGCGGCGTACCTCCATGCCCTCCGTGTCGATCTCCACATCACCGAAGACCAGCACACCGTCCGTCCCGTCCTCCGTGCCGTGGACCCCGTCGGGTGCACCGTCCGTACCGGCGGCGTGGCCGAAGCGGCGCAGCACGGCGCGGATGCGGGCGACGAGCACCGCCCCGTCGAACGGCTTGGTGACGTAGTCGTCGGCCCCCGCCTCCAGGCCGAGCACCACATCGATGCTGTCGGCGCGCGCCGACAGCATGATCACAGGCACGGTCGACTCGTCGCGGATGCGCCGGCACAGACTGACCCCGTCCAGGCCGGGCACCATCACATCCAGCAGTGCGATGTCCGGGCGGTCAGCCCTGAAGGCCTCCAGGCCCAGCAGCCCGTCGGGCACCGCGGTGACCGTGAAGCCGACCCGCTCCAGCGCGAGCTGGGTGGCCTCACGGATGACGTCGTCGTCCTCGACGAAGAGGACATGGGTCTCGGCCATTGCGAGCGGCTCTCAGTTCTGCGTCGTCTGCGGTGCGGGGAGGTCGCCCTCCCCGCTGCCGACAGCTCGGTTGAAGTCGTTGTGTACCCGGTCGGTCTCGGTGAACCCGCCGGTGGCCCAGTGGTAGGTCACGACATTCTCCCCTGAGGGGTAGGCGACCGAGTCCTTCGATCCGTACACCTGCGTCGTCACGACGAGATCGCCCCGGTCGATGGTTCCGTAGACCGCGGGCACCTCGGCGGCGAAGACGTTCCCGTACGTGCCGTCGGGACGCCGCTGGTAGACGTACGTACCGACTCCCACCGAATCGCCGCAGGTCATGACGTTGACCACGACGTCGGCCTCGGAGCCGCCGGTGAGCGTGCCGTAGGAGGTGTCCACCGGGTACTCGTCGCCGGTGCAGGGCTTCAGATCGTCCTTGAGCTGCTTGCTCGCCTTCGGGTCGGCCTTGACGAGCATCACGGCGTTGACCCGGGAGTACGGCTTCGCCGTCCCGCTGGGCACCGTGCTCGCCGGTGTGTCCCGGACGGCCTGCTGCGTGCTCGCAGGGCCCTCGTCCCGCGTCCCCTTGCCCCCGGCGGAACAGCCGGCGCAGAACAGGCCGAAGGCGGTGAGCCCGGCCACCGCCGTGCTCACCGCCGCCAGGCCGGCCGCGGATCTCCCGCGGCCCGCCCTCGTCCCCCCGCTGCTGCCTGTCAGGCCGCGCACCGCTCCCGCCCCCGCTCGTCGTGCCGCCCGTCGCGCTGCGCGGGTATCCGCGCCGGCGTCTCCCCGGCCTCATGGCTCCGGGCGGCCCGGTCCTCCAGCTCCTGGCGCAGGCGCGCCAGCGCACGGTGCAGCGTGCTCTTCACCGTGCCGGCGGACATGCCGAGGGCCGCGGCCGTCTCCTCCGTGCTCATCTGCTCCCAGTGTCGCAGCACGACGACGCTGCGCTGCTTCGGAGCCAGCACTCCGAGTACGTCCATGAGCAGGGCACGGTCGGCGCGCTGCTCGCTGCCGTCGTCGACGCTCGCGTCGGGGAGCTGATCGGTGGGGATCTCGTCGAGCTTGCGGGCCCGCCACCACTCCGTACGCGTGTTGATCATGACGCGGCGCAGATAGGCGTCGGCGAGGGACTTGTCGGCGATGCCGTCCCAGCGGCCGAAGGTGCGGACCAGAGCGGTCTGGAGCAGGTCCTGTGCGTCCAGGGGGTCGGAGACGAGCCGACGCGCACTGCGCAGCAGCGCGTCCTGCCTGGTCCGCACGTATTCCTCGAATCCGAGTACCTCGCCCTGCGCCATCACAACCGCCTCCGTCCCCGTGGTTCCCCGTATGCGTCGGCCGGGTGGTCCCGTTGCCGACGTCCGGTGACGTTACGGAGGCGTTGTCACGGGGCTGTGCGGAGCAGCCGTAGGCGGACGCACGGCTGCCCATCGGTTGTGTAACAGCCGCTGGACAGCCGGTCCGCCCGGTAGCGGGGTCAGTCAGGTCAGAGGCAGCCGGTACCGGCCGTTCGCCAGGGGCTCGACCAGACCGTCGGAGACGAGCCCGTCCAGGGCGCGCGCCCGCTGCACGGGTTCCTCCCAGACCGAGTCCAGCGCCGACTGCGGCACCGGCGTGACCGCTTCGCGCAGCACCGCGAGCAGCCGGCCCCGCACCTGCCGGTCCGTGCCCGCGTAGGTCTGGCCACGGCGCGGTGGACCCTGGTGGGCGGGCTTCCCGGCCAGCCGCCAGGCGCACTGTCCGGCGATCGGGCAGCGCGTGCAGTCCTCGTTCTTCGCGGTGCACACGAGTGCGCCGAGCTCCATCGTCGCCGCGGCCCAGCGGGCGGCGCGCTCGTCCTCCTCGGGGAGCAGTGCGCGGGCGAGCTTGCGCTCGGCCGCGGTGGTCGCGTTCGGCGGGTACTGGATGCCGGTGGCGGCCCGGGCGAACACCCTGCGGACGTTCGTGTCCAGCACGGCGTGACGCTGCCCGTACGCGAAGGAGGCCACGGCCGCTGCCGTGTACTCCCCGATCCCGGGCAGTGCGAGCAGCTGACCGTGCTCGCTCGGCACGTCGCCGCCGTGGCGTTCCGTTATCGCCTGCGCGGCCCCGTGCAGCCGCAGCGCACGCCGCGGGTAACCGAGCCGTCCCCAGGCACGGACGGCTTCGCCCGGTGCGTCGGCGGCCAGGTCGGCGGGGCGCGGCCAGCGGGCCATCCACTGCTCGTAGACCGGCAGGACTCGGGTCACCGGGGTCTGCTGCAGCATGAATTCGCTCACCATCACACCCCAGGCACCCGCATCGGGGCGGCGCCAGGGCAGATCGCGGGCGTGCTGCTCGAACCACCCGATGACGGGGGTATGGAGGGAGGCGGGGGGCGTCTGTGTCGAAGTCGTGGCAGTCATCGCACCCCCGATCCTGGCACGGAAGGCGGGACATCGGGCACGGCTACGGGGGTGTCGGCCCCGCCGGGCGTCCCGGGAGTGATAACGCCACCCGTTCTGACCCCTCCCAGGGGGCCGGCTGGGGTCCGAGCCGGTGCAAAGCGGCCGTAAGTACCCCTGGAACGGCCGCTCCATGATGATGATCCGGAAAACTTGTCGATCAGAGCGGCGGTTGGGGGCCGGAGTTGGCGTGGATCTCTCGTACAGTTCGGTCCGTGGGTTCTATGCGCAATCCGGTCGGGCCGCTTCCCTCCAGCATCTACTGGCGTAGGAGAGCAGTAGCGGTGCTGGTGATCGCGCTGCTCGCGGCGCTGGTCCTGTGGGCCGTCACCTCGGGCGGCAGCGACGGCGGACAGGACGACGGGAAGTCCGGAGGATCGGGCCCCGCCCCGTCCATCACTCCCGGACCTTCGAGCTCGGGCCCTGACACCGGTCAACCCCCCGGCGGACGCGACGAGTCGGATGACGGGGGCTCCGGTGGGGACGGCGGGGGCTCCGGTTCGGACGGCGGCTCCGGCGGGACCGGCTCCGGCGGGGCCGGTGGCACGGACGGCGGTGGAGACGCGGCAGGCGGCTCCGGATCAGCGGGTACGGGCGCGGGCACCGCCGGCAGCACGGGCGGCCAGCAGGTACCGGCCGGATCGTCGCTCCCCGACTGCACACCCGCCGTGCTCCAGTTGAGCCTGAAGACGAAGAACAGCTACGGGCCCGACGACAAGCCGAAGTTCGAGCTGAGCGCCAGGAACACCTCGGCTGCCGACTGCAAGGCCGACTTCGGCCCGAAGAGCGCGGTGTTCACGATCACCGAGGCCGGCGAGGACGACGCACAGGTGTGGTCCTCCGAGGACTGCCCCAAGAACGGTGCTGCCCTCTTCCTGAGGATCCCGGCGGGTGCGACGGTCGTCCACACCGTGAAGTGGGACCGGAAGGGGAGCGCGCCCCGGTGCGCGACACCGCCGGTGAAGGCCGCGGAGCCGGGGACGTATCTGCTGGAGGCCGAGGTCCCGGGCGTGACCGTCCAGCCCGCCTCCTTCGTCCTGGCCAAGGACTGACACCCCCACAGCCCCGCCGGGCGGGCGTCCGGCGGGACTGTGGGTTTCGACGGCTCGGTGGCGACGCGTCACCCGGAGCGGCCGGCACCCGGCCGGCCGCCCGGCGCCCACGCCGTCACACGCCCTCGGTCAGCGCGCGGATCGTCGGCGTGCGGTAGAGGTCGCGCAGGGGCAGGGACGGCAGGTCGCGGGCGCGGAGTGCGGCGCTGACACGGACGGCGAAGAGCGAGTTGCCGCCCAGTTCGAAGAAGTCGTCGTCCAGGCCCACGGGTGTGCCGAGGACGGTCGCCCAGATGTCCAGGAGCGCCTCGGGCAGGCCCGTGGCCGCCCCGGGTCCGGCGGCCGGCTGCCGGGGGGCGGCGGAGGGCCGGGACGGGACGGGGAGACGGGCGGTGTCGAGCTTGCCGTTGGTCGTGAGGGGGAGCGTCTCCACGGCGGTGACCGTGGAGGGGACCATGTGGCCGGGCAGGATCCCGGCGCTGCGTCTGCGGATGCCGGAGGTGTCGGCGACGCCTTCGGCCGGCACGACATAGGCGTCCAGCCGGGCGGCTGCGGGGTCGTCGGGGTCGTCGCGGCGGACGACCACGGCGGCCGCACGGACGCCGGGGTCCTCCAGCAGTACGGAGCGGATCTCGTCGAGCTCGATGCGGAAGCCGCGGATCTTGACCTGGCTGTCGATCCGCCCGAGGTGTTCCAGCCTGCCGTCGGGCAGCAGCCGCCCGAGGTCCCCGCTGCGGTACATCCGCCCGCCGGTGACGGGGTCGGTCACGAAACGCTGCGCGGTCAGTTCGGGCCGGCCGAGGTAGCCGGTGGCGACTCCGGCCCCGCCCACGCAGATCTCGCCGGTCACCCCCGGCGGTACCGGCCTTCCGTGCGCGTCGGTGACGTACAGGTGCCAGCCGGGGAGGGCGGGGCCCACGGAGCGTGAGCCGGCCAGGGCGAGCTCGCGGGTGACGGTCTGGGCGGTGACGTGCACGGTCGTCTCCGTGATGCCGAACATGTTGACCATGCGGCAGGTGTCTTCCGGGTGCTGGTCGAACCAGGGAAGCAGCATCCGGCTGTCGAGCGGTTCGCCGCCGAACACCACCAGCCGGACGGAGAGTTCGGTGTGGTCGACCCGGAGCAGCTGCGAGAAGGCGGACGGGGTCTGACTGAGGACGGTGACCTGTTCGGCGACCAGCAGGTCGCGGAACTCGTCGGGATCGCGCGAGACGAAGTAGGGCACGACCACGAGCCGCCCGCCCGTGAGCAGGCAGCCCCAGATCTCCCACACGGAGAAGTCGAAGGCCCCGGAGTGGAACAGCGTCCATACGTCACCGGTGCCGAGCCGGTAGGTGTCACGGGTGGCCTCGACGAGCGAGACGACGTTGCCGTGCGGCACGACGACACCCTTGGGGCGCCCGGTGGAGCCCGAGGTGTAGATGACGTAGGCGGGATCGTCCGGGCCCGGTGCCGCCGCCGGTGCCGGGGACCCGGTGGGCGCGGCCTCCAGCAGTTCGTCGGGGGTCAGCGGGATGGCGCCGTCGCCGCGCGGGAAGCCGGACAGCCGCGTGACCACCACGCGCAGACCGGCGTCGGACGCCGTCCGGGCCAGGCGCTCGGCGGGATAGGCCGGGTCGGAGGGTACGTACGCGGCCCCCGCCTTGAGCACGCCCAGCACGGCGACGACCAGTTCGACCGTCCGTTCCAGGCAGATGCCGACCCGGTCGCCGTGCCGGACACCGTGTGCGCCGAGACCGGCGGCGAGCCGCGTGCCCCGGTCGTCCAGTTCGCGGTAGGTGAGGCTCACACCGCCGCCGCTCACCGCGACGGCGTCGGGTGTCGTGGACACGGTCCGCCGGAACGCCTCCAGCAGCGAGATCCTCTCGGCGGCGAAGCCCTCACGGGGGCGGCCGAGCCGTGCGACCCGGTCCCGCTCGGCGGCGTCCAGCAGTTCCGCGTCGCCGACGAGGGTCCCCGGCGCGCGCGCCGACAGCTCGTACACGTGGGCCAGGTGCAGGCCGAACCGTTCGACGGCCCCTGGGGAGAAGTGGCTGCGGCGGTAGGAGAACCACAGGCGTGAGCCCCCGCTCGGCAGGGGGACGAGCGTCGTGGTCAGCGGGAACAGGGGCGCGAGGAAGGGCAGGTAGTCGTCGCCGGGCGGTCCGTCCGGTCCGGGGCCGTCGAGCAGTCCGGCGGTGACGGGGCGGTCCACCGGGACGGGGGCGGAGTCGCACAGAGCCGCGAGGTCCGCGAGGGTCGCGGCCGGATCCACCGCGATCTCCCGCGCGACGCCACGCGAGCCGGCGAGGGTCACGGTCCCGGTCGAGCCGTGCCCGTCGTAGCGGCTCAGGGTGAGGGCCAGGGCGGCCGTCAGCCGGGCCGGGCCGTCGGCCGGCCCGGGGGGCAGGTCCAGGTGGTGCGTGCCGTGGCCCGACGAACCGGGCTCCCCGAGGCCCCAGTCGGGCGCGGGGCCCTCGGCGGGCCGCGGGGAACGGCGCACGTCGGGCGCGGGGCACGGCTCGGCGGGCCGCGTCCCGGACAGCATCGCGGTCAGCGTCCGCAGACCGCGCCGGTCCAGCCGGTCCCGGTCCGCCACGACCACCAGGTCGGCCTCCCCGTCGGCGTACCGCAGGAGGACACACCGCACGCCTGCCGCCGGCCTCCGCATCTCCGCGTCGAGGCGGCGGACGGCGAGCGGCTCCGCCGCCCCGGCCGGCACGTCGTCCACCCACAGCCGCCAGGGCCCTGCGGCGGACAGCCGTTCGGCGAGTGTCTCCTCCGGCACCGGAGGGCCGGCCAGCCGGACGCGGACCGCATGGCACTGTGCACCCAGCACGGGTGTCCTCCCCTGTCTGTCCGGCTGTCTGTCCAGCCGGGTGTTCGACGCTCTTTCAGCGGGCTGTGAAGCCGCCGTCGACGGTCAGTACCGACCCCGTTACCTGCCGGGAGTCGTCCGAGACGAGGAAGACGACGGCGGCGGCGACGTCCTCCGGCTCGATCAGCGCGTTCATCGGCTGCGCCTCGACGAACGCCTGCTCGTGCTCGCTCACCGGTACGTCCAGAGCGCGCGCGATCTCGGCCAGCATCCGGCCCTCCACCAACGTCCCGTCACGCACCGAGCCCGGACAGACGGCGTTGACCCGCACCTTCGTGGGGGCGTAGTCGAGGGCGGCGGCCTTCGTCAGCCCGATCAGGCCGTGCTTGGCCGCCACGTAACCGGCGAAGTGCCGGTACCCGACCAGGCCGGCGGTGGAGGCGATGTTGACGATGCTGCCCGAACGGCGGGCGCTCATCGCCTTGCCGACCGTACGGATCACCCGCCAGGCGCCGGACAGGTCGACGTCGATCATCAGCGCCCACTCGTCCTCGCCGATCTCGTGCGCCGGCTTGCCCGAAGGGGCCGCGATCCCCGCGTTGTTGACCACGGCGTCGATCGGGCCGAAACGGTCCTCGGCCAGGGCGATCGCCGCTTCCACCGACCGCAGGTCACGTACGTCGCACTCCGCCGTGGCGACCGCGGAGTCCCCCTTGCGGCAGAGCGCCGCGGTGTGCGCGAGCTGGCCCGCCGTACCGAGCGGGTAGGGCACACCGGGCAGGTCACCGCAGAGATCGAGCAGCATCAGGTCGGCGCCCTCGGCCGCGCACGCCACCGCGGTGGCACGGCCGAGACCGCGGGCCGCCCCGGTGACGACGACGGTCTTCCCCTTCAGGCGCACGGCTCGCCCACCCCTGCGCCGAGCTCGCCGGAGATGACCTCCAGCAGCCCTCGGGGCGACTCGGTGAGGTACATGTGACCGCCCGGCTGTTCCACGTAACGGAAGTCGGCGCCGGCGGCCTTCGACCAGGCGGCCGCCTCGTCACGGCTGACCAGCTCGTCGTCGGCGCCGCGCAGGGCGGTGACGGGCACGGGCAGCGGGAGGTCGGTGCCCGGCACGTAGTTCTCGTGCATCTCGACGTCCGCCCGCAGGGTCGGGAGGATCATCTCCCTCATCTCGGGGTCCTCCAGGGCCTCGTGCGTGTAGCCGGCGAACTCGTTGACGCGCGCCAGGAAGGCGTCGTCGGGCAGACCGGTGGCGCGGCGGGACCGCTGTTCGGCGGGCTGCGGGGACCCGCTGACGAAGAGCCGGGCCGTCTCGACGCCCGGCTCGGAGACCAGCCGGTGCGCCAGTTCGTAGGCGAGTACGGCACCGAGGCTGTGCCCGAACAGCGCGATCCGGTGCGGCTGCGCCGAGTCGTCAAGGGCGCCACGGAGGTCGGCCAGCAGACCGTCGGCGGCTGCGCCGGCGTCCGTGTACGGGTCCTCGTCGATCCGCCGCTCCCGGCCCGGGAGCTGGAGCGGGAGGATGGTCAGAGCGTCACCGGCGAGCCGCTGCCACGGGCGGTAGAAGGAGGCGCCGGCGCCGGCGAAGGGCAGGCAGACGAGGGTGGTGCGGACGGACATCTCAGTCCTCCAGGGCGTCGGCGGCCAGCCGGGCGTCGTAACGCACCGGCAGCGACTTCAGGCCGCGACTGGTGGAGTTGTCGAAGACCCAGTCCAGCTGGTCGTGCGGGATCGCCAGCTCCAGGCCGCGCAGCCTGCGCAGCAGGGTGGGGAAGGCCACCAGCCCCTCGACGCGGGAGAGCGGTGCGCCCACGCAGAAGTGCGCTCCCTGGCCGAAGGCGAGATGGCGGTTGGAGGTGCGGGTGATGTCGAGCCGGTCGGGGTCCTCGAACGCCTCCGGGTCCCGGTTGGCGGAGTCCATCAGGATGTGCACGAAGCCCTCCCGGGGAATGGGGCAGCCCGCCAGCTCCATGTCCTCGGTGGCCACCCGCAGCGTCCCGCGGTAGACCGGGGGTTCGAAACGCAGGAACTCCTCGACGGCCGTCTCGGCCAGCTCCGGCTTCGAGCGCAGCAGTTCGAGCTGGTCCGGGTGGCTGAACAGCGCCTGCATCCCGTTGCCGATCAGGTTGGCCGTGGTTTTGTGGCCCGCGATGATCAGCAGGACGAGGGTCGAGACGAGCTCGTCATTGGTGAAGACGTCCTCGTCGGCGGCCCGGAGCAGGATGCTGACCAGGTCTTCGCCCAGGCCGGAGCTCCGTCTCTGGTCCAGCAGGTCGACGAGGTAGCGCTCGATCCCGTCGCTCGCCAGCTTCAGCTGCCGGTTCGACTCGTCGTCCGCGAACGGGGCGCCGCTGAGCCAGTAGCCCCAGGCGTGCAGCTCCGGCCGGTCCTCGATCGGCACGCCGAGGAACTCGCAGATGACGCGCATCGGCAGGGTGAACGCGAACTCCATCAGGTCGATCTCCCCCGACTCGGGGAAGGCGTCGATGATCTCGTCGGTTATCTCCTGGATGCGGGGCTGGAGCAGCGCCATCCGGCGCGGCACGAAGGCCCTGCTGACCAGCCTGCGCAGCCGGGTGTGCTCCGGCGCGTCCGCGGTGATCATGTTGCGTATGAGGACCGGGCTGCTGTCCTCCAGGAGGTCCCGGAACCAGGCCGGGGAGTTCTCCACCTGCTTGGACAGGCGGGGATCGCTGAACCCCTTGAGCGCGGTCTCGTAGTCGGCGACGACGTACGCGTCGCCGCCCGGCGGGTAGTTGATGGCGCGTACGGGGCAGCCGGCCGCGCGCAGCCGTTTGTTGGCCGCGTGGGTGTCGCCGGGCTCGGGTGCCGTGAAGAACTCCGGCGGCAGCTGGTCGGTGTCGGCCATCACGTCTCCTTGGGAGTGGGGTGTGCGTCGGGGGCCGCGCCGGCGTCGGCGTAGTGCTCGGGCGGCGCGAGCTTGCGTATGACAGGGCTGAGCGTGGGCAGTGCCGCGAGGGCGGAGACGACGGCCATGCTGGTGAACACCCAGGTGGCGCCGGCCAGGTCGAAGATGGTCCCGACGGCGAACACGCCGACCGGGGCCGCGATCATGGACATGAACATCACCGCGCCGAGTACGCGGCCCTGCACCTTGTCGGGTGCCATGGCCGCCAGGTAGGCGAGGAACAGCGCGCTGGTGACAGGCCCGCGCAGGAACACGCAGGCCACGATGATGCCGAGCGGGATCAGTCCGGAGACGTTCGCCAGCAGGACGGCGGCGACCGGCCCGATCCAGGCGGCGGTGAGGAAGAGCACCGGCGGGCGCACCCGCTTGATGATCGGGCCCGCAAGCAGGGAGCCGACCAGTCCGCCGACGCCGGCGATCGACAGCAGCATGCCGGTGAAGGCCGGGGACGCGCCCCGGCTCTCGGCGGTGGCGATCAGCGCGAGGAAGACTCCGGTGTGGGTGAACGCCATGTTCGAGCCCATGATCCAGATGATCAGGAGGCGCAGGACCGGCTGCCGGGCCAGGAACTTGAAGCCCTCGACCGCGTGGCGCTTCTCCCCCGGCGCCGCGTTCTCCACCTTGAGGGGCTTGCGGACGAAGAGCAGCAGCACCGTGGAGACCAGGAAGGCCACGGCCGAGCTCAGGAACGGGAAGGCCCTGCCGACCGCGAAGAGGGAGCCGCCCAGGGGCGGGCCGCCCATGGTCGCCGCGAAGTACCGGACCTGGTTCTGCGCCGTCGCCTGGGTGAGCTGCGACGGAGGCACCAGCTGCTTGATGACCGCGAGGCCGGTCGGGTTCGAGACGCCCAGGCAGACCGCCGAACCGACGGCGATGCTGAAGATGATGAACGGGTTGGTGTCCTCGGTCCAGATGAGCAGGGCGAAGAGCCCGAGCAGGACGACGCGGACCAGGTTGCAGACGATGAGGATCATTCGCCGGTCGACCCGGTCGGCCAGGGTGCCGCCCGGGATCGACATGACGCTCGCCGTGAGCAGCTGGGCCGATCCCACGGCACCGGCGTAGAAGGCGGAGCCGGTGGTGGTGAGGATCAGCAGCGGATAGGCGACCTCCGCGGCCTCCTTGGCCAGGGCGGCGAAGGCCTCGGAGGTCCACAGCGCCTGGAAGTTGCCGTTGCGCAGCAGCGGGGTCTCCGCGGTCGCCGCGTCCGGGCCCGCCGTCGTCACGGCTGCGGGATCAGGGGTGTCGACCCCGCCCGGTGGTTTGTCGGACATCGTCATCTCTCTCTCTGCTCGGCCGATGCTTCGGCCGGAAGTGCATGCGCCAGCTTCAGCGCCAGATCGTCCGCGTACGGGCTGGTGAGCATCGACCAGTGGTCGCCGCCGACCGGCTCGACCCGGATCCCGTCCCCGTAGAGCCCCGACAGCCGGCCGCGCAGCCGGTCCGCCTCCGCCGGCCCGCTCGACGCCTTGAAGAGCACAGCCGGGCACGCGACGGGGCGTGGCCGGTAGCGCAGCAGCGTCGCCTGGTTGGCGGCGAACTGCCTGCGCAGGGCCGCGCTGCGCCGCAGACGCCGCGCCACCGGGCCGATTCCGAGCAGCGCTTCGGCCTGGGACCGCAGTCCGGCGCGGAGGAACTCGGGGGCGAAGGCCACCGGCAGCCCTCCGGTGTCCGGCACGAAGCCGTCCAGGCACACGAGGAGGTCCACGCGCCTGCCGAGCCGTGCGAGCCGGAACGCCATCTCGTGGGCCACGACCGCGCCGAACGACCATCCGCCGAGCGTGTAGGGGCCCTCGGGCTGGGTGCGGAGCAGCGCGGTGACGTGGTCGGCAGCGATGGCCTGGATCGTGCGGGTGCGAGGGCCCCCGGGGTCCTCCAGACCGAGGACCGGCCGGTCCTCGGCGAGGCGCGCCAGCAGGGCGGCCAGGTTCCGGTAGGGGAGTGCGGTGCCGGTGGCGTCCGCGACGAGGAACACGGGCCGGCCCGAGCCGCCTTCGGCCAGGGTGGCGACCCCCGGGACCGGGAGCGTGCCCGTCGCTGCCGGGGCGGGCCGCGCGGGAGACTGCCGCTCGACGGTCTCGACCAGCCTGCCGAACGACGGCTCACGGGAGAAGTCCGTCACGGACAGCACACAGCCCGTGAGCTCCCTGACCTGGGCCGTCAGGGTGACGGCCATGAGCGACTCCCCGCCCAACGCGAAGAAGCTGTCGTCGTCGAGGGCCGCCGGGACGCCGAGGGTGCGGCACCACAGCTCCGCCAGCACGGCCCGCGTGCCGGGCCGTTGAGCCGGTGACGGTGACGGTGACGGTGACGGTGACGGTGGCGGTGACGAGGCCGGTGACGGTGACGAGGCAGGTGCCGGGACGCGCCGCGCCACCGGCGCGGGCGGGACGGCCTGATCCGCCTGCTCCGGGTCCTCACCGAGGAACTGGTATCCCGGCAGGGAGCAGCGCAGCGGCCTCTCCTCGCCGGCGCCGGGCGCCGTGTCGAGCACGTCCTCCAGCGCGCGGTCGGCGCCGAGTTCCCACAGGGTGGCCAGCGCCCTCAGCAGCCCGGCCTCGGCCGGGTCCTCGCGCCGGGAGGTCAGTGGCACCGCGGTGAAGGAGCTGTCCCAGCCGGGGGTGCGGCGCAGGCCGCCGGTCATCGAGCTGCCGGGGCCCAGTTCGACGTACGTCGTGCAGCCCGAGCCGAGCAGGGTGCGCATCGCCTCCCCGAGGAGGACGGGCCTGCGCAGTTGCGCGGCCCAGTAGCCGGGGTCGGTCACCTCCTGCGGATCGGCCCGCCGTCCGGTCGTGCCGGAGATGAGGGGCTGCCGCGGAGGACGGACGGGCATCGACGAAATGGCGGCCCGCACCTTCTCGGCAGCCCCGTCCATGGCCTTCGAGTGGAAGGCGCGCCGGGTGTGGATCGGAGTGGTCTCCAGCCCGGCCAGACGGTCGCCCGCGAGCAGCTCCGTCATCGCGGCCTCGGGTCCTGACAGGACGACGGAGCCGGTGGCCTCGACGGCGACGGTGACCTCGCCGTCCTCGGGCAGCCGGGGGACGACCTCCGCGGCGGAGGCGGCGACGCTCACCATGCGGCCGGGCTCGGTGTCCCACATCGCCCGGGCCCGCAGGTACACGAGGGCCGCGGCGTCCTGCGGGGCCCAGACCCCGGCTAGGGCGGCGGCCACGTACTCGCCGATGCTGTTGCCGAGCATCGCGGCGGGGCGGATGTTCCATGCCTGCAACTGGCGCCCGAAGGCGTAGCCGAGTGCGAACAGCCCCAGTTGCTGGTGGACGGTGTCGGCGAACCAGTCCTGGTCCGACGGGTCGGTGACGACCGGGGTCAGGTCGACGTCGTGGGCGTCGCGCACGGCCTTGCGTATCTCGTCGAACTCCGCCCGGAAACCGGGCAGCAGCTGGTACGCGGCGCTGCCCGCGCCGTGCCGCAGGGTGCCCTGCCCGGGGAAGAGGAAGGCGGCCTTGCCCAGCTTCCCGGGAGGCGGACCGGGCTCCGCCGCGCCTCGCAGGAGTCGCGCCGCCGCCGCGGGGTCGGCCGCGACCAGCGCCTTGCGGTGCCGGTGCACGCGCCGCTCCGCGAGGGTGCGGGACACCTCGGCGAGCGTGGGAGCCGCTTCGCCGGGGGCGTCCGGTGCCAGCCGGTCGGCGAGTGCCCCGGCCAGCCGTCCGAGTGCGTCCGGTGAGGCCGCCGACAGGGTGAGCGGGCGGAAGCCGGGACGGCCCTTGTGGGGAGCGCGGCTCGGCGCGCCCTGGAGCAGGACGTGGGCGTTGGTGCCGCCCACCCCGAAGGAGCTGACGGCCGCGAGACGGGTCCCGCGGTCGGGCCAGGGCTCGTTGGCCGCGGCGATCCGGAAGGGCGAAGCCTCCAGTTCCAGCAGCGGGTTGGGGCTGGAGAAGTGGGCGGTGGGCACGATCTGCCCGCGCTCCAGCATCAGCACGGTCTTGATCAGCCCGGCGACGCCGGCCACGACCCCGGTGTGCCCGATGTTCCCCTTGGCCGCGCCGAGCAGGCACCGTCCGGTGGTCCCGGTGGAGTCCCGGAAGACATCGGTCAGCGCCTCCACCTCGATCGGATCGCCGAGCCGGGTCGCCGTGCCGTGCGCCTCCACGTAGTCGATGTCCGCCGGATCGATCCCGGCGATCCGCTGGGCGGCGCGGATCACCTCGCTCTGACCGGAGACGGACGGCGCGGTGTACGCCATCTTGTCGGAGCCGTCGTTGTTGATCGCGGTGCCCGCGATCACCCCGGCTATCCGGTCGCCGTCACGCAGCGCGTCCGCGAGCCGCTTGAGCACGACCACGGCGACGCCCTCGGCGGGCACGGTGCCCCCCGCCTGCTCGTCGAACGGCCGGCAGCGCCCGTCGGGCGAGAGGATGCCGCCCTGCTCGAAGAGGTAGCCCCACTCGCCTCTGGGCATCACGGTGACGCCCCCGGCGAGTGCCGCGTCGCACTCGCCGCCGGCCAGGGCGCGCGCCGCGAGGTGCAGCGCGGTCAGCGAGGTCGAGCAGGCCGTCTGGACGGTGAGCGCGGGGCCGCGCAGACCCAGCTTGTAGGCCACGCGCGTGGCCAGGAAGTCCTTCTCCTGGCCGATGTAGAGGGCGAGTTCGCCCAGCGAGTCGTCGGCCCGGCGGCCGACCCGGTCGGCCCCCGCGTAGACCCCGATCCGGCCCGGGAACCGGGTGGGGTCGATGCCCGCGTCGTCGACGGCGGTCGTCGCGCACTCCAGGAAGACGCGCTGCTGCGGGTCCATCGCCGCGGCCTCCGCCCGGCTGTACCGGAAGTACGGCCAGTCGAAACGACGGGAGCCGGTGATGACCCCCATGGCCGGGACGAAGTTGTCCCTGCCCACATAGGCCGGGTCCGCCCCCTGGGCCAGCAGCCACTCGGGGCTGAACCGGCTGATGCCGTCCACACCACCGGTCAGCGCCGCCCAGTACCGGTCCGTGTCATCGGCGCCCGGCAGCCGGCAGGCCATGCCGACCACGGCCACGGCGTTCTCCGTCGGCACGCTCACACCCCCAGGTCGACGTAGAGGTGGTCGAGGCCCACGTACGAGAGGTTGGGGCCCCAGACGGCGGCCTCGTCGGCGAGCCGGGCGTCCGGGAACCGCTTCGCGAACCGGCGCAGCAGGACGGCCGCCTCCAGGCGGGCGAGCGGCGCGCCGACGCAGTAGTGGGGTCCGTGGCCGAAGACGAGATGCTGCTCCGGCCGCCCGGCCTCCTCGTCCGCCCCGCTGACGGCCGTGGCTCCGGTGACCGGGCAGCCGGTGGCCGGGGCGTCCGGTTCCCCTTCCGCGAGGAGCCTGTCGCCGGTGAGGCTGACGAGCACCAGATCGCCCTCCTTCAGCAGGTTCCCGCCCACCTCCTGGTCGTAGGCGACGACACGTCCCAGGTGCCGCAGCGGCGGCCGTGCCACGAGCACGGACTCCACGAGCGCCTCCACGGCGCCCTCCCGCTCCTCGCGGACCGCGTCCCAGACGGCCTTGTCGCCGAGCGCGGTCAGGACGACCGAGCCGAGGAGGGACGCCGTCGTCTCCAGGCCGCCGAAGAGATTCATGGCCCAGGTCGCGGTCGTACGGGCACGGTCGAGCGGTGTGTCGCGCGGGAAGGCCGCGGGGGCGGAGGCCCGGGACAGCGCCTCGGCCATCTCCTCCATGGCGGTGTGCGCCCGCTCCGCGTGGTCCCGCCGGTACATGGCACCGATGAACAAGGACAGCGCCCGCGACCAGCGGTGCAGCACCGCCGGCTGCTCGCCGACGCCGACCACGTGCGCCATGACCTGGCCGGAGATGCCGTCGGCGACCGTCGGCATCACGTCGTGCGGCCGGGCCGCGGCGAGATCGTCGAGGCACTCCTCGGTGATCTCCTCGATGCGCGGGGCGAGGGAGCGGACGTACGAGGCGGACATGATCCGCTGCACGGGACGGCGCAGCGCCGCGTGCTCCGGGGCGTCGGTCTGGACGAACCAGAGCCGCAGGAACTCGGTGAGTTCGCGGAACTCCTCGCGCGAGGACTCCGTCATGTACAGCTGGAAGGAACGCTCGAAGGTTCCGGAGGTGAAGCCGGTGTGGTTGAGGACCTGCCGGGCCAGCCGGGGATCGGCGACGACCCAGCACTCCAGCCCTTCGTCCCACTCCGGGGCCCCGGCGCCGTCCGGCAGGGACAGCGGCGGGGCCTTCGTCCGCGTGCGGTTCACTCGGCGCCGGCCTTCTCCACGAGTGCCCGCAGACCGTCCGGTGTCGGGGCCAGCAGGAAGTCGCGCAGACGCACGCTCACTCCCAGCTCGGCCTTGAGCCTGCGCATGAGCCGGACCGCGCCGAGGGAGTTGCCGCCCACCATGAAGAAGTCGGTGTCGGCGGTCACGGCGACGGCCGCCTCGGGGTCCTCGATGACCGCGGTGAACAGCTCCGCGATCCGCTCCGTCAGTGAGGGTGCGCTCTCCCGCGCCGGGTCAGGGGCGGTCCTGTCCGGTTCCGCAGGTGCGGCCGCGGTGCCCGCCCCGTCCGCGGACGCGGGCAGTCCGGCCCGTGCGGCCGGCACCGCGCGCGCCGCGAGGGCGCGCAGGTCGACCTTGCCGTTGACGGTCAGGGGGAGGCGGTCCACGACGGTCCAGAGGCTCGGCACCATGTAGGCCGGGAGCCGCTCCTTGAGCAGGGCGCGCAGGGCGACCGCGCCGGTCCCGCCTCCGGGGGCCGGCACCACCGAGGCCACCAGACGCTTCTCCGCGCTGTCGCCGTCGGTGACGTGCACGACAGCGTCCAGCACCCCGGGGTGACCGGTCAGGACGTCGCTGATCGCGCCCAGTTCGACCCGGTAGCCGCGCAGCTTCACCTGGTCGTCCGCCCGGCCGAGGAAGCGAAGCCGCCCCAGGCCGTCCATCCGGACGACGTCGCCCGTGCGGTAGAGACGTTCGTCGACGTCCGGTGAGAACGTCCCGAACGAGCGCACCGTCTCGGCCTCGTCGCCGAGGTAGCCGTCGGCCAGGCCGGCACCACCCGCGTAGAGTTCGCCGACCGCGCCCGCCGGCACGACCCGCCGACGCTCGTCGAGCACGTACACGCGAGTACCCGGCACCGGGGTGCCGATCGGCAGCGGGCCGTCGACGTCCTCGGGCCGTTCCACCGAGTGGGTCGTGGTGAAGGTGGTGTTCTCCGTCGGCCCGTAGCCGTTGGTGACGACCAGGCCCGGGTGGCGGGTGAGCGCGCGCGCCACGTGCTCGTGCGGGACGACGTCGCCACCCGTCAGCAACTGCCGCACCCCGGCGAGCGAGTCGGGGGCGAACTCCTCCACCAGACGGAACAGGCCCGCGGTGAGCCAGGCGACGGTGATCCCGCGCTCCCGCAGGAAGGCCCCGAGCTCGGTGGGCGAGGCCAGACCGGGCGGGTGCACCTCCAGGGTCGCCCCGGTCAGCAGCGCACCCCACAGCTCCAGCGTCGAGGCGTCGAAGGCCAGCGGCGACAGACGCAGCATCCGCTCGCCGGGTCCCAGCCGCACGAAGCCGGCCTCGTGGACCAGCCTGATCACGGCGCGGTGCGGCACGGACACGCCCTTGGGCTCACCGGTCGACCCGGAGGTGAAGGCCACATAGGCGAGCCGCGTGGGGTCCTCGGGCGCGAACGGCACGGCGCCGTCCTCCGCGGCCGAGGGCCAGGACGGCTCCCACGTGGCGACCGGACGGACTCCGAGCGCGGCCGCCCGCGACGCGGCAGGCGCGGAAACCGGCCCCGCCAGCACCGCGGCAGGCGCGGCGCGCCTCACGATCCTGGCCAGGTGGGCGTCGGTCACACCCTGCTCCACACCGACGTACGCGGCGCCCGCCCACTGCACGCCCAGCACGGCGACGGCCTCGGCGACCGACCGGTCCACGCCGACCAGCACCCGGTCGCCCGGCCCGACACCGGCCTCCCGCAGCAGGCGTGCCTGCTCGGCGGCGGCGACCGCCAGCTGCGCGTAGGTGAGGACGGACGCCTCGTCGCGTACGGCGACGGCGTCCGGTGTGCGCGCGGCCACCTCCCGGAAGAGCGCGTCGAGGGAGCTGCCGGGGAAGTCGTCGCCCGACGTGTTGATCCCGTCGAGCCGGGCTCGGCTCGCGGCGGATATGCAGCGGACGTCCTCCAGCCGGGCGGCCGGGTCCGCTGCCAGCTGCTCGACCGCGGCGCGGAAGTCCGCGACGAACGCACGGGTCTCGTCCTCGGTCCAGACGCTCGTCGCGTACTCCACATGGCCGGAGAACGACGGATCGGCGTGCCCGACGAGCATCGTGAGGTCGAACTGCGAACCGCCGCCATGTCCTTCCTCGACCCGTAGCCGGGCGGAGCCGGCGCGCAGTCCCTGCGGGACGAGCTGGTCGTGCATGCCGAAGCAGACCTGGACGAGAGGGTGGCAGCCGAGGCTGCGCTCGACGCCCAGACGGGCGACCAGCTCCTCGAAGGGCAGGTCCCCGGCGTCGATGCTGCGCCCCAGGGACGCGTGGACCGAGCGGAGGTACCCGGCGGCGGTGGCCTCGTCGTCGACGTCGACGCGTACCGGAACCAGGTTGCCCGTCACCGCCACCAGGTGTTCCAGCTCGGAGAACCCGCGACCGAGCAGCGGCACGCCGACGAGCAGGCTCCGGCTGCCCGTCCGCCGGCTCAGGGTCAGGCCGAAGGCGCCGAGCAGGAAGGCGTACGGGGTGATGCCGAGCTCCCGGGCCCGTCCGGTCACCGCGGCGGTCACCTCGGGGCCGAGGTCCAGTGCGCTGCGACCGCCCGTGGCGTCCTGGACGGCCGGGCGCTGCCGGTCGGCCGGCAGCTCCAGGACCCTGGGCACTCCGTCGAGGTGGCTCTTCCACAGCTCGGCCTGGCCGTCCCACACGCCTGAGGCGCGCAGGGACTCCTGGCGGCGGGAGAGCACTCCCACCGGTACGTCCGGGCCGAGGTCCGGCTCGGCCGCTCCGTCGGCGAGTGCGCCGTAGCGGGCGAAGACCTCCGTGAGGAGCAGCCCCACCGCCCAGCCGTCGAGCACCATGTGATGAGCGGCCAGGACGACCGCCTCGCCGCCTCCCGGCTGCGAGAAGTGCAGCCACCGGTAGGCGGGGGCCGCGGACAGGTCGAAGGGCCTGCGTCCCTGCCGGGCGCCCTCGTGGCGGACGTACTCCTCGAATCCCGCCGTCGGGCCGTCGTACACGTACGTCGTCAGTTCCGGTACGTGGGCGGACAGGACCTCGCGCACGACGTCACGCTCCGTCTCGCGGAAGACGGTGCGCAGCCCCTCGTGGCGGCCGGTGGTCTCGGCCAGAGCCTTCGCGAGGCAGTCCCGGTCCAGCGCGCCGTCCTCGACGAAACAGGTGAACACCAGGTTGTACGGAGAACCGCCGGCCAGGCTCTCGATGAGCCACATCCCGCGCTGTGCCGGGGAGAGGGAGCCGTCGTCGGAGACGTCACCGGCCGAGGGGTCCGCGCCGGCCCCCGTGACCGGCTCGGCGCCGGAGAGCACGGTCGCGAGCGGGGTCTCGCTCAGCAGCGCCGCCGCCGCGATGCGCAGACCCAGCTGTTCCTCGGCGAGCGCGGCCAGGCGCATGGCGCGCAGCGAGTCGCCGCCGAGTGCGATGAAGCTGTCCGTGGCGAAGTCCGCCGGGTCCGTCCCCTCGCCGAGGACGGATACGGCCAGGTCTGCGCATGTCATCAGACGGCCTCTTCGGTCGCGCGCCGGTTGCGGGCGGCGTCGAGCATGCCGAGGCGGCTGTCGGCGGGGCCGGCGGCCTTCCGCGGCTCCGTGGAGGGGGCCGCGAGCAGGTCCGCCTGGCCGCTCACCGTGGCGGATCTGAAGAGGTCGACCGTGCGCAGCATGCGGCCGGAGGCCTGGCTCAGCCGCTCGACGAGCATCACGAGAAGGAGGGAGTCACCGCCCGACTCGAAGAAACTGACGTCGTCCTCGATGTCGTCGCTCTGCAGGACCTCCTGCCAGGTGGACCGTACGAGGTCGAGCCGCTGGGCGGGGTCGTCGAGATCGATCGCGTCGATGGACTGTTCGAGCACGGTTTCCTCCGGAGAAGTGGCAAGGTCCGCGGCACTGCGCCGCAGATCCGACAGGAAGGCGGAGACGGTGGAGTGGTCGTTGACGTCTGCCGGGTAATCCAGGGACAGCTCCAGCCGCCGTCCGTCGGCACCGTCCTCGATGCGGACGAACAGTGCGAGGTCGTACTTGATGTACAGCGGGTCGAGCGGACGCAGCCGGCCCGTGACGCCCGGCGCGAGTTCAGGGGCGTGCGGCGCGTCGTCCAGGTTGAGGAGCACCGGGGTCAGCGGCGGCCAGAGGGCGTTGCGGTCGGGATTGAGCCGGCCGGAGATCGCGTCCAGCGGCACGTCGCTGTCCATGAACGCCTCCATGCTGCTGACGCGCGCGTTGCCCAGCAGCTCGCGCCACGTGGTGTCGGGTTCGAGTGACACGCGTAGCACCACGGTGGTGATGAACATGCCGATGACGTCGGCGGCGTCCGGGTGGTCGCGGCCGGGCCAGGCGAAGGCGATGAGGAAGTCCCGCTGGGTGCTGCGGCGGGCCAGGGTCCCGGCCAGCAGCGCGACGCCCAGCATGAAGGTGGTGCAGCCCTCCTCGGACGCCACCGCCAAGGCGCCGGCGGTCCGCTCCGGGTCGAGGCCGGTGGTGATGGTGGTACCGAGAAGTGACGTTTCCCCTTTGGCCGCGCCGGAACGCTCGAAGGGGAGCGGCACCTCCGTGGGAGCACCGCGCAGCCGC
Organism: Streptomyces sp. NPDC048565; assembly: GCF_040650935.1. Taxonomy (NCBI): domain Bacteria; kingdom Bacillati; phylum Actinomycetota; class Actinomycetes; order Kitasatosporales; family Streptomycetaceae; genus Streptomyces; species Streptomyces sp. NPDC048565. The sequence goes on from NZ_JBEZIH010000015.1 coordinate 165,361, forward strand.
TCGACCACCTCTTCGACCTGAGCGGCCACGTCCTCCGCCGAGGGTGTGGCGACCACCGAGGCAGGGTGCGGAGGGCTGCTCAACTCCGGTTCCGTACCGGTCAGTCCGGCGCGGTAGATGGTGAAGATCTCCTCCAGCAGCATCGTGCGTGACAGACCGTCGAACACGATGTGGTGCGAGGTGATCACCAGGAGGGTGCGATCGGCGCCGGTCCGGATGACCTCGGCCCGTGCGGGGGCCTCGGTGGCCAGGTCGAACGGAGTGCCGCACAGGGCCTGCACCAACCGGTCGATCTCGTCCTCGGTCCACCCCTCGGCGGCCGCGTCGAGGAACCCGGCGTCAGCCGGCGCCTCATGGGTGCTGTACTCGACCCGGCGATGCTTCAGATCAAGCCGGAAGCGGGCCCGCAGCGACGGATGCCGGCTCAGCGCCCGGCGGACCGCCGAGACCAGCAGCGGGTGATCCACCGGCCCGGTGAACTCGACGACCGAGGGGACCAGCTGCGTAGGCCGCAGCAGTTCGTCGCGGTCCAGCACCCACAGGCCCTGTTGCATAGGGGTGGCCGGGTACCAGGGACCATCTCCCAAATTGGATTCGGGTAACACTAAGAATTCCCCCCCGTGTACGGCCGCCCATGCCCCGGCCTTCCCGACTCCGGCATGAGTGGGAAAGGGGCCCGTTCGTAGCCGGGGGAGGACGCTACGTCACGTGATATGACACGTCAAGGGTGATCTTGGCGGGCCCGGTACAGTCCTTAACACGCCGAATTCAAAGATTCGACAAAGTGGCTTGACCCGCCTCACATGGCTGGAAAGCGACGCCCATTTCTGCGGTTCGCCTGTATGTTGTCCCGCGCCACTCTTCCCATATCAATTCCGGAAAGTCGGCCCCGAACCGGACGGAAGGACAACAGCTCTTGAAGGTCCACGACGCCCCGTTTTCCAGATGCCCCGTACACCAGGGACCCACTGACCTCGTCGACCCGCTGATCTACAGCGACGGCGACGCGCACGCCGTCTGGCAGCGGATGCGCGGCCTCGACACGCTGACCCGGCAGGAGGTCGACGACAAGCGGGGGTTCTGGAACGTCGTCGGGTTCGACGACGCCGAGCGGGTACTGCGCGACACCGCCGTCTTCACCTCCGAGCGCGGCACCATGCTCGACCTCCTGGGCACGGACGACCCGGCCGGCGGCAAGCAGTTGGCCGTCACCGACCCGCCCCGGCACACGGAGATGCAGACCCGGCTGAAGAAGGCGCTGGCGGTCAAGGCCGTGGAGCGCCAGAAGGACATGATCCGTCCGCTGATCATCGATCTGATCAGTCCGCTCGGGGACGGTGGCACCTTCGACTTCGCCGAGGCGATGCTGGCCATGCCGATGTCCGTGACCGGCACGATGATGGGCCTGCCCAGCACCGACTGGCCCTGGCTCAGCCGCCTCACCACGGTGTGCATAGCCGCGGACGACCCGGATTATCAGGACGCGGGCGGCAAGGCGGCCACCCTGGAGGCCGCGCACCGGGAGCTGTTCGCCTACTTCCAGGACCTCGTCCGGTTCCGCCGCAACAACCTCGGCGACGACCTGCTCAGTGTGCTGATCACCACCGAGTTCGAGGGCCGCCACATGGACCCCGGTGAGATCGTGGCGAACTGCTACAGCCTTCTCCTGGGCGCCAACGTCACCACCCCGCACTCGCCGAACTTCGTCATGGCGCAGTTCATCGACAGCGGGGTGCTGGAGGACTGGGCAGCCCACCCGGAGGTCAACAACACCGCCGTCGAGGAGGCGCTGCGCTGGGCCTCCCCGGTCAACCACTTCCTGCGCTACGCCACCCGTGACACGGAGGTCCGCAACACCCGGATCGCCGCGGGGGACGCGCTGGTGGTCTGGCTCGGCGCCGCCAACCGGGACGAGAAGGTCTTCCCCGACGCCACGGACTTCGACATCCGCCGCAAGCCCAACAAGCACATCGCCTTCGGCATCGGCCCGCACTACTGCATCGGTCACAGCGTCGCCCGGATCACGCTGCGGATCCTCTTCGAGGAACTCCTCACCCGCTTCGAGGACTTCCGGCCCGCCGGCAAGCCCGAGCGCCTCGCCTCGAACTTCGTCTCCGGCTACAAGCGGGTGCCCATCACGGCCCGGGCCCGATGACCGCGGACCTGCCCGACACCCCGTGGCTGCGCCGGTTCCACGCCGCGGATCCCTGTGCGCTGCGGCTCTTCTGCTTCCCGCACGCCGGTGGCAACGCCTCGTACTTCCACCCGCTCTCGGCCCTCCTGGCGCCCGGGATCGAGATGCTGACCGTGCAGTACCCGGGCCGCCAGGAGCGGTTCAACGAGCCCTGTATCGAGAGCCTGACCGACCTGGCCGACGCCGTCACCGCCGAACTGGCCGACCGGGTCGGGCAGCCCTTCGCCCTCTTCGGTCACAGCATGGGTGCCACCCTGGCCTTCGAGGTCGCCTGCCGGCTGCGCGCACGCGGGGCCGCGGCGACGGCGCTGTTCGTCTCCGGGCGACGGGCTCCGTCCATCCCCGCGCCGGGCTCGGTACACCTCGCGACCGACGAGGAACTCATCGCCGACATGGAGTACTTGGGCGGCACGAATGCCCGGATGCTGAGGAACCCGGACCTGCTGGACGCTATTCTTCCGGCTGTGAGGAGCGACTACGTCGCCACGGAGACGTACCGCTACCAGGGCGCCCCCCGACTCGACTGCCCCGTCACCGCGTTCATCGGGGACAGCGACCCGCGGGTGGACATTCCGATGGCGGAGGCGTGGGCCGACCACACGACGGACAGCTTCCGGCTCGACGTCTTCAGCGGGGGGCACTTCTTTCTGGTCCCCCATCTCGAAGCCGTGGCGAAGACGATGGTCCAGTCCCTTTCCGCCGTTCAAACATTGTCGACACGGAATTAACAATTCCGTCTTCTGAGCACGGATCCCCTTCCGGATAGGATGCACATGAAATACCGCGTCATTGGCAGCGACCCGAAGACCCGCCGCGAGGTCAGTGTGGTGAGCCTCGGTTCGATGCTTTTCGGAACGGTGACCGACGAGGCGACGTCCTTTGCCCTTCTCGACCGCTTCGTGGAGGCGGGCGGCACCTTCATCGACACGTCCAACAACTACTCATTCTGGGTCAACGGGACACAGGGTGGTGAAAGCGAAGAATTGCTCGGGCGCTGGATCCGCAGCCGCGGAATCGGTGACGAGATCACCTTCGCCACCAAGCTGGGCGCCCGCCCGAACGCCCCCACCAGCGGGTTCAGCCTCGACATCGAGGGTCTTTCGGCCAAGGTGATCCGTGAGTCCGCCGAGCGCAGCCGTGACCGGCTCGGGATCGAGCGGATCCACCTGCTCTACGCACACGTCATGGACGAGCACACCCCCCTGGAGGAGACCGTCGAGGGCTTCGGCGGAGTCGTCGAGGACGGCATCGCCGGACTGCTCGGCGCCAGCAACCACTGGGCCTGGCGGGTGGAGCGGGCCCGTGCGCTGGCCGCTGCCGCCGGACTTCCCGGCTACGAGGTGCTCCAGCACCACCACAGCTACCTGCGCCAGCGCATGGACACCCCGAGCCTGCGCTCCCCCGACGGCAACCAGGGCCTCGTCAGCGGCGACCTGCTCAGCTACGTACGGGCGACTCCCTCGCTCACCCAGGTCGCCTACACGCCTCTGCTCTCCGGTGCGTACGTCCGTGACGACAAGCCTCTGGGGCCGGGCTTCGAGCACGCCGGCACCCCGGCCCGCCTCGCGGCGCTGGCCGAGGTCGCGGAGGAGGTCGGAGCGACCGTCAACCAGGTCGTCCTGTCGTGGCTCCTGGGCGGAGACATCCCGATCCTCCCCTTGGTCGGAGCGTCGTCGGTCGCGCAGCTCGACGAGAGCCTGGCCTCGGTGGACCTCGAACTGACCCCCGAGCAGCGCACCAGGCTCGACTCCACGAACTGAGCCGGCGCCTCCCGGAGACACGCCCGAGCCCCGCCGGTCAGGACCGGCGGGGCTCGGACGTGTCAGGCCCGGACGGGCCGTGACGGGTGATTTCTAGACGTACCGCTCAAGGATCGAGGACTCCGCCAGCCGCGAGAGTCCCTCGCGGACGCTCCTGGCCCGCGCCTCGCCGACCCCGTCCACGGTCTGGAGGTCGTCCACGCTCGCTGCGAGCAGCTTCTGCAGGCCGCCGAAGTGCTCCACCAGTCGCTCGATGATCGCTCCGGGCAGCCGCGGCACCTTCGCCAGCAGCCGGAAGCCACGCGGGGAGACCGCCGAGTCCAGCGTCTCGGGCGAGCCGCTGTAGCCCAGCGCCCGTGCCACCACGGGGAGTTCCAGCAGCTCGGTGTGGGTGAGCGTGTCCAGCTCGGCCAGCGCCTCCGCGACCGTACGGGACCGCTTCGCGGTGGGTTCGGGGACGTAGTCGCGGACGACCAGCTCGCGCTCCGGCTCCACGCCGGCGATCAACTCGTCCAGCTGGAGCGCCAGAAGACGGCCGTCGGTGCCCAGCTCCACCACGTACTCGGCGATCTCGGTCGCGATGCGGCGCACCATCTCCAGCCGCTGCGAGACCGCCGTGACGTCCCGGACGGTGACCAGGTCCTCGATCTCCAGCGCGGAGAGCGTCCCTGCGACCTCGTCGAGCCTGAGCTTGTACCGCTCCAGGGTGGCGAGCGCCTGATTGGCGCGGGACAGGATCGCGGAGGACTCCTCCAGGACCCGCCGCTCCCCGTCCACGTACAGCGCGATCAGGCGCATCGACTGGGAGACCGAAACCACGGGGAAGCCGCACGCCTTGGAGACGCGGTCCGCGGTGCGGTGGCGGGTGCCCGTCTCCTCGGTGGGGATGGAGGCGTCCGGGACCAGCTGCACGCCGGCCCGGAGGATCTTGGTCATCTCCTTGTCGAGGATCATCGCGCCGTCCAGCTTGCAGAGTTCACGCAGGCGCGTCGCGGCGAACTCCACGTCCAGCACGAAGCCGCCGGTACACATGGATTCGACGGTTTTGTCCATGCCGAGGACGATCAGTCCGCCGGTATTGCCACGGAGGATGCGCTCCAGGCCGTCCCGGAGGGCAGTTCCGGGCGCGACAGCGCTCAACGAGGCGCGCATCAGCGCCTCGTTCCCCGTGCCTTGGCCGGACTTTCCGGGCGATGCTGCCCGGTCGTTGGCTGCCACTGCACTCCTCCGGTCACAGGTTTGCGGTGCCCTTGCGTCCCTCATACCGTTCGTACGGGCGGGCGAGACCAGGGCAAAGTCTACCGGCGTGCGCCGTCGTCCTGTGGTCCGTCCGGCCGAGAGCGACGGGGAAGGACTCTCAGGGCGTCGCCCATGTCGGCCACTTCCGTGACCTTCATACCGGCCGGGACCCTTCCCGGGTCCCTCGGGACCAGGGCGTGCTTGAACCCGAGACGGTACGCCTCCGCCAGCCTGCGCTGGACCCCCGTCACCCTTCTGACCTCCCCGGCGAGGCCCACTTCGCCGATCGCGACGAGGTTCTTCGGGAGCGGTGTGTCGCTGGCGGCACTGGCCAGCGCGAGGGCGATCGCGAGGTCCGCGGCGGGCTCGGTGAGCTTCACGCCGCCCACCGTCGCGCTGTAGATGTCCCGTTTGCCGAGGGCGCTGATCCTGCCCCGCTGTTCGAGAACGGCCAGCATCATCGAGACACGGGAGGTCTCCAGGCCCGATGTGGTGCGCCGGGGCGAGGGGATCTGCGAGTCGACCGTCAGTGCCTGCACCTCGGCCACGAGCGGGCGCTTGCCCTCCAGGGTGACCGTCAGACAGGTGCCTGGGACGGGCTCGTCACGGCGGGTGAGGAAGAGTCCGGAGGGGTCGGCCAGGCCTGTGATGCCCTCGTCGTGCAGCTCGAAGCAGCCGACCTCGTCCGTGGCGCCGTACCGGTTCTTCACGCCTCGGACCAGGCGGAGGCGGGCGTGCCGGTCGCCCTCGAAGGACAGCACCACATCGACGAGGTGCTCCAGGAGGCGCGGTCCCGCGATCGCGCCGTCCTTGGTGACATGGCCCACCAGGAGCGTCGCCATGCCGCGCTCCTTGGATGCCCTGATCAGCGCGCCCGCGACCTCGCGGACCTGGGCCATGCCGCCGGGCGCGCCGTCCAGCTCGGGCGAGGCGACGGTCTGTACGGAGTCGAGGACGAGGAGGGACGGCTTGACCGCGTCCAGATGCCCCAGGACCGCGGAGAGGTCGGTCTCGGCGGCCAGATACAGATGGTCGTTGATCGCGCGGATCCGGTCGGCGCGCATCCGCACCTGGCCGGCGGACTCCTCCGCCGTGACATAGAGCGTCCGGTGGTCATCGGACGCCGCCTTGGCCGCCACGTCGAGCAGCAGCGTCGACTTGCCGACGCCCGGCTCGCCCGCGAGCAGCACGACGGCGCCGGGCACGAGCCCTCCGCCGAGCACGCGGTCCAGTTCGCTGACCCCGGTCGAGCGGGCGGTGGCCTGCCGGGTGTCGACCTGGCCGATCGGCACCGCGGCTGCGGAGACCCGGCCCGCGGCCGTCGTACGGACCGCCGGTGCGCCGCCGAACTCCTCGACCGTCCCCCAGGCCTGGCACTCAGGGCAGCGGCCGAGCCATTTGGCCGTCGTCCAGCCGCATTCGGTGCAACGGTAGGACGGACGGTCCTTCGCGGATTTCGTACGGGCAGCCATGGCGTCACCGTATAGGTGGGGTCCGACAGCACCGGGTGTGGGCATGGAGACCGAACATGCGCTCGGTGCGGTATTTCCGGTGGAATCTGGGATTCCTGTCCCCTTTCGAGTGAGACCGTCACTCGTAAGGATTAAATGCCGGAAAGTGCCGTCAGGGTTCCGCCCGCATCTGCCTACGGTCGCCACGTGACGAGCAGCAGGCAGGAGACCCCCACACACACCACCGGCGTACACCGGGCGCACCGCCGCGAGGTCCGCCCCTCGGCGCGGCGGTCGTCCGCACGGTACGAGCCGCACCTCGACGGCCTGTTCACCTACTGCCTCTCCGTGCTCTGCGACCACGAGGCGGCCACCGAGGCGCTCGGCTCGGTCCTGGCGATCGCCGAGCGGCAGGACGGCCGGTGCCCCACGGCCGAGGAGGAACGTAAATCCTGGCTGTACGCCCTGGCCAGATGGACATGCCTGCGGGCGCTCACCCAGCAGGGGCGCGGCCGCCAGGCACACCGGAGGCGGTCCGCCCCGCCTGCCACCGCCCCGCGTGCCACCCCCCTGCTCGACGGCGCCCGCGCGTCCCGTGCGGGGGGCGCCCACCCCGCCCCTGAGGAGACCGGCGCCGCCGTGGGCCCATCGGAGTCCCCTGCGGCCGAAGCGCGCCGGCGTGAACTCGCGCAGCTGGCCTGGCCCGAGGCGGCGGGCACCACCCCGGAGCAGCGCGAGGCGCTGGAGCTCGCCGTACGCCACGGGCTCACCCCGCGCGCCGTCGCCGCCGTCCTCGGCCTCGACCCCGGCAGCGCCCGGGAGCTCCTGGCGGGCGCGGCCTGCGAGGTGGAGCGCACCCGCGCCGCACTCGCCGTCGTGGAGCGGGGCGACTGCCCCGCCGTCGCCCGGCTCACCGGCGCCCATCAGGTGCTGCTCTCCGCGGCTCTGCGCCGGGAGCTCGTCCGGCACGTCGACGACTGCCCCCGCTGCCGCCGTGCCGCCGAGCGCGCCGGGGCGGCGGGACCCTGGCCGGGCGCGACCGTCACCCCGGCCGCCGCGCTGTCGGTCGTCGAGGCACCCCGCCCCTCGGTCCACGTCGCCCTGACGCACGCGAGGCGCTCCAGATCCGGTGCCCCCCGTTTCGGCCGCACCGGCTTCCCGCTGGACCCCAAGGACCACGCCGCGCGCCGGGACAGGCTGCGCGCCCGGGTCCTGACGACCACGGTCGTGGCGACGGTCGTCGCCGCCCCGGTGATCGCCCTGTGGGCCGCCTACCGGGGCGCGCCGCTGACCGGGGAGGGCCGCGGCACCTCGGTCACGGCGACGGACGCGGACGGGCAGTCCGGCTCCGACGCCCCGTACGACCACTACGAGAACGCGGGCAACGCCAGCGCCGACGGCCACGACAGCTTCACGGACGGCCCCCGGAGCCCGGATGTCTCGGCCGAGGTCATCAGCGTCGGGGGCGGCAAGGGCCCGGCGGCCTCGCTCACGGTCTCGGCCCGGTCGTCCGGCGGCCGTACGACGATCACGCTGACCGCGACCGGCGAAAGGACCGTCGTCTGGTCGGCCCGGGCGGACGCCCCCTGGCTGCACCTCAGCCGTACGTCCGGCACGGTCGCCCCGGGGCGGAGCGTCACCCTCCAGGTGTTCGTGAACCGCGCGGCCGAGCCCCGGGGCCCATGGAGCGCCCGTGTCCTGCTCGCCCCGACGGGGTCCGCGGTCGCGATCACGGGCTACGGCGCTCCGCGCCCGGGAAGCCCGCGGCCGTCACCGGACCCGTCGTCCGGGACCCCGGACCCCACACCGACCTCCCCGTCCCCGACCACGCCGACGGATCCGGCCCCGGGCCCCACGGGATCGGCCGATCCCACGGATCCGACCGACCCCACGGACCCCACGGACCCGACCGGTCCGCCGACGGACCCGGGCCCCACCGACCCCACTCCGTCACCATCCGGTGGCTCCGGCGACGCCACCCCGACGTCCGGCCCGCCCACGGAGCCGGGCGGCGGCTCCTCAGGACCGGAGGGCTGACATACGACGGCGCCCAGGTGCGCGGCGGAACGTTTGTGCGCCGCGCACCTGGGCGCCATCGAGTGGGACGGGCCGGCCGAAGGACCCGCCTCAGGCCGGGTCGGCCGGGTGCGGAGCCATCGGCAGCAGCGAGGCGAGACGCTGCTCGCACAGCTCGACCAGCTGGTCGTAGGCCTCCTTGCCCATCAGCTCGGTGAGCTCGGGCCGGTAGGAGACATACACCGGGTCACCGGCCCCGTGCGCGGAGGTCGCCGAGGTGCACCACCAGTGCAGATCATGACCACCCGGGCCCCAGCCCCGGCGGTCGTACTCCCCGATGGAGATCTGGAGCACGCGCGTGTCGTCGGGCCGTTCGATCCAGTCGTACGTACGGCGCACCGGCAGCTGCCAGCACACGTCGGGCTTGGTCTCCAGCGGCTCCTTGCCCTCCTTGAGGGCCAGGATGTGCAGGGAGCAGCCCATGCCGCCCGCGAACCCGGGGCGGTTCTGGAAGATGCAGGAGCCCTCCCAGCGCCGCGTCTGGCGCTCGCCGTCCTCGTCCACACCGACCCAGCCGGTGTCCGTGCCGACGTCGTGGAACTGCCACAGCTCGGGTGTGAGCCGTGCCACGTGTCCTGCCACCCGCTTCTCGTCGTCCTCGTCCGAGAAATGCGCGCCCAGCGTGCAGCAGCCGTCGTCCGCGCGGCCCGCTTCGATGCCCTGGCAGCCGCTGCCGAAGATGCAGCTCCACCTGGACGTCAGCCAGGTCAGATCGCAGCGGAAGACCTGCTCGTCGTCGGCGGGGTCGGGGAATTCGACCCAGGCCCGCGCGAAGTCGAGCCCCTTCTCGTCGGGCCCGGTCGCTTCCGGCTTCGGCATCTTCTGCTTCGTCTCCTGCTGCCGCTGCTTCTTCGTGGCTTTGTCCGGCTTCGCCTTTTTCGTCTTTGGCACGAGCCCAGAGTAAGCCGCAGTAGCGTTCCCGTATGAGACTCGGAGTCCTCGACGTGGGATCGAACACGGTGCATCTCCTGGTGGTCGACGCGCATCCCGGTGCGCGCCCGCTGCCCGCCCACTCGCACAAGGCGGAACTGCGGCTCGCCGAACTCCTCGACCCGGACGGGGCGATCGGCCCCGAGGGCGTCGACCGCCTCGTGACGGCGGTCACCGGCGCCCTGCGGGCGGCCGAGGACAAGGGCTGCGAGGACGTGCTGGCGTTCGCCACCTCCGCGGTGCGTGACGCGGGCAACGCGGATGAGGTGCTGGCCCGGGTACGGGACGAGACCGGAGTCACCCTCGCCGTCCTCAGCGGCGAGGAGGAGGCCCGGCTGACCTTCCTGGCCGCCCGCCGCTGGTTCGGCTGGTCCGCCGGCAAGCTGCTGGTCCTCGATATCGGGGGCGGTTCGCTGGAGGTCGGCTACGGGCTGGACGAGGAGCCCGACGCCGCCGTATCGCTGCCGTTCGGCGCCGGCCGGCTCACCGCCGGCTGGCTCCCGGGCGACCCGCCGGACCCCGCGGACGTGCGGGCGCTGCGCCGTCATGTCCGCGCCGGTATCGCCCGTACGGTCGCTGAGTTCACCCGGCTGGGGCCGCCCGACCAGGTCGTCGGTACCTCCAAGACCTTCCGGCAGCTCGCCAGGATCACGGGCGCCGCCCGCTCCGCCGAGGGTCTTTACGTGCAGCGGGTCCTCACCCGCAAGGCCCTGGAGGAGTGGGTGCCCAAGCTGTCGTCGATGACCACCGAGGAGCGGACGTATCTGCCCGGGGTCACCGAGGGGCGCGCCGCGCAGCTCCTGGCGGGTGCGCTCGTCGCCGAGGGCGCGATGGACCTGTTCGGGGTCGAGGAGCTGGAGATATGCCCCTGGGCGCTGCGCGAGGGCGTCATCCTGCGCAGGCTCGACCACCTGCCGGCACAGCAGGCCGCCCTGGCCTGATCCCGGCGGTCGGCCCCATGGGCCTTCTCACTTTCCGCCGGGCTCCCTCGGACTCGCCCACGGCTGCCCGTACCCTGGCCAGGTGGCAGAACCAGTGGTGCGCATCCCGGATGCGAAGGTCGCCCTGTCGACGGCTTCCGTCTATCCGGAGTCGACGGCGACGGCCTTCGAGATCGCCGCGCGCCTGGGCTACGACGGCGTCGAGGTCATGGTCTGGACCGACCCCGTCAGCCAGGACGTCGAGGCGCTGCGGCGGCTGTCGGACTATCACCAGGTGCCGATCCTGGCCGTTCACGCGCCCTGTCTGCTGATCACCCAGCGGGTCTGGTCCACCGACCCGTGGGTGAAGCTCCAGCGGGCCAGGGCAGCGGCGGAGAAGCTCGGCGCATCGGCGGTGGTCGTCCACCCGCCCTTCCGATGGCAGCGCAACTACGCCCGCGAGTTCGTCTCCGGCATCTGGCGCATGGCGGACGAGACCGATGTGCGTTTCGCGGTGGAGAACATGTACCCGTGGCGCTACCGGGACCGCGAGATGCTCGCGTACGCCCCCGCCTGGGACGTCAGCAACGACGACTACCGGCACTTCACCGTGGACCTCTCGCACACCGCGACCGCGCGCACCGACAGCCTGGCCATGGTGGACCGGATGGGCGACCGGCTCGCGCATGTCCACCTCGCCGACGGCAAGGGATCGGGCAAGGACGAGCACCTGGTGCCCGGCCGGGGCGACCAGCCCTGCGCGGAGCTCCTGGAGCGGCTGGCCCGTACCGGCTTCGACGGCCATGTGGTCATCGAGGTCAACACCCGCCGCGCCATGTCATCGGCCGAACGCGAGGCCGATCTCGCCGAGGCGCTCGCCTTCACCCGGCTCCATCTGGCGTCGTCGGCGCGGGCGCCCCGCAGGTGACCCCCGGCGCCGGCGGCCCGCCCCCGAGGCGCAGGGGCCGCCCTTCCCGTACGGCGGGCGCCACAGGCCCCGATGCCAGGACCCGGATCCTTCAGGCGGCCCGCACGGAGTTCGCCGAACGCGGTTACGACAAGACGTCGGTCCGGGGCATCGCCAGGGCGGCGGAGGTCGACGCGGCCCTGGTCCACCACTACTTCGGCACGAAGGACGAGGTCTTCGCGGCGGCCATCGAGCTCTCCTTCGAGCCGGCGCTGGTCCTCCCGCAGGTGCTCGGCGGGCCCGTGGAGGACCTGGGCGAACGGCTGGCCCGGTATTTCATCGGCGTATGGGAGAACCCGGTGTCGCGGGCGCCGCTGCTGGCGATACTCCGCTCCGCGCTCACGCACGAGGCGGCGGCCAAGGTGCTGCGCGGCTTCGTGCTGCGGCGGCTGCTGGAGCGGATCGCGGCCGAGCTGGACGTGCCCGACCCGACCTTCCGCGCCGAACTGGCGGCCGCGCACATGGTCGGTATCGCGATCCTGCGCTACGTCGTCAGGGCGGAGCCGCTGGCGTCCACGGACCCCGAGCGGATCATCGCGATGGTGGCCCCCACGCTCCAGCGCTACCTGGCCGAAGGGTGACGAAGGGGGCCCGGTAACCCCGGTCCCGCCTGTGTGACGGCTGTGCCGGTGGCATCACAACGATGTCGCGAGTCGGCATCGGCACCGGCCGTGGCCTGATCCTGATGGTTGGCTGTGCCCGATCGTGCAGGCCGGACGTATGCCATGAACGACCGGACGTATGCCGTGAACGACGGGTGGGGGAGACGACCATGAGCGTGACCATCAAGGGCGAGCACAGACAGGACGGTCCGCCTCAGGACGGCGGGAGCGCCGGTGTGCCGCGCAGACGACTGCTGCGGATGGCCGGTGCGGGCCTCGGCCTGGTGCTCACCGGGGGGTTCACGACCGCGTGCGGGCCTGAGGGCGAGGACGTCTCCGGCGGCGCGGCGGACCAGAAGCCCAACGGCAAGGGCGGCGCGGACGCGTTCGAGACACCGCCCGCAGGGACCGCCCCGTCCGCCCTGTGGCAGCAGCGGACCGCGGTGGGCACCCTGGGCAACCACGAGGTGCTGGCCGTCGTGGGGAACGTGGTACTGGTCGCCGGCGACCCCCTGGTGGGCCGGGACATCGCCACCGGCAAGAAGCTGTGGTCGCTGAAGGACGCCGCCCAGCCGGGCGCGCGACTGATCATGGGCGGGGACACGCTCTACCTGGCCAGCGGCAGGTACGACGGCGACGTCGTGGGCCTCGACCCGGCCACAGGCAAGGAGACCTGGCGCAGCCACCTGGAGGGGCACTACGCCCAGCCACGGCCCGTCGGCGCCGACACGGAACGCGTGTACGTGATCGCGGGCATCCTGGAGAAGGACCTCAGCTCCCGGACGAATGTGATCGCCGCCATCGACGTCCGTACGGGCAAGGCCGTCTGGAGCGAGAAGCGGGACACCGGGACCGACGAGTCCGGCCTCACCTCCGCGGTGAGCGGCGAGCACCTCGTCTACACCGACCTCCGCAAGAACCTGACCGTCCGCGACACCACGACCGGACGACAGCGGTGGACGAAGAAGATCAGCAGGGCGAACTTCGAGAGGATCGCCGTCCACGACGGCGCGGTGATCGTCTCCGACGGCCGGAACCTGCGCGCCTTCGCCCTGGAGGACGGCACCGAGCGCTGGACGCTGGAGACCGAGAAGTTCGACACGTTCAACGGGCCGACCGTCATCGACGGCGTGCTCTACGCCTCGGACAGCGCCCACTCCCTGTGGGCCGTCGACGCCGGCACGGGCAAGCAGCGGTGGCACAACACCGAGACCCTGCGCGAGGTCTCGGTCCCGCTGCAGTTCGCCAAGGTGGGGGACACCCTGTACGGCGCGACGGAGTTCGACAAGAACGGCGGCGTCCAGGCCTTCGACGCGAGTGACGGAAAGCTCCGCTGGACCTTCAACGACGGCAAGGGCGAACTGCCGCAGTGGTACGTGGTCTCCGGCGGCAAGCGGCTGGCGGCGCTGCACGCCAAAAGCCTGATCGCGCTTCCGGCAGTCTGAGGCGCGGGCACCGAGTCCCGCATTCCGGACACGGTGTCCAGATCTTGGCATGGGAGGCGTACGCTCGAAGGCAGTCTTATCTGTCGAAGGAGCGAGAGACGATGCCCCAGCTGAGGTCCCGCACTGTCACCCACGGCCGCAACATGGCGGGCGCCCGCGCCCTTATGCGGGCGTCCGGCGTAGCCAGCGCGGACATCGGCAAGCCGATCATCGCGGTGGCCAACTCGTTCACCGAGTTCGTCCCTGGCCATACCCACCTCGCACCCGTCGGCCGGATCGTCTCCGAGGCGATCCTGGCGGCGGGCGCCGTGCCCCGCGAGTTCAACACCATCGCGGTGGACGACGGCATCGCCATGGGACACAACGGCATGCTCTACAGCCTGCCCTCCCGCGACCTCATCGCGGACAGCGTCGAGTACATGGTCGAGGCCCACTGCGCCGACGCACTGATCTGCATCTCCAACTGCGACAAGATCACCCCCGGCATGCTGATGGCCGCGATGCGCCTCAACATCCCCACGGTGTTCGTCTCCGGCGGCCCGATGGAGGCCGGCAAGGCCACCCTCGTCGACGGCACGGTCCGCAAGCTCGACCTGGTCAACGCGATCAGCGACGCGGTCGACGAGAGCATCTCCGACGAGGACATCCTCCGCATCGAGGAGAACGCCTGCCCGACCTGCGGCAGCTGCTCCGGCATGTTCACGGCCAACTCGATGAACTGCCTGACCGAGGTCCTCGGCCTCTCCCTCCCCGGCAACGGCTCGGTGCTGGCCACGCACACCGCCCGTAAGGCGCTGTACGAGGACGCCGGCCGCACGATCGTCGACATCACCAAGCGCTACTACGAGCAGGACGACGAGACCGTCCTGCCGAGGGCCATCGGTAGCCGTGCCGCGTTCGACAACGCCATGGCGCTCGACATCGCCATGGGCGGCTCGACCAACACGATCCTGCACCTGCTCGCCGCCGCGGAGGAGGCCGAGCTGGCCTACGGCCTCGACGACATCAACGAGGTCTCGCGCCGCGTGCCCTGTCTGTCGAAGGTCGCCCCCAACGTCGCCCCCGGCGGTACGTACTACATGGAGGACGTCCACCGGGCGGGCGGCATCCCCGCCCTCCTGGGCGAGCTGCACCGCGGCGGTCTGCTCAACGAGGACGTGCACTCGGTCCACTCCGACACCCTCGCCGAGTGGCTGAAGAACTGGGACATCCGCGGCGGCTCCCCGTCGCCCGAGGCCGTCGAGCTCTGGCACGCCGCCCCGGGCTGTGTCCGCAGCGCCACCGCCTTCTCGCAGTCCGAGCGCTGGGACACCCTGGACCTGGACGCCGCGGGCGGCTGCATCCGCGACGTGGAGCACGCGTACTCCAAGGACGGCGGCCTGGCCGTCCTCAAGGGCAACATCGCCGTGGACGGCTGTGTCGTGAAGACGGCGGGCGTGGACGAGTCGATCTGGACCTTCGAAGGCCCGGCCGTCGTCTGCGAGTCGCAGGAGGACGCCGTCGACAAGATCCTCCGCAAGGAGATCACGCACGGCGACGTGGTCGTCATCCGTTACGAGGGCCCGCGCGGTGGTCCCGGCATGCAGGAGATGCTCTACCCGACGTCCTTCCTGAAGGGCCGGGGTCTCGGCAAGACCTGCGCGCTCATCACCGACGGCCGCTTCTCCGGTGGCACCTCGGGTCTGTCCATCGGCCATGCCTCGCCCGAGGCGGCGTCCGGCGGCGCGATCGCACTGGTCGAGGACGGGGACCGGATCCGGATCGACATCCCGAACCGTTCGATCGAGCTGCTCGTCCCGGACGCGGAGCTCACCACCCGCCGCGAGGCACTGAACGGCGTGTACGCGCCGAAGAACCGCGACCGCAAGGTCTCGGCGGCCCTGCGCGCCTACGCGGCGATGGCCACGAGCGCCGACCGCGGTGCGGTGCGCGACGTCTCCAAGCTCGGCTGACCGCCCGCAGCGGTCCCGCCCGGCCCCGTCCCTGGTCTCACCAGTGGGCGGGGTCGTCCGCGTCCACGGCGAAGACGGATCCGTCCGGCGCGGTGCCGACGACGCTTCGGCCCAGCACGACGGGGGAGGGCAGGGACGACGCATGGCTGAGCTTCCCCGCCTTCAGCCGGGGACGGGTCTGGCCGATGAGCGTCCCGTGCTCGGTGTCGACGGCGAGCAGCCGCCCGTCGGCGGCCGAGAAGTACAGCCGGCCACCCGCGCCGACGACCGGTGCCGAGGTCGTGCTGACGGCCGTCTCCAGCCGCCACCGCTCGGCCCGCGCGGCCCCCGGACGGACGTCGAGAGCGAGCAGCGTTCCGCCCCGCTCCAGGAGCAGGGCGGTGCCCGCGTCCACCACGATCTCGGGGCTGTCCATCCGGAACGGCAGCGCGATGCGGGCCGTGCTCCGCAGCACCGGGTCGTAGCGGACGAGCCCGGTGGTCTGCGCCCTGTCGTTCATCGAGGTCAGCAGGAGCGCACCGTCCGATGTCCCGGCGGGGGTGAGCATCCCGTCCAGCCTGCGCTGCCAGGCGGTCTTCCCGGTCCTCGCCTCGACAGCGGTGACCAGAGTGGAGGTCCCCTGCGCGGAGCTCTCGTAGGCGTACGCGAGCCCGGTCCCCGCCTCGTACAGCGCGTATCCGGGCCTCAGATGGCCAGGGACGGCGCGCCGCCAGCGGGATGTGCCGGTCGCCGCGTCGAGACCCTGGAGCGTCCCGTCCTGGCGGACCGTCAGCAGGGTGTCGCCCGCGGGGAAGGGGGCGTCGAGGTAGGCGGAGAGATTCTTACGCCAGAGCTCCTTGCCGTCGGCGGGGGAGTACGCCCGTATCCTCTCGCCGGCCACGACGGTGTAGGCCACATCCCCGTTCGCTGCGTCCCCGTCGGTCGCGCCCGCGTTCGCCGCGCCTGCCGGGCTCGGCCCTTCGGAGCCCTCCGCCGTTGTGTCCCGGTGCGACCAGACCGCCCGGCCGTCCGACGGATTCAGCCGGGCCGTGCCGAAACCGGCGGAGACGCAGTACAGCGCCGGTCCCTTGCCGGCCGTCCCCGGGACGCACGACGGTGTCGAGCCGCCCTGCGAGAGCAGCGGCGTCCGCCACGGCACGAAGACCGCCGCACCCGCCTTCTCCGTGCCGGGCCGCGCCTCGGGATCCGGCGCGCCGCCACCACCCCGGCCTCCGGCCGCCCAGATCCCTCCGGCCACCAGCACCACCACCGCGAGGGCGGCGACCGCGAGCCTGCGCCGGCCCTTCACGGGCGCCGGCCCGGACGGCAGCCCGTCACCGGCCCGCACATGTGTCGTCCCGTCGTCCGCGCCCCTCGCCCCGTCGCTCTCCGCCTCCACGGATTCGGCGGCGGCCGGCTTGCGCTGGACGGGTATGAAGGCGGTCGCGTCGTAGGACGGAGGGTGCAGCGCGGCCATGATCTCGTCCGGGGTGGGGCGCTCCTCGGGATCCTTCGCGAGGCAGCGCCCGACCAGGGGCGCGAGATCCGGCGGCACCCCGGCCAGGTCGGCCTCGTCGTGCACCACCTGGTAGGCCACGAGGTACGGGCTGTCCGAGTCGAAGGGCCCCCGACCCGTCGCCGCGTGCACCAGCACCGCCCCGAGCGCGAACACGTCCGCGGCGGGACCGACCTCGCGGGGCCGCTGGAACTGCTCGGGTGCCATGTACGGCGGCGAGCCGATCAGCTTGCCCGTCTCCGTGCGGAGATCACTGTCGTACGGCCGGGAGATGCCGAAGTCGATGACCTTGGGCCCGGAGTCCGGCAGCAGCACATTGCTCGGCTTGAGATCACGGTGGATGACACCGGCGCGGTGGATGTCGCGCAGCGCCTCGGCGAGCCCCGCGGTGAGCCTGCGCAGCGCCGCGGGGCTCATCGGCCCGTTCCGCTTCACCTGCGCGGCGAGCGTGGGGCCCGGCACGTAGAGGGTGGCCATCCAGGGCAGCACGGCCCCAGGATCGGCGTCCACGACCGGCGCGGTGAACGCCCCGCTGACCCGTCGGGCGGCCGCGACCTCCTGCCGGAAACGCGCCCTGAACTCCGGATCCGCCGCGTGCTGGCGGTGCACCACCTTGACCGCGAGCTGCAGCCCCGACGCGGAGCGCGCCAGGTGTACGACACCCATGCCGCCGGCTCCGAGACATGCCTCGAGCCGGTACTGCCCGGCGTATTCAGGATGCTCCGCTTCCGGATATGACCCGGTCCCTCGCAGCGGCGGCATCGCCCACCCCCGTGTTGTTCGTGCGCAAGCGCGACGCACGGAGCCTAGTCGATGGTGCGTGCGAGAAGGGTGGGGCTTGTTAGCCTGCGCGTCGTACGCATCGCTTTCAACGGGGGAGGCCCTCATGGGTGTTGAAGAGAACACGGCAGGCACAGTCACCACGGACGACGCGAACTCCACGGCCACCGAGGAGACCGTGGCGCAGGAGGCGACGGTCGCCGCTGCCGCAGTGGTCTACCCGATCGCTCCCGGCTACCGCGTCAACGTCCGCAGGGGACCCGGCACGCAGTACGGGATCGTCCGGACGCTGCCGTACGGGATGAGCGTCCCGGTGTACTGCCAGAAGCCGGGGGAGCGGGTGTCGGGCCCGTACGGCACATCGAACATCTGGAACAACATCGCCAATGGTCAGTTCGTGTCGGACACCTATGTCCGCACGGGCAGTGACGGTTACATCGCTCCGCGCTGCGACTGACGTAACCGTCACACGGCCGGGGATAATCGATTCCGTGAGCGAGAACAGCGAAGTCCCCGGAACGCCGTCGGCCACGCCTTCGGGCGCCACCGCACCAGGGCCGCAGCCCGAATCCCTCCGCTTCTTCGGTACGACGTGGGTCGACCATGACGGTGGGTACGGGCTGCGGCGCGCGGGTGCCACCATCGGCTCGCTCGCCGCCGCCGTCGCCGCGTGCTTCATCCTGCGCTTCGCCTACCAGGGACTGGAGATCGCCGAGGTCGGGAGCCTCGTCGGCATGCTCGTCGTGCTGATGTTCGCGATCTGCAGCGCCATCGCCTTCCGCAAGACCTGGGAGGGCTTCACCCGCCGCCCCGCGGACCCGGCCCAGGACGACAGGCTGCGCGGCCTCAAGTCGATCGGCTTCATCGGCTCGCTGCTCGCCTACTTCTTCCGCTCGTTCCAGGAGGCACCGGGCGAGAAGCTGCGGCGCACGGAGTACGAGACGGCCCTCGCGCAGTACGCGAAGCGCCGCTCCTCAAGGACCGGCAATCCGGCGGCCCGCAAGAACGCCAAGGCAAAGCGCTCCGGGCGCAGGTAAACCGTCGCATTCCATGTCCGCGCGCGCCGGAGCGCGTGCACCATGAAGGCATGCCGACCTCCACGCCCCGCGCCCTTTCGTTCGACAGCGTCGCCGCCCAGTACGCCGCCGCGCGCCCCGGATACCCGCCCGCCCTCCTGGACACCGTCGAGACACTGTCGGGCCGCCCGCTGAAAGGCGCCCGCGTCATGGACGTCGGCGCGGGAACGGGTATCGCCACCGGGCTGCTGAACGCCCGCGGCGCCCTCGTCACCGCCGTCGAGCCGGGCCCCGGAATGGCGGCCGAACTGCGCCGGTCGCTGCCGTCCGTCCCCGTGGTCCGGGGTGACGGTAACCACCTCCCGCTGGCCACCGCGTCAGCCGACCTGATCACCTACGCCCAGTCCTGGCACTGGACCGACCCCGCTCTCGCCCTCCCCGAGGCACGGCGCGTCCTTCGCCCGGGTGGTGCGCTGGCGCTCTGGTGGAACGTCTCCGACCACGCTTCCGGCTGGATCGCCGACCAGGACGTCCGGCTGCGGGAGTACTTCGGCGCTGACGAGAGCGCCCACGGCACACCGGGCACCACCGGTTCGCGGAACCTCGAGCTGCTGTCCGGCGGCGCGTTCGAGAAGCGCCTGGTGCCGTGGTCCCGTACGGTGCCGGTCGACACCCATATCGCCAACCTCGCCAGCCACTCCGCCTTCCTCGTGCTGGGCGAGGCCGGAGCGGAGCCCACCGCCCGGTTCCTGGACGAGGAGCGCGAACACCTGGCCGCCGTGTTCCCCGACGGCATGGTCGAGGAGCGCTACGTGGTCGAACTCGCCGTGCTGATCCGCTGACCGGCCTGCCGGCCGCCGACCCGCCGACCCGCCGCCCCGAAGAGGCCGCGTCCCTTGACGTGGCCTCTTCGGCAGGACCAATATTCATCACATGATGAATTCTCTGCGTACTACGAGCGCGGGAGCCGTCGAGGCACACGCCCTCACCGTCGTACGAGGAGACCGCACCGTCCTGCGCGGCCTCGACTTCACCGTCGAACCGGGCAGGATCACCGGCCTTCTCGGCCCGTCCGGCTGCGGCAAGTCCACACTCATGCGGACCGTCGTCGGCACCCAGGCCAAGGTCACGGGCACGCTCGACGTCCTCGGCCACCCCGCGGGACACCCGTCCCTGCGGGCTCGCGTCGGCTACGTCACCCAGGCACCGTCGGTCTACACGGACCTCACCGTGCGGCAGAACCTGGACTACTTCGCGGCCGTGCTCCAGCCGGGCCGCACCCACCGCGACTCCCGGCACGAAGCCGTCACCCGCGCCATCGACGACGTCGACCTCACCAGCCACGCCGACGCCCTCGCCGGCACCCTCTCCGGCGGCCAGCTCAGCCGCGTCTCCCTCGCCGCCGCCCTGCTCGGCACCCCCGAGCTCCTGGTCCTGGACGAACCGACCGTCGGCCTCGACCCCGTACTGCGCCGCGACCTGTGGGACCTCTTCCACGCCCTCGCCGCCGACCGGGGCACCACGCTCCTCGTCTCCTCCCACGTCATGGACGAGGCCGAACGCTGCCACCGGCTGCTGCTCATGCGCGAGGGCGAGATCCTCGCCGACAACACCCCCGACGCCCTCCGTACCCGTACCGGCTCCGCCACCGTCGAAGACGCCTTCCTCCACCTCGTGGACGAGGCAGCCGAGGCCGAGGCCGCCGCCCGCCAGGAGACGACCCGATGAGCACCGACGCCCGCGCGCTCTCCCCGGCCAGGACCCTCGCCACCGCGGGACGCGTCCTGCGCCAACTGCGCCACGACCCCCGCACCATCGTGCTCCTGCTGATCGTCCCGATCCTGATGATCACGCTCCTGCGCTACGTCTTCGACGCCTCCCCGGAGACCTTCGACTCCATCGGGGCCTCGCTGCTCGGCATCTTCCCGCTGATCACGATGTTCCTGGTGACCTCGATCGCCACCCTCCGCGAACGCACGTCGGGCACCCTCGAACGCCTCCTCGCCATGCCGCTCGGCAAGGGCGACCTCATCGCCGGATACGCACTGGCCTTCGGCGCCGTCGCCGTCGCCCAGTCGCTCCTGGCCACCGCGATGTCCGTCTGGGTCCTCGGCCTCGACGTCGTCGGATCCCCCTGGCTGCTGCTCCTGGTCGCCCTGCTCGACGCGATCCTCGGCACGGCGCTCGGCCTGTTCGTCTCGGCCTTCGCCGCCTCGGAGTTCCAGGCCGTCCAGTTCATGCCCGCCGTGATCTTCCCGCAGCTGCTGCTGTGCGGGCTGTTCACACCACGCGACCGGATGCACCCGGTCCTCGAAGGCATCTCCGACGTCCTGCCGATGTCGTACGCCGTCGACGGGATGAACCAGGTCCTCACCCATACCGACATCACCGGCCGGTTCTACCGGGACGTCCTGATCGTCGCCGGCTGCGCCCTGCTCGTCCTCTGCCTGGGTGCCGTCACGCTCCGCCGCCGCACCGCCTGACGGTCGCGGTGCGAGGATGGCGGCCGACGACGCACAGCGCACCGCCATCCGGAGGATGAACCGCATGCCCCAGACAGTCGCAGTCCTCGGTACGGGAAAGATCGGTGAGGCCCTGCTCAGCGGCATGATCCGGGCCGGCTGGCCGGCCGGCGACCTGCTGGTGACCACCCGCCGCCCGGACCGCGCCGAGAAGCTCCGCACCCGCTACGGAGTCGAGGCCGTCACCAACGCCGAGGCCGCCAAGAGCGCCGACATCCTCATTCTCGCGGTCAAGCCCCAGGACATGGGCACGCTCCTGGACGAGCTCGCCCCGCACGTCGCCTCCGACCGCCTCGTCATCAGTGCCGCCGCCGGCATCACGACCGGGTTCATCGAGGAAAGCCTCGCCGCCGGTACCCCGGTCGTACGCGTCATGCCGAACACCCCCGTTCTGGTGGACGAGGGCATGTCCGTCATCTCCGCGGGCAGCCACGCCACCGCCGAGCACCTCGACCACGCCGAGGCGATCTTCGGCAGCGTCGGCAAGACGCTCCGGGTCCCCGAGTCCCAGCAGGACGCGGCCACCGCGCTCTCCGGCTCGGGGCCGGCGTACTTCTACTTCCTCGTCGAAGCCATGACCGACGCCGGCATCCTGCTCGGCCTGCCCCGTGCCCAGGCCCACGACCTGATCGTCCAGGCCGCCATCGGGGCCGCGGTCATGCTCCGGGACAGCGGCGAACACCCGGTCAAGCTCCGCGAGGCCGTCACCAGCCCGGCCGGCACCACCATCAGCGCCATCCGCGAGCTGGAGAACCACGGCGTACGGGCCGCCCTCATCGCGGCGCTCGAAGCCGCCCGCGACCGCAGCCGCGAGCTGGCCAGGGGCAACGGCTGACCGTGGGTCCGGCTGACCTGCGGCCTCTACTCCGTGGCCGCAGCTGATCGTGGCCCCCGGGCTCGACGGCCACGGTCATGGCCCCTTCCGTACCGGCGGCCAGGCCCAGTTCATCGAGCGCCCCACACCGCGTGCCGACCGCGACGCGGACGCACTCGCGGAGGCCCGTGCCCGTGCGCTCACCCACCTGGAGGAGCCGCACACGGTGACCGTCCTGGCCGAGCGTGCGGGGTTCGGCAGCGAGATCACGATGTGCCAGCACTTCGCGACGCATCCGGGCCCCAGCCCGCGCGACTCCAGGCCTGCCTTCCACGGCAGGGTCGGACCTGACGGGGGTTGACACGCCCGACCCACGTCCGTAGTGTGCTCCGAGTTGTCCGACGTGAGTGCCGACCTCGGCCGGTCCCCGGACAGCCATTCCGCAGTAACCACTCGAAACGAGCGACGCCTGTCGCGCGATTTTGCGTGCACACGTGCGAAATGAGGAATCAGCGTTCGAAGGCGACCCGATTAGCGTCGGGGCCGGGGATTCCGCTAAAGTCTCACTCGTCGGAACGGCCCAACGGCCGGGATGACAAACCCCGCTGACCGGGAATCAGGCCCGAAAGGATCTGATAGAGTCGGACTCGCCGGAAAGGGAAACGCGAAAGCGAAGAACTGGAAAGCGAATCGGTGGTAATTTAAC
>NZ_JBEZIH010000016.1:0-184442 GCF_040650935.1 Streptomyces sp. NPDC048565
GCTGGTCTCTTTCCTCGCCGGGGCCGGCCCCGCCCCCCGGGCTTGGGGCGGGGGGCGGGCCGCGGGGGGGGCGGGCGGGGGGGGGGGGGGGGGGGGGGGGGGGGGGCCGCCCCCCCCCCCACGTCATTCCTGTGCGACCGGCGAGTCGACCGATGTCGCGCACACCATGCGGCGCCCGTAGCCGACGGTCCGCTCGGGCCCGGTGAGACGCAGCCGCACGGTGTGCTTGACGTCGGCCACGTCGCTCGATGTGGCGAAGCGCAGCTCCAGATCGCCCGGCTCGACGATCCTGCGCCCGCCCGTTCCGGTGAAGGAGACGAGGTCCGGGTGGAATCGGAAGCTGACCTTCCGGGACTCCCCCGCGGCGAGCGGCACCCGGGCGTACCCGATCAGCCGGGCCTCGGGCCGTGTGGTCTGGGCAACCGGATCGTGGACGTAGAGCTGGACCACCTCGACCCCGTCCCGGCCCCCGCTGTTACGGACGGTGACCGCGAGGTCGGTCTCGCCGTCGGTGGGAAGCTCGGCCGGCACGTCCGCACCGGCCTCCCAGTCGAACGAGGTGTACGAGAGCCCGTGGCCGAAGGGATAGAGCGGCGTCGGGTCCAGATTGCTGACCCCGTTGGCCCGGCCGAGGGGCGGCTGCAGATACGTCCACGGCTGGCCGCCGGGGCCGTCGGGCACGCTCACCGGCAGCCGTCCCGAGGGGTTGACCCGCCCCGAGAGCACACCGGCGAGCGCGGGGCCGCCCTCCTCGCCGGGGAAGAACGCCTGCACGCAGCCGGCCAGCCGGTCCGCCCGGCCGCCGAGCGCGTACGTCCGTCCCGTCAGCAGCACCAGGACGACCGGGGTGCCGGTCGCCAGCAGCGCGTCCAGGAGCTCACCCTGGAGACCGGGCAGCGCCAGGTCGGCGACGTCACAGCCCTCGCCCGATGTACCGCGGCCGAACAGCCCGGCCCGGTCGCCGAGCACGGCCACACAGACGTCGGCGCCGGCCGCCAGCGCGGTGGCCTCCTCGACCCCTGAGGTGTCGGTGCCGTCCACCTCGCAGCCCTGGGCGTAGTCGATGCCCACGCCGGGGAACTCCTCGCGGAGGGCCTCCAGCACCGTCGGCACGTCGATCCCCATGGGCGACTCGGGGTGCTGGACCCCGACATGGCTGGGGAAGGAGTAGCAGCCGAGCATGGCCAGCGGGTCGTCCGCGCGTGGCCCCACGACCGCGATCCGCCCGGTGCCCTTCAGCGGGAGCGCCCCACCGGGGTTGGCCAGCAGGACGCAGGACTGCTCGGCGAGCAGCGCGGCCAGGGCCCGGTTGCCCGGCGGGTCGAGGTCCACCGTGCCGCGGGCCCGTTCCGGATCCACCCCGTCGAGCGCGGCGGGCAGGGTCTGCCGGTCCGGATCGAGCAGGCCGAGCTCGCACTTCTGCAGCAGGACCCTGCGCAGGGCGCGGTCCACCAGCTCCTCGGCCACGAGTCCTTCGCGCACCGCGGCGACCAGCACGTCACCGTAGCTGCGCACGGTGGGCAGCTCCACGTCGACGCCCGCCGTCAGGGCGACGCGGGCGGCGTCGCCGCGGTCGGCTGCGACCTTGTGCAGGGTTTCGAGGAAGCCGATGCCGAAGTAGTCGGCGACGACGGTGCCTTCGAATCCCCAGGTGTCCCTCAGGAGCTCGGTGAGCAGGGCGGGGTCGGCTGCCGCCGGAACCCCGTCGACCTCGGCGTACGAGTGCATCACCGAGCGGGCGCCGCCGTCGCGGAGCGCCATCTCGAACGGCGGCAGGATCACATCGGCCATCTCCCGGGCGCCTGCCCTGACCGGGGAGAGGTTGCGGGCGCCGGCCGACGCGGAGTAGCCCGCGAAGTGCTTGAGCGTGGCGACGATCCCGGTGGACTCCAGGCCCCGGACATACGCGGTACCGATGGTCGCGACCAGGTAGGGGTCCTCGCCGATGGTCTCCTCCACCCGGCCCCAGCGCAGGTCCCGCACGACGTCCATGACCGGGCCGAGGCCCTGATGGACACCGACCGAGCGCATGTCGCCGCCGATCCGCCGGGCCATCTCGGCGACCAGCTCGGGGTCCCAGGCGGCGCCCCAGGCCAGCGGCACCGGGTAGGCCGTGGCGCCCCAGGCGGTGAAACCGGCCAGGCACTCCTCGTGGGCGAGCGCCGGGATGCCGAATCTGTTCGCCTCGACGATCCTGGCCTGAGCGGTCGCCAGCGAGACGGCGCCGACGCCCGGGTCGACCGGGGCGGTGCCGAACGGCCGGGTGAGCTGGCCGAGTCCGCGGGTGGTGATGTCCTCGAAGTCGACGGGGTCGACCATGTCGTTCTGATGCGGTGCGACTCCGTCGCCCTCCGAGTCGGCGCCCACCCAGATTCCGTACAGCTGGGCGGACTTCTCCTCCAGCGTCATCCGGGACGCCAGGTCGGCCACCCTCACCTCGGGGCTGAGCGAAGGGTCGCGCCACGGGCCGTCGACAACGGGGGGCGGTTCGGTCTGACGGGCCTGCGGGACGGGGTGGATCGCCATGACGGCAGGGGTTCCTCTCATGAGTGCGGTGGTCCGGGCGGCGTCGGTGTACTACTTGCCGCCCACCCCCATCAGTCCGTTGATCAGCGCCCGCCGGGCCACGAGGTACACGGCGAAGATGGGTATGACGGAGAGGACGATCGCTGCCAGGACCGCGGGGATGTTCACTCCGAACTGGCTCTGGAAGTTGAACAGCCCCAGCGTCAGTACACGTTGCTCCTCCGACTGGGTCAGGATCAGCGGGAAGAGGAAGCCGTTCCACGCCTGCAGGGCGGAGAAGATCGCCACGGTGCTGATCCCGGCCCTGGACAGCGGAACCGCCAGCTGCCAGAGCATGCGTATGGGCGAGGCTCCGTCGAGGGCCATCGCCTCGTACATCTCCTCGGAGACGTCACGCATCGTGCCGCTGAGCACGAGGACCGCGACGGGCATCGCGAACGCCGCGGTGGGCAGGATGATCGCCCACAGGGTGTCGTACAGACCCATCTTGCCGATCATCAGATACAGGGGCACGATCACCGCCTGCGCCGGGATCGCGACACCGAGCAGGAAGGTCCTGAAGGCGAGCGACGAGAGGCGGCTGCGGGTGCGCACCGCCACGTACGCCACCGGTACGGAGAACACCAGCACGAGGGCGACCGTGGCCACCGCGACGACCGCGGTGTTGACGATCAGCGAGAGGAACCCGCTGTCCAGCACGAAGCGGTAGTTGTCGAGCGTGGGCTCCGTGGGGATCGCAAGCGGGTCGCCGTTCAGCGCCTGGTCCTGGTGCATCAGTGACGCGGAGACCAGCGTGTAGAGCGGCACCATGACGATGACGAGCCAGATCAGCGAGCCGATGCCGGCCACGGGGTTGCCGAGCCTGCGCCTGGCCGGACGGCCGCGACGCGGCGGGGTGGGGGTCACGCGCTGCTGCGGCGCGGCGGGGCGGGTGTCGATCGACATCTCGTCACATACCTTCCCGGGTGGACCGCATGGACCCGAAGCCACTGAGCCGGACCATGATCAGCGAGATACTGGTGGCCACGACGACGAGCGCCGTGGCGATGGCCGCCGCGTAGCCCAGGTCGTACGTCTGGAAACCGGTCCGGTACATCAGGTAGGGCAGGATCGTGGTGTCCGTGCCGGGGCCGCCCTTGGTCATGATGAGCACGGTGTCGAAGTAGGTCAGCGAGCCGACGATCATGAGGACCGACGAGGTCGTGATCGTGTGGCGCAGCTGCGGCAGGGTGATGTGGAAGAACTGCCGCACCATGCCCGCGCCGTCGATGGAGGCGGCCTGGTAGAGGACCTCCGGGATCTGCCGGGCGCCGCCCTGGTAGATCAGGGTGTGGAAGGGCATGAACTGCCAGCCGCCGACGAACGCCACCACGAGCAGTGCGCCGGTGGACGAGCCCATCACGTTGGGATCGATGCCGAGCCAGGGCCCGATCGTCTGGATCACACCGAAGTTGGGGTCCAGCAGGGCACGGAAGAGCATCGAGATCGCGGTGGTGGAGAGCAGCAGCGGGATGAAGAAGATCGCGGACAGGAAGGCGCGGCTGCGCTGGCGGCCCGCGGCCCAGACACCCAGCAGCAGGGCCACCGGGGTCTGGAAGGCCCAGCTGATCGTGGTGAGCAGAAGGCTCAGCCACGCGGCCTGGCCGAATTCGGAGTCCTTGAGGAGCCTGGTCCAGTTGTCCAGGCCGGTCAGGGTGGGGGAGCCGAGCCCGTCCCATTCGCAGAAGGAGAGATAGAGGGCGATCATCAGGGGGATGATCGCGAAGACGGCGAAGAAGAGGATGCCGGGGACGGCCCAGGCGACCGGCGGGCGGCCGACGTTACCGACGGCCGCCTTCCCGTCTCCGCGCCTCTTTCCGTCTCCGCGACTCTTCACGACCGGAGTGTGGTGGGACATCGTTACTTTTCGGCCTTCATCGATTCGACGAACTGCTCAGGGGTCGACTTGCCGGCGAACAGCTTGCTGATCTCCGTGAGCAGTGGCTCGGCGTACTTGGACTCGAGTGCCTGGTCCCACGAGAGGGTGAAGCTCGGGGCCTTCTCCACCATTTCGTACTGGTCGGTGGCGAACTTGGGGTTGGGGGAACCACTCAGCATCGAGGCCGCGTTGGACGTGGTCGGGACGTCACCGTTGTCTACGAGCGCCTGGGCGTACTCCTTCGACGCCATCGTCTTCAGGAAGGCGATCGCGGTGTCCTTGTGCTTGGTCCTGGCGTTGATGGACCAGTAGTTGGTGGGGTTGCCCACGATGTTCGCCGGGTCACCGACCCCGCCCGCCACCGTCGGGAACGTGGTCCAGCCCAGGTCCTTCTCGGCGAATTCGCGGGCCTTGCCCAGCTGCGTCGAGTATTCCCACGAACCCATGAGGTGCATGGCGGCCTTGCCCTTGCTGAGCAGGGTGGGCGCCGCTCCGCTGCCGTAGTCCACGGAGTTGAAGTTCTTGCCGAAGGCGCCGTCGTCGATCAGCTGCTTGACGGTCCGGGCCGCCTTGAGCACCGCCGGGTCGCCCCAGCCCTCGGGGTCACCGTCCTGCATCTTCTGGAATACCTCGGGGCCGCCGATCCGGTCGAGCAGGTACTCCATCCACATCAGCTCGGGCCACTTCTCGGCGCCGCCCAGCGCGAAGGGGGTGATGCCCGCGGCCTTGAAGGTCTTGATGGCGGCCTGGAGGTCCTCCCAGGTCTTCGGCGGCTCCACGTCGTGCTCGGCGAAGAGGGTCTTGTTGTAGAAGAGCATCACGGGCTGCATGCCGCGCATGGGCACCCCGTAGACCTTCCCTTCGAGGCTGCCGGCCGTCATGATCGACGGAATGAAGCCGTCCTTGAGCGTCGCGTCGTTCTTGATCGTCGACGTCAGGTCGACCAGGCCCTTGGAGTCGACGTACGGCTTGATGGATCCGCCGCCCCAGTTGTAGAAGACGTCCGGGGCGTTGGGCGAACCCATGGCGCTGCGCAGCTTGTTCACGTAGTCGCTGCCGGGAACGGGAACCAGCTTGACCTTGACCTTGGAGGTCTTGTTGAACTTCTTGACCGC
This sequence comes from Streptomyces sp. NPDC048565, assembly GCF_040650935.1. Lineage (NCBI taxonomy): Bacteria > Bacillati > Actinomycetota > Actinomycetes > Kitasatosporales > Streptomycetaceae > Streptomyces > Streptomyces sp. NPDC048565. The sequence continues at coordinate 5,560 of NZ_JBEZIH010000016.1, forward strand.
CGCTTCCTGGACCTTGACCGCGTCGTCCCCGTAGACGTAGGCGGTGATGGTCCCGCTGTCGCTCCCGCCGCCACCGGAACCGCAGCCGGCCAGCAGACCGGTCATGACCATCGCCGCGCCCGCCGCGGCCCATCTCGTCGAACGTGTGCCCTGAGTGAATATCCCCGACCGCATGACCGCACCCTCTGTCGAATGTTTCGGCGTGCCTATCGAATGTTGCCGGAACCGTACGGTCGTGTTTCTGGCCCGTCAAGAGGTCAGGAGGAAGGATTTACGAACCTTGCCCGGACGGGAGTCCGGGTCCACGAGGGAGCTACGATTCGTGCATGAGCCCCGCAAAGGTCCAGCCCCAACAGGAGAAGGCGCCCGTCGACGAGTCGTCGGAGAGCACCGCCACGCTGGCGGAGATCGCCCGAGCGGCCGGAGTTTCGGCTCCGACAGTTTCGAAAGTGCTGAACGGGCGTGCCGACGTCGCCCCCGGTACGCGTACCAAGGTGGAGGAGCTGCTGCTGCAGCACGGCTACCGCCGCAGGCGCGGCGCCTCCCAGCAGTCCCGGCTCATCGACCTGGTCTTCCACGAGCTGGACAGCGCCTGGGCGATGGAGGTCGTCCGGGGCGTCGAGAACGTCGCCAGGGGCGAGGGCCTGAGTCTCGTCCTCTCGGAGAGCGCGGGCCGGCTCACCCCGGGCCAGACCTGGGTGGACGGCGTACTGGCCCGTCGCCCGGCCGGCGTGATCCTGGTGCTCTCGGACCTCGACGCGGCGCAGCGCGCCCAGTTGACCAGCCGGTCCATCCCGTTCGTCGTCGTCGATCCGGCGGGTGACCCGGGTGACGACATCCCGTCGGTCGGTGCCGCCAACTGGCAGGGCGGCCTTGCCGCCACCCGCCATCTGACGGGTCTTGGCCACCGCCGGATCGGCGTCATCGGGGGACCCGCGCGCATGATGTGCAGCCGCGCGCGGCTCGACGGCTACCGGGCTGCCCTGGAGACCTCCGGGATCCCGATGGACCAGGGGCTCGTCCGGGAGGGCGAGTTCAACCACGAGGGCGGCTACACGGCCGCCCTGGAGCTGCTGCGGCTGCCGGAACCCCCCACGGCCATCTTCGCCGGGGACGACCTTCAGGCACTCGGTGTCTACGAGGCGGCGCGGGAGCTGGGGCTGCGGATCCCGGAGGACCTCAGCGTGGTCGGCTTCGACGACCTGCCGCTCACCCGCTGGATCGGCCCGCCGCTCACCACGGTGCGCCAGCCGCTCATAGAGATGGCAGAGACCGCGGCCCGCCTGGTTCTCGACCTGGGCAGGGGCAAACAGCCCGCGACCACCCGCGTCGACCTGGCAACGAGCCTGGTGGTCCGCAGCAGCACGGCCCCACCGGCACGTTGAGGCGGCACACCATGAGTCCCCGGCTGTTCACGGAGCGCTTGGAGCTGGCCCCCTACGCACCGGCCGACGAGGAGGAGTTCGTCGCGCTGTTCCAGGACGAACGCGTCTCCCGCTGGATGGGCGACGGCCCCTCCAGTCCGGCCGAGGACCGCGCTCTGTTCGGGCGGATCTTCACCAAGGTGTACGCGCGGGAGCTGTTCGACGTGTGGGCGGTACGTTTCCGCGCGGCCCCGGAGATCGTCGGTCACGCGGAGATCAAACCCACGCCGGAGTCCGGTGGCCACGAGATCATCTACGCGCTCGCTCCGGCGGCCTGGGGGCAGGGCCTCGGCACGGAACTCGCCACGGCCCTCGTCGGCTACGGGTTCGGCCCGCTCGGCCTGCGGGACGTGCACGCCACGGTCGCCGCCGAGAACCACGCCTCGTCGGCACTCCTGCGTCGCGTCGGCTTCCGGCAGGTGCGGGACATCGAGGAGGCCGACGGGAGCACCACCCACCTGCTGACACGGATGCGCGGACCGGCCGACGGGTAGGGCAGGAGCGGCCGACAGGCCTCGGCACCGAGCGCTGTCGCTCAACCGGCCGCCCGGCCTACGGGGGAACGGGTAGGTGGCAGGGGCGGGTCCGTGGAGGGTCGGGGCGGCAGTAGAGTGCGGCCCGTGGCAGCACGACCGTTGAAAGAAATCGTCGAGCCGGGATGGGCGCAAGCTCTTGAGCCGGTGGCCGAACGCATCGCCGCCATGGGCGACTTCCTGAGGGAGGAGATCGCCGCCGGGCGCACCTACCTGCCCTCGGGGCCCCATGTCCTGCGGGCGTTCCAGCAGCCGTTCGATGACGTACGCGTCCTGATCGTGGGGCAGGATCCCTACCCGACGCCGGGGCACGCGATCGGCCTGAGCTTCGCCGTGGCGCCGGACGTCGGTCCACTGCCGGGCAGCCTGGAGAACATCTTCCGGGAGCTGCACGCGGATCTGGGCCTTCCACGGCCCTCCAACGGCGATCTGACACCCTGGACCCGGCAGGGGGTGCTCCTGCTCAACAGGGCGCTCACCACGGCCCCCAGGCGCCCCGCAGCGCATCGGGGCAAGGGCTGGGAAGAGGTCACCGAGCAGGCCATCCGCGCGCTGGCGGCCCGGGGGACGCCGCTGGTATCGGTGCTGTGGGGGCGTGACGCGCGCAATGCGCGTCCCCTGCTGCGCGATTACCCCGCGATCGAGTCCTCGCACCCCTCCCCCATGTCCGCGGACCGCGGCTTCTTCGGCTCGCGCCCCTTCAGCCGGGTCAACGACCTGCTCCAGCGCCAGGGGGCGCAGCCGGTCGACTGGCGACTGCCGTGACGAGCGCCCCCGACCCGCCCTTCGTCGTCGGCGTCGACTCGGGCGGGTCGGGGCTGCGTGTGGCGCTGGGGACGGTGGACGCGGTCCGCCCGGTGCGCACCACCGTCTGCGCCGAGCCGGTGCGGACAGGGGCGGACGGTATCGACGCCGGGCACCTTCTGGAGCAGCTGCTGCCCGCCGTACGCGGACTGCTGGAGCAGGCGGGCCGGCCCGGAGCAGGTGTGGCCACCGCGGTGGTCGGGGCGGCGGGAATGGCGACGCTCGGCGACCAGCTGCGGGCGCGGCTGCCGGGCGCCCTGGCGGACGCGCTGGGGGTGCGGCGGATCGCCCTGGCGGCGGACGCGGTGACCGCGTACGCCGGAGCGCTGGGGCAGCGTCCTGGAGCGGTCGTCGCGGGCGGCACCGGCATGATCGCGCTGGGCACCGATCTCACGTCGTGGCGCAGGGCCGACGGCTGGGGGCATCTGCTGGGCGACAGCGGCGGGGGCGCCTGGATCGGCCGCGCGGGGCTGGACGCGGCGATGCGGGCCCACGACGGCCGGCGCGGCGGGTCGCCCGCGCTGCTGGCGCGGTCGGAGGCGGCCTTCGGACCGGCCACCGGCCTTCCCGGCCTGCTCTATCCGCGTACGGACCGTCCCGCGCTGCTCGCCTCGTTCGCCCCGGAGGTCGGGGCCTGCGCAGGCGAGGACGAGGTCGCCGCGGGGATCCTGCGGGAGGCCGCGGCACACATCGCCGGAGCGGCGGCCGCGGTGTGCCCCCGCCCCGCCGGCCCGGAACCCGCCGGCTCGGACCCTGTCGCCTCGGACCCCGCCGGCTTCCGCCCCGGTGACTGCGAAGTCGCGCTGACCGGTGGGCTGTTCCGCATGGGCGAGCCTCTGCTCGGGCCGCTGCGCGGCGAGCTGGCCCGGCAGATTCCGCAGGCACGGGTGGTCCCCGCGCAGGGCGATCCGCTGCACGGCGCGCTGGAGATCGCCCGCGCGCTCGCCGGACCGGGCCTTCGGCTGCCGCCCCACCCGTCGCTCCTGTTCGTACCGGGAGTAACGTAGGCGATTCGGCCGATCACCTGTCCGGACAGAGCAGGTCAGTTGCCCGCTTTGCCGCTCAACAGACATATACGGACAGATAACGCCTGACGCCCCCCTCCCCGAACAGAGGGGCACCCAAAACCAGTAGCATGCGGCGCCATGAGCACCCCCACTGGGCCCGCTTCCGGCCTGCCTGTACGAATGCCGCGACCTCGCCAGTCCGGACGGCACCGCCGCCCGGAGCCCGTGGTCGCACCTGAGGGCGCTGCCGCGCTCGTTCTTGCCCTTCCCGGTACCCCTTCCCCGGCCTCGCGCAGCCTGGCCGAGGAAGTGATCAGCATCGCCCGTTCCGAGCTGCCCGGTCTGAACGCACAGATCGGCTACCTCGACGGCGACGACGCCGAATATCCCACCCTCGTCTCCGTACTCACCCACGCCGCCGCCGAGCGCACCGCGCGCTACGAGCAGGCCACCGCCGCGGGCCGTGAGGTCGCCGAGCCCTCCGGCCCGTCCGCCGTCGTGGTGCCGCTGCTGGCGGGCCCGGACAGCGCCCTCATCGGGCGCATACGGCAGGCCGTCGTGGACAGCGGTACGCAGACGGAACTGACCGACGTGCTGGGTCCGCACCCGCTGCTCGCCGAAGCGCTGCACGTACGTCTCTCGGAGGCCGGTCTGGCACGCGCCGACCGCGCGAGGCTGTTCACCGTGGCGACCGCGGCCGACGGCATCGTGCTGGCCACTGTGGGCGGCGAGGAGGCCGTGCAGGCCGCCGGGATCACCGGCATGCTGCTGGCCGCCCGTCTCGCCGTACCGGTGATGGCCGCGGCCCTGGACGTGGACGGTTCGGTCGCCTCGATCGCGGCGCAGCTGCAGAACTCCGGTTCCGAGCAACTCGCGCTCGCGCCGTACCTGGTGGGCCCGGAGATCGACGCCGCGCTGCTGGAGGCCGCCGCGAAGGAGGCCGGCTGCTCGACCGCCGAGCCCCTCGGCGCCTACCCGGCGATCGGCAAGCTGGTGCTCTCCCTGTACGCGACGACGCTGGGGATCACCCCGGCGACCCCGCAGGGCGCCCAGGCGCACTGATCCGCCGCGCTCCCGGCGCCCGGTCCGGGTGCCGGGAGCGGGCAGTCGTCAGGCGAAGACCACGCAGGAGGCGGCGGGAACGTCGAGGGAGCCCGCGTGTGCCGGGATTCCCGTCTCCGCGTCCAGGGCGAACCAGCTGACGTTCCCGGAGTGCTCGTTCGCGGCGTACAGCCACTGCCCGGTGGGGTCGAGGGTGAGATCCCGGGGCCACCGCCCGCCGCAGCCCACGGCCGCCGCCAGGACCGGCTTCTCGGCCGTCTCGTCGAGCGTGAGGACGGAGATGCTGTCGTGACCGCGGTTGGCTGTCCACAGGAACCTGCCGTCGCGGGAGACGACCAGCTCCGACGGGTACGTACGCACGGCGGTGTCCTCGGCGGGGTCGTGCGGCAGGACCTGCGTCTCCCCCAGCGGTTCGAGCCGGCCCCCGGCAGCGTCCCACCGGCACACGGTGACCGTCGGCTCCAGCTCGTTCAGGACGTACGCGTGTCCCCCGGACGGGTGAAAGGCGAGATGGCGCGGTCCGGTCCCCGGCCGTAGCGCCGTCTCGCTGTGCAGCCGCAGAGAGCCGGTGGCGGTGTCGAGGGCGCAGACACGTACGGAATCCGTGCCGAGGTCCACGCTCAGCACCCAGTTTCCCGAGGGGTCGGCCAGCACCTGGTGCGCGTGCGGGCCCGACTGGCGGCCCGCGTCGGGACCGCTGCCCTCGTGCCGCAGGACCCCGGTCGCGGGCCCGAGCGAGCCGTCGTCCTGGACGGGCAGCGCGGTGACGCTGCCCGACCCGTAGTTGGCCGTCAGGAGATGACCGGCGGCGAGGGCCAGATGGGTGGGGCTGCTCCCCTCCACCGTCCGCACCTCGCCGATCAGTCGCGGCGTGCCGTCCTCGTCGACGGCGAATGCCGCGGCGGCGCCCTCGGAGGTCTCACTGACCGCGTACAGCACGGGTTCCCCCGTCCCGGGAGCGCTGCCGGTCACGAGGAAGGACGGGTCGGTCACGGCGTCCGTGGAGGCCAGTACGGACGGCGCCCCGGTGTCCCGGTCGACGGCGACAACACTGATCCCCCGGCCGCCCGCCGAGGTGAACGACCCTATGAATGCCCGCTTTGCGTGGTCGTCGCCCATCGCGCTACCCCTCTTCACGTCCGTCACGATCTTCCCGGCCGACGGTAGCAGGCGGCGCATTTTGGTCCGGTCCGATTCACCCGGCCCCGGAGTGGGGCGTCAGACGCCGATCAGCGGAGCGCGCGGGGAGCTGTGCAGGGGTGCGGCGAGATCTGCGAGTGCCCTCTCCAGGGTGTGCAGATGCGCCAGCGCGGGCTCGGCGGCGCCCTCGTGCTGCGTACCTCCGGCGATGGCCGCCGCGGTACGGCGGCGCGCCCGTACCGGTGCCGTCAGGGCCTCGACCGAGGCCTCCACGCGCCAGCAGGCGGCGGCCAGACGGGCGTCGTGGGACGCCTCCGGGTCCGCCGCGACGGACGCCAGTCCCCGCACCTCGCGGGCGCAGACATCGAGCAGCGCGAGCACCCGCCCGGCTCGCGCCTTGCGCGCGCGGAACGGACTGAGCGGATGGACGAGCGGGCCGAGCGTCAGCCGCACCCGCCCGAGGATCGCCTCCAGTTCGGCGGCGCGCCGGTGCGGGTCGGCGGCCTCGCTCCCGGCGAGTCGGGCGGCGGCCTCCGCCGTGCAGGTGTGCACGCACCGCAGCGCGCGCTCCACCCACGCCTCGGTCACCGCGTGCGTGGTCACCGGCAGCACGAACAGCACCGCCAGTACGGCGCCGAGCGCCCCGACAGCCGTCTCGGTCACCCGGAGCACGAGCAGATGCGCGTCCAGCACGCCGAGCAGCCCGTAGAGCATGCTCGCCATCACGGTCACGGCCAGCATCATCCAGGTGTAGGAGACGGCGGCGGTGTAGAAGATCCCGAACACGCTGACGGCCACGACCACGGCGGCCACGACCGGCTCATGGTGCAGCGGTACGGCCACGGCGAAGCCGAGCCCGATCCCGAGCACCGTCCCCAGCAACCGTCTGAACCCGCGCACCACCGTCTCACCCCGCGAGGTCGTGGCCACGAACACCCACCAGGTGGCGCCGACCGCCCAGTACCAGCGCTGGTCGGAGAGCACCTGCCCCGCCGCGAGCGCGAAGCCGGCCCCGGCCGTCGCCTGCACGGCCTGCCGCGTCGTGATCCGTCCGAGCCCCGACGCCCCGGCGGGGAGAGCGAGTGCCAGGGGTGCCCCGAGCCGCCGCTCGTAGCACCACAGCCCGAACCGCACGACCGACGACGCTGCGAGCGAGAGCAGCACGGCCGCGTACAGCTCGGGCAGGCCACCGGGCTCCGTGTGCAGGAACTGGGCGGAGAAGTAGGCCATGAAGCCGAACACGCCCAGCGAGTGCCCGCGCGGTCCCCACCGCCGCGCGTACACCCCCGCCCCCACGACGGCGAGGAAGGCCAGGTCACGGGCGACGGGCACATCGTGCAGCACGGCGGCGAGCGTGAGCACCGGGAGACCGACGACGGGGAGAAGAGCGGTCGTGACCGCCTGCCCACGCACCGTCGGGTCGGCCACCGTGAACAGGGCGAGCAGCGCGGCCAGGCCACCGGCGACGGCAGCCGCCGGCGAGTGCCCGACCGCTCCGCACAGCGCGACGGCGAGCCCGATGCCGAGCACGGCCCGGGAGGCGAACCGCAACCGCAGCCGCCCCGGATCCGGTGCCACGAACGCCCTCTTCAGCAAGTCGCCCTGCCCCTTTCACACATCGACCGGCGCGGGAACAAGCGCGGACACGAGAAAGGCGCCGCAGAGATCCCGGGGGACCCGCAGCGCCATTGACAGGACTATTGCAGCATCCGGGGTGCTGGTGGTTCAACCGAAGCCTTATCCACTGAGCCATTGGCCCACCCGGGCCTCCCGCGGTCCGGCCGCGCCGGAGCCAACGGCCCAGCTCCCAGGGGAGCCGACAGCTCGGCAGTCACGGCTCCCGGTGCAGCGTCGGTGCGGGCAGGCGGGTGAGTGCGCTCCGGTACTCGGTGACGATGCGCGCCACGACGTCGGCCGCGGGAAGCACCGAATCGACGAGACCCGCCGACTGCCCTGCTTCGACCTTGCCGTCATGGACGCGGCCGTGCAGGGCGGCGTCCTTGAGACTGGCGCCCTGGAACTCCTTGCGGCGTACGTCGAGCGTGGCTGCTGATTCCTCCAGGCGTCGCATGCGCTCGGTGAAGTCGTTCCCGACGGCGCGTATGAGGCCGAGCCCGTGCCCGACCGTGCGGGTGTCCTCCACACCTGCCGCGAGGACCGCGGCCTTGTAATCCGGGTGCACGGTCGCTTCCCGGGTGGCGAGGAACCGGGTGCCGAACTGGGCGGCGCCCGCGCCCAGGGCCAGCATCGCGGCCAGTCCCGCGCCGTCCGCGATCCCGCCGGACGCGATCACGGGTATCCCCGGAACGGCCGAGACCACGGCACGGACGAGAACCTGTGTGGTCACCATGGTGGGTGGCGGATGTCCACCTGCCTCCGCTCCGACGACGACCAGTCCGTCGACGCCCGCGTCGGCCGCCTTCCGCGCGTGTTCGGCACCGGCCACGACATGCAGGCAGACGGTGCCCACGTCACGAAAACGCTCCAGGTAGCGGCGCGGTCCGCCCTGGGAGGCGATCAGTACCGGAGGCCGTCGTGAGAGGAGCAGATCGATGACCCCGTCCGCGTCGGCCCGGTGGAGCGGCAGGTTGACACCCCAAGGAAGATCGGTGCCCGCCGCCGTCTCGTCGAGCACCCGGGCGAGGTCGTCCGGGCGCATGGGGCCGGCCGCGACGACTCCGAGGCCGCCGGAGCGGCTGACCGCCAGAGGGAGCGCCGAGCTCGACGAGGCCCATGACATGCCCGCCTGGATGACAGGCAGACGGGTCCCGAGCAGACGGGTGACCGGAGTGGGAATGGTGATCATGCCGGCACCTCATGTTCCCCTCGACCGAGCAGCGCACGCGCGTGGGCTGCGACGCGGTTCTTCTGGACCTTGGAACTGGCGGTCATGCCGATGCCTTCGAACCCGTCGACGATCCGCAGATGGCGTGGCACCTTGAAACCCGCCATACGCGTACGGGCCCAGGCCATCAGCTCGTCCTCCGTGGTCCCCTTTTCGGTGAGGACCACGAAGGCGAAGGGCACCTCCACCAGCCGCTCGTCGGGTACCCCGACCACGACGGCCTGCCGGACGCTCGGATGGCGGTGCAGCGTGTCCTCCACGTCCGCCGGTGCGACGTTCTCACCGCCGACCCGGATGATGTCCTTCGTGCGTCCCACGAAGTGCAGCCGGCCGTTGGCGTCGAGCGCGCCGACGTCACCGGTGGCCAGCCAGCCCTCCGGGTCGATGGCTGCCGCTGTCGCCTCCGGAGCGTCGAGGTAGCCCCGCATGACGTTCCATCCGCGCACCAGGATCGAGCCGGCCTCGTCCGGGTCACAGTCCCGGGTCCCGTCCGCCGACCGGATGCGGACCTCGACGCCGGGTTCCACCAGCATCGCGCCGGAAGCCCTTACCTGTTCGTCCTCCCACCAACAGGACTGGGCGACATTGGGGGACCCTTCGGAGAGCCCGTATCCGGCGACGCACTCGCGGGCCCCCAGCTCGTCGATCACCCTGCGGATGACGGTCGCCGAGGCCGCGACCCATGCTCCCCGCAGGTGGAGGGTGCGGTGCGCGAGGCCGGGGTGGTTGAGCAGCATCAGGGCGATCGTGTCGTTGCCGGAGAAGTGGGTGCAGCGCTCGCTCTCCAGCAGCCGGAGCGCTTCCTCCGCCTCGAATTTCGGCATCGTCACCAGTGTGGTGGCGTGCTGGACGGATGCCAGGACGGACAGCGTGCTGCCGGCGACGTGGAAGAACGGCCGGGCGCTGTGGAAGCGGTCCCCGGTGCGCAGACCGAGGCGGGCGCCGGAGAAGAACGCGTCGGCGCACATACTGCGCTGGGTGAGCAGAACGCCCTTGGGCCGGGAGGTCGTGCCCGAGGTGTACTGGACGAGCATGAGGTCGTCGGGGGTTCCGGTCGCCGCTGTCTCCTCCCCTGCGGCGTCCAGGAAGTCGGGCCACGCCGTCGCCCAGCCGGGTACGTCATCGCCACACACCACGACCCTCCTCAGTTCGGGCAGGCCGGGGCAGGAGGGCGTACCGTCCACGCCGATGCCGAGGTCGCGCAGGACGGCGCAGAAGTCGACGCGGAGCACCCGGTCGGCGACGAACAGCGTGGAGACCTTCGCGTGTTCCAGGGTGTGGCCCACTTCGTCGGCGGTGTACCGGGTGTTCACGGGTACGGTCACGGCTCCGACCGATCCGAGGGCGATGAACAGGGCGACCCATCGGGGTCCGTTGCCGAGGCAGAGACCGACGCGGTCGCCTCGGCCGATGCCCGCCGCGGCGAGCGCGGCCCTGATCCTGACGACCTCGGCGGCGAGTTCTCCGTACGTGATCCGTTCCTCGGCGGTCACCACGGCCTCCACATCGGGGGCCAGCAGCGCTGCCCTCTCCAGTGCCTCGTGGGCGGTCAGCGGACATGCCGTCCTGAGGTTCATCGCTCCTCCACGTCGTTGGTACCGGACTTTCCGGAGCGGTCCGCGAACCGGTCGACGCCGTCTCGCCAGCCACCGTCGGACAGGCACTGCTCGACGGCCGCCATCTCGATCCTGATGCCGCGGTCGAGGTCTGTCTCACCGCCGAGGTCGACGGCTCGTTTGGTCAGCGCCATGGCGAGAGCAGGGGCTTTCGCGATCGTGCCCGCGATGTCGGCACCGGTCCCGGCCAGCAGGTCATCGGGGACCAGTCGGGAGACGATTCCGAGGTCGAGCGCCTCGGCGGAGCCCATGGGCCGGCCGGTGAAGAGGAGCTCCTTCGCCCGGCGTTTACCGATGGCCCGCTGGAGGCGCTGAGTGGCTCCGACCGTTCCCCAGTGCGGCTCGGGGAAGCGGAACGTGGTGCTCTCGGCACCGACGGCGAAGTCGGCGGCGAGGGTGATCTCACCACCGGAGCCGACCACAGCGCCGTGCACGAGTGCGACCACCGGGTGACGGCACTGCTCGATGGCCTCGTAGGCGGCGAACGAGGCGAGGCGCCTTCGGCGGACCCATGAGGCGTCGCGGCCCGCCCGCTCCTTGAGGTCGGCTCCGGCGCAGAACGCGGGACCGCGCGCGGACAGGAGCACCACGCGGATCCCGTCATCGGCGTCGATCTCCTCGAAGACGTCCCGTATCTCCCGGCACATCGAGAGGTCGACGGCGTTGCGGGCGTGCGGCCGGGCCAGTTCGACGTGGGCCGTGCCGTCGGTGACCGTACACATCACCCGGGGCTCGTCGGGGCCGCTCGGCTGTTCCTGCCCGTTCATCTCAGATCACCCCCGCGGCCCGCAGGCCCTCGATCTCGCTGTCGCCGAGCTCGGCGAACTCCGTGAGCACGGTGTCGGTGTCGGCGCCCAGCAGCGGCGGAGAGCCGACGGGCGCAGGTTGTCCACCGGTCTCCCTCAGAGGGGTGCGAAGGGCCCGGAAGGTGCCTTCGGTGGGGTGCTCGAACTGGGTGACGACGCCCCGCGCCTGTGTGTGCTGATCGGCCAGGGCCTCGCGGACGCCGCGGACCTCGCCGGCGGGGATGTCGGCGACGCGCAGCTCCTTGAGCAAGGGCTCGCGGTCCCGTCCGGCCACGGCGGCGCGCAGCTCCGTCATCACACGGTCGCGCTGGACGACGCGCCCCTTGTTGTGCCGCAGGGCCGGGTCGGCGCCGAGTTCGGCGAGACCGAGCACGGAGCACAGGGACGCCCAGTGCTGGTCGCTGCCGCTGATGTGCAGCCAGCCGCCGTCGGCGGCCTGGAAGGCGGCGGACGGGACGCGTCCCGGGTGTTCGGTTCCGGTGCGTCCGGGATCTTCGTCCAGGGCGAACAGCCGGGCGGCGTTGAGTGCGTGCAGACTGAGCTGGACGTCCATCATCGAGATGTCGAAGTGGCGCCCGTGGCCTGTCACGCCGCGGCCGGCGAGACCTGTGAGAGCGGCGATGACGACCCAGAGCCCGGACGTCATGTCCGCCACCGGGACCCCGGTCTTGCTCGGTGGTCCGTCGGCCTGCCCGGTCATCGCCATGACACCGGACAGCGCCTGGAAGACCGTGTCGTAGCCCTTGCGCAGGCGGTCGGGACCGCTCTGGCCGAAACCGGTGGCTGAGACGTACACGAGCTCCGGGTTCAGGGCGGAGAGCTCCTCGTACCCGAGTCCCAGCCGGGTCATGGCGCCGGGCAGGAAGTTCTCCACGACGACGTCGGCGCGGGCGGCCAGCCGGCGGGCGACCTCCTGACCGCGCGGGTTCTTGAGGTCCAGAGTGATCGAACGCTTGCCGCGGTTGAACGCGAAGAAGTAGGCGCTTTCTCCCTGCGGCAGGCGTGGCTCGAAGCCGCGGGTCTCGTCTCCACCGCCCGGTCGTTCGACCTTGATGACGGTGGCTCCCAGCTCGGCGAGGATCTGGGTGGCCATCGGGGCGGCGAGCACGCGTGAGAAATCGAGGACCGTGATGCCGGCGAGGGGGCCCGGCGCGGTGGGGGTGTTCACCGGCGGAACCCCCGCATCAGCGCGTTGACGTCCTGCCCGGCCCGCATCGCCGCCTCGGTGGGCAGGTCCGCGACACGGTAGAACAGGTCCTTGGCCGCGCGAAGGGCGCGGGGTTCCACCGCGGCCCATCGCTCCGCGATCACGAGCGCTTCGTCGACGACCCTGTCCGGTTCCACGACACGGTTGGCCAGACCGTGTTCCAGGACCTCTGTGGCGGAGAGCAGCCGCCCTGTACTGATCAGCTCGAAAGCGAGCTTACGGCTCAGCTGGCGCTGGATCCCTGCCATGACCAGCGCGGGAACGATGGAGTGCCGCAGTTCCGGGTATCCGAACTTCAGGTCCGTGCCGACGACGGTCATGTCGGCGGCGATGGCGAGGCCGGCACCGCCGCCCACCGCCGCGCCACGGACCGCGGAGACGACCGGAGTCCCCATCCGCTGCATGCGAGTCTGCAGACCCGCGGTGAGGGCCGCCCTCTCCAGGACCGCGTCCGGCTCGTCGGGGGTCAGGGAAGGGAATTCCGACAGGTCAGCGCCCGAGCAGAAGGCACGGCCCGCGCCGGTGAGAACGACGGCGCGGACCCGGCTGTCGTCCTCCGCCCGGGTGAGCGCCGTACTCAGGGCCCGGGTGAGCGCCGTGTCGAGGGCGTTGAGCTTGTCGGGGCGGTTGAGAGTGATGACACGGACAGGGCCCCGGTCCTCGACGCGCAGCACATCGGATCCCGGCATCTGCGCGTCGGTCGGCTGCCCGCTGGTCGTGACGGTCACGAAAGGTTCTCCTCGGTCGGGCGATGGGTGGGGTCAGGCGGCGGAGTGCGCGAAACCCGCGCGGGCCACCATGCTGTGCAGGGGGCGGCCCAACGCCTTCTCACAGGCCAGGGACGCGGAGGCGAGCGCGTCCAGGTCTATTCCGGTATCGACGCCCATGGCTTCGAACAGGCTCACCAGATCCTCGGTGCAGACGTTGCCGGTGAGGCCGGCTCCGTAGCCGATCTTCGACGGATGGCCGCCCACGCCGCCCAGGGCGCTGTCGAAGTGCCGGCAGCCGGACTCCAGGGCGGCGACCGCGTTCGCGACAGCCGTTCCGCGGGTGTTGTGGAAGTGGGCGACGACGGCCAGGCCGGGGTGGGTTCGCTCCAGCCGGCTGAACAGACCGGCGACGGCCGCGGGGGTCGCGACACCGGTGGTGTCCCCCAAGGTGACGGCGTCCGCGCCCAGGTCGGCGAAGCGGGCGACGTCGTCCGCCACACGCCCCGGGTCGACCTGCCCCTCGAAGGGGCAGCCGAAGGCGACGGAAACGACTCCGATCAGCCGGAAACGGCCGCCTGCCAGGCGGACCATGCTCTCGACCCGTTCCCACTGCTGCGCCCGGGAAGTGCGCAGGTTCTTCTCCGTGTGACTCTCACTGGCCGACACCAGCAGACTGAGTTCCTCGGCGCCCGCGCCCCGGTCGTGGTCGGCCAGGGCGCGCTCGACGGCTCGCGGGTTGGGGCACGTCGCCTTGTACGCGACACCGGGGCGGTGGACGACGCCCCCCAGGACCTCGCTCGCGTCGGCGAACGCGGGAACCCATCGTGGATGGCTGTAGCTGGTCGCCTCGATGCGCCGGAAGCCCGCGTCGGCGAACCCTTCCAGCAGGGAGATCTTGGTTTCGGTCGACACGAACGTGGGTTCGTGTTGCAGCCCGTCCCGGGCGAAGCATTCACAGATGGTGACCTTGTCGGTCATCGAGCCACCTCCTCAGGCTGACCCGACCAGAACTACCCCCCAGGTGTTGAACTTGTCAACAGTCACTCTCGCTCCAGGGACTCCCGCTCCAGCTGCTCGAGGGAGAGGGCGAGGTCGGCCAGCTTCTCCAGCGCGCGCCCCAGGGCCCGCGCCTCATCGTCGGAGAGGAGGGCCGAGAAGGCCGCGTCCCGCTCGTTCGCCGCCCCGATCAGCCCCCGGTACACCTCGACCCCGGACTCCGTGAGGGCCAGCTGACGGCTCCGCCCCGCCCCCTCGGTACGATTCACCAGCCCACGCTCGACCAGGCCGCGCACGACTCGGCTCATCTGGGCCTTGTCCAGCCCGGCCCGGCGGGCCAAGCGGTTGAGCGTCAGCGTCGGATCGGCGCCGATGAGCGCGATGGTGCGCCACTCACCGAGACTGACGTCGAACTCGCGGCGATAGCGCAGCGCCGCGCTGCGGGACAGGGCCGACGACGTACGCGACAGCCGATAGGACAGCAGATCAGAGATCGGCACCAGGTCTCGACCATCCTCGCGATTCACCATGGGCGGCATGGTATCCCTGACACGGGTGTTGACTTTATCAACTTAGGAGGCAGAAACTCGCAGCGCCCGCCACCTTTGGCGACACCCACCGGCAAAGGAGCCGTACGCCGTGGCCGATCCGTCCGTATCCACCGAGACACATACCGCAGTCGACGCGTCCGAGGTCGACCGAACCGCGACATACCGCACCATCGCCAGGCGCGTCATGCCGCTTCTGATCATCTGTTACATCGTCAGCTTCATCGATCGCACCAACATCGGTATCGCCCAGCAGGGCCTGGAACGGGACCTCGGCTTCGGCTCAACCGTCTACGGCCTGGGCGTGACCCTCTTCTTCGTCGGCTTCATCCTCTTCGAGGTCCCGAGCAGCGCACTGCTGGCACGCCTCGGGGCGCGCAAGACGCTGGTACGCATCATGGCCTCCTGGGGTGTCGTCACCGTCGCCACCTCCCTGGTCCACAACGAAGTCACCTTCTACATCGCCAGATTCCTCCTCGGCGTCGCGGAGGCCGGCTTCTTCCCGGGCGCGCTCTTCTTCCTTTCGCGCTGGTTCCCCTCCGCGCGCCGTACCCGCATGACGGCGCTGTTCTTCGCCGGTGTGCCCGTTTCCGGCATCCTCGGCTCCCTCATGTCCGGCGCCATCATGAAGGCCTTCGACGGCAGCGACGGCTTCGCCGACTGGCAGTGGCTGTTCGTCATCGAGGGGATTCCCCCCATCCTGCTCGCCGGCGCCGTCCTGCTCTGGCTGGTCGACGAACCCGAGCAGGCACGCTGGCTGACGCCGGTGCAGCGTGCGGCCGTCCGGGCTGATCTCGACGCGGACCAGAAGCGCAAGGCCGCACAGCAGGTCTCCGGCGGGGGACGCGGTGGCCTGTTCATCGCCCTGCGGGACCCCAAGGTGTGGATCATCGGCCTCTGCGCCTGCGGCGCCTACACACTCGCCAACGCGGTGTCCTTCTGGACGCCGCGCATCATCGCCGAAGCGGGCGTCGGAGACGTTCTCGACCTGGGTCTCTTCTCAGCTCTGCCACCCCTGCTGGGCATCGTGGTCATGCTGATCGTGGGGCGCCACTCCGACCGGACCCTGGAACGCCGTTGGCACGCGGCCCTCAGCTGGACCGTCGCCGCGGTGACCATGGTGGCACTCTCGGTCTCCGGGGGCGACGTGTTCGTGGTGGTCCTGCTCCTGGCCATCCTGGCCGCGGCCCACTACTCCGGCCTGACCGTCTTCTACTCCATCCCGTCCATTTACCTCGGCGAACGCGCGGCGGCCACAGGGATCGCCCTTGTCACCTCCATGGGCTCGTTCGCGGCAGCCGCCTCTCCCTCTCTGCTCGGATTCATCCAGGAAAGCACCGGGAGCCTCGCTCTCGGCCTGCAGATCAGCGCCGGCATCGTGTTGCTTGCCGTCGCGCTGCTGCTCGTCGGCGTCAAGGCGAGCGACCTGCACGAACAGCGCCCGTCGTGAGCCGGCCCGGCCGCCCGTCGCGCGCCGGCCCCGGCGCCCCGTGCCGTCATCGGCCGTAGCGGGTGCGGCACAGGTCGACGATCTCGGGGGATGCGACACCCTGACCCCGCGCGCAGACGGTGCGCATGTCGTACGTCTGCTGCGGCTGAGCCCTGCGGGGCGTGCCGGCGCCGGCCGGGGGCGCGGGACGGGCGGGGGCCGCGCCCCCCGGCTGCTCCCGTGCCTCCTGTCGCGCCGGCGGTGCGGCCGCGTCGGCAGGCGCCGGCGAGCGCTCCGCCTCCTCGTTCTTCCGCTTCTTGTGCTCGCCGCTCGTGCGCTCGCGCTCGTCGGCGGTCTTGCCCAGGTCGTCGTGGGCGGCCGGGGGTGCGGTGGGCGCCGTGGACGACTGCGCGGCTGGGGCGTTCGCGGAGTGCGCGGAAGCGGAGGGCACGGGCCGCTCCGCTTCGGCCGGGACGGAGACACAGCCGGCCGCGCTCAGCAGGGCGACGAGCACGAGGGAGATGGGCCGCAGGTTCATGCCCTGGTCAACGACGGGCCGCGCGAGCGGACACGTCCAGGCTCCGGTCCGCGCGACCCCGGGGCCGCCGGGCCAGTGGGTCGCAGGGCCACCGGGCACCGGCCGGTGAGCCGCCCGTCAGTCGGGCAGACCGGACCTGGCGATGTCCAGGGCACGGTGGATGGTGCGGGACAACGAGGCGGGCTGCGGGTCCTCGCTCCACGCCCACTGCTCGACGGCGATACGCAGCGCGCCGTTGAGCAGCGTCGCCCGCACCCGTGGTTCGAGGTCGTCCGGCCCGTGGCCCGCCCGCTCGGCGATGACCTCGGCGAAGGGGCGCTCCGCGTCGTGATGGACCTGGAGCCATACGGCGCGCAGCCCGGGCTCGGTCCGCGTGAGCCTGACCAGGTCGCGCAGTGCGTCCGCGTCGGCCGAGTCGTCGGGGGGCGAGGACGGTGACCCCGCGACGGTCTCCACCAGTGGCCGGTCGCGCGGCCACGACCTCATGAGCGCGGTGACGAAGTCGAGGGCGTAGGTCAGCAGGGGGCGTACGCACAGTTCCTTCGACGAGGTGTAGCGCCACAGGGTCCGCTGCGAGATTCCCGCGGCGGCGGCGATCTCCTCGGCGGTGGTCGCGGCCACGCCCCGGTCGGCGAAGAGACGTACGGCTTCCCGGGCGATCTCCAGCCGGGTCGCGGCCTTGCGGCGTTCGGTCAGCGGCGGGCGCCCCAGGCGGGCTCCGGCGTGCGCGGTTTCCACGATTTTCGGCCACCTTCCCTCCGGCTGCGCCCATCGTAGCGATATTTTTTCTGGCACCACTCGCCACTTTGGCATGGCCCGCCATTAAATGTAGCGTGCCCCCCAGCCACCGAACACGCCCCGAACGCGAGGAGCACCACGTGAGCGTCACCACCAGCACCCCCGGCCGCAGCGTCATCGTCACCGGCGCCGGATCGGGCATCGGGCGGGCGACCGCCCTGCTGTTCGCGAAGGAGGGGGCGCGCATCGTGATCGCCGACGTCGACGACGCGTCCGCACAGGCCGTCGCCTGGGAGGCGGAGCGGGCCGGCGGGACCGCGGTGACCGTGATCGGGGACCTGCGGGACCAGGCCGTCGTCGACCGGGTCGCCGCGACGGCGGTGGCGGAGTTCGGACGCGTGGACGTCCTGGTCAACAACGCCGGAGTCATGGACAGCATGTCGGCCGCGGCCGACACCGGCGACGACGAGTGGGAGCGCGTCATCGGCATCAACCTCACCGCTCCGTTCCGCCTCACACGGGCCGTGCTGCCACACATGCTCGCCGGGGGGAAGGGCGCCGTCGTGTTCACCGCGTCCGAGGCGTCCCTGCGGGGCAGCGCGGCGGGTGCCGCCTACACGGCGTCCAAACACGGCATCGTCGGCCTGACCAAGTCCCTGGCGGTCATGTACCGCGACAAGGGCATCCGCTCCAACGCCATCGCACCCGGCGGCACCCTCACCAACATCCGGGTCGACGCCGACCGGGGCGCACACGGACCGGCCGCCCTCTCCCCCTACATGGGCAACGTCGGCTCGCCCGCACAGGCGGAGGAGCAGGCGGCGGCGATCCACTTCCTCGCGTCCGACGCGGCGAGCAACATCAACGGGGCGATCCTCCCCGTCGACAACGGCTGGTCAGCGGTCTGAACACCCGGGACGGACCGTCAGTTTCGGGCCATCCCCTACCCCTTGGCCGAGATATGCATCTACCACATGATGTGTAGCATGCATTTCTAGTGTCGGCCGGCCCCTGAACCGCCAAGAGGAACGAGTCACCGCATGCCCTCCCCCCATACCTCACCCACGTCCACCGGCCCGGATACGCAGGAGCTCGGCTTCGACCCGGAAGAGCTGCGCTGTAAGTACCGTGCCGAACGCGACCGGCGCATCCGGCCCGACGGCAGCGCCCAGTACCAGCGCGTCGCCGGGGAGTTCGGCTATTACGACGCCGACCCCCACGCCGACCCGCACTTCACCCGGGAACCCCTGCTGGACCGGGTCGACGCGGTGATAGTCGGCGGCGGATTCGGCGGTCTCCTCGCCGCCGCACGGCTGCGCCAGGCGGGCCTCGGGTCGATCCGGGTGATCGAGAAGGGCGGGGACTTCGGCGGCACCTGGTACTGGAACCGCTATCCCGGCATCCACTGCGACATCGACGCCTACACCTACATGCCGCTGCTGGAGGAGGTCGGCTACATCCCGAAGTGGAAGTACGCACCGGGTGAGGAGATCCGCGAGCACTCGCAGGCCATCGCCCGGCACTTCGACCTCTACCGGGACGCCTGCTTCCAGACCGAGGCCACCGAACTGCGCTGGGACGACGAGGCGTCGGAGTGGACGGTCAGCACGGACCGCGGGGACCGCATCAGGGCCCGCTACGTGGTGGTGTCCAGCGGAACGCTCAGCCAGGCGAAGCTGCCCGGCATCCCGGGCATCGAGACCTTCGAGGGCCACACCTTCCACACCAGCCGCTGGGACTACGCGTACACCGGTGGCGACCAGAACGGCGGCCTGACGGGACTCGCCGACAAGCGCGTGGCACTCATCGGTACCGGCGCCACGGCCATCCAGGTCGTCCCGCACCTCGGAGCGGACGCGCGCCAGGTGTACGTGTTCCAGCGCACGCCCTCCTCGGTCGACGTCCGCGCCAACCGGCCCACCGACCCGGAGTGGGCCGAGTCGCTCGAGCCCGGCTGGCAGCGGCGGCGCATGGAGAACTTCCTTGAGGTCGTCACCGGCCAGGCGGTCGACGAGGACCTGGTGGACGACGCCTGGACCAGCACGGCCCGGCTCCAGGAGAAGCTGATCCCCACCGACGCGCACGCGGACGTGCCGGAGGAGGAGCGTGAACGGGCGTACGAGATCGCCGACTTCCAGAAGATGAACGAGATCCGCGCCCGGGTGGACGCCGTCGTCCAGGACCGCGGGACCGCCGAGAAGCTCAAGCCCTGGTACCGCTACATGTGCAAGCGGCCCACGTTCAGCGACCACTATCTGCAGACCTTCAACCGCCCCGACGTCACGCTGGTCGACACCGCGGACAGTCACGGCGTCGAGCGCATCACCACGAATTCCGTGGTGGTCGGCGGCATCGAGTACGAGGTCGACTGCATCATCTTCGCCACCGGGTTCCAGGTCGGGATCTCCGGTGTGATGTCCGGGAAGCTCCCGGTGTACGGGCGGGACGGCGTCGCCCTGCTGGACTCCTGGGCGGAGGGGCCGAAGACGCTGCACGGGTTCTACAGCAACGGCTTCCCGAACTTCTTCCAGCTCGGCCCGCTGCAGAACGCCAGCTCCGTCAACTACGTCCACATCCTCGACGAGCAGGCCACGCACGTCGCCGAGGTCGTCGCCGAGTCGCACAAGCGCGAGGCCCGGCGCGTGGAACCCACGGTCGAGGCGCAGGAGGAGTGGGTGGCGACGATCCGCCGCAAAGCCCCGAACCTGCACGCCTTCCAGGCGGAGTGCACCCCCGGGTACTACAACAACGAGGGCAAGCCGCGGGCGCGCAGCGAATCCTTCGGTGACGGTCCTGTCGCATTCCACGAGCTGCTCAGGAACTGGCGCGAGGGCGACGGCATGGACGACGTACTGGTCGAGGCGGAGTGAAGCACGTGCGCGAGACGGACGAGCAGGCAGCGGCGTATCCCAGCAGGTTCGACGGGGCCCGGCCACGGGCCGGCCATCCGGCGGCCGAGCGGCTCAACCCGGCCAATCCGCTGTGGGGTTCCAACGGCATCGCGTTCGGCCCCGACGGGCGGCTGTACGTCGCCGAGTTCCTCGGTGGCCGGATCAGCGCGGTCGATCTGGCAGGGGGTGATCTCGACGTCGTCGTACCGTCGGGCGGTCCTGTCCAGTCACCGGACGACCTGGCCTTCGGGGCGGACGGCTCGATGTACATCGCCGACCTGGTCCCGGGCCGTGTCTGGCGGCGCAGTCCGCAGGGTGAGTACTCCCTGGTGTGCGACGAGGTGAAGAACCCCAACGGCATCACCTGCGTCGGCGACCGGCTGTTCGTCAACGAGATGAAGCCCGACGGCCGTCTGCTGGAGCTCTTCCCCGACGGAGGTGAGCCGGCCGTGCTCACCGAGGGGCTCGCCATGGGCAACGCGATGCAGCGCGGGCCCGACGGCTGTCTCTACTACCCGCACATGATGAGCGGGCAGGTCTGGCGCATCCCACCGGACGGCGGGGAGCCCGAGATGGTCGCGGACCAGGTGCACCTGCCGGTCGCGGTGCGCTTCGACCAGGGCGGCGTACTGCACGTCCTGTCGCTCGGGCCCGAGGGCAGGGTGACCCGCATCGACCTGCACGGCACCGGGTCCAGGACGCTGATCACCAGTGGGGTGCAGGGACTGGACAACGCGGCGTTCGACGCGGAGAACCGGATGTTCGTCTCCAGCTACGCGAGCGGCGGCATCACCGAGATGCGGCCCGACGGGCGGACCCGGGTGATCGTGCCACGCGGTTTCGACGGCCCCTACGGCGTGACGGTCGGCCCGGGCGGCACGGTGTACGCGGCCGACCACTACCGGGTGGCGGGTCCACCGGCCGCCCCTGAAGCCACGCCGGCCGACAGAGCTGAAAGGGCTGACAGGGCTGACAGGGCTGACAGGGCTGACAGGCCCGACGGCACCGGCAGCACCGACAGGGCCGTCGACGCGGGTGAGCCTGCCCGTCATGTCCTGGCGCCGTTCGTCCACGGCATCGCGGCGGAGGGCAGCCTCCTGCATCTGACCTCGCAGTTCGGCGATGTCAGGACCTACGACCCCGAGGACGGCTCGATGCGGACCCGGGTGAGCGGACTGAGCCGGCCCATGGGGATCGCCGTGGGCCCGGCGGGCTCGCTCGTCGTCGCCGAGTCGGACGGCGGCAGGGTGCTGGCCGTCGACGCGGACGACGAGGTGACCGTGCTGGCGGAAGGGCTCGGCCGTCCGGTCGACGTGGCCTTCGACGCGGCGGGCCGGTGTCACGTCAGCGACGAGCAGACGGGGGCCGTGCTGCGCCTCGGGCAGGACGGGGCGGCCACCGTCGTCACCGACGGCCTCGGTGCACCGCAGGGGCTGACGATCCTGGGCGACACGCTGTACACGGTGGAGACCGGACACCACAGGGTGCGCGCGGTCTCCCTCACGACGGGTGCGAGCTGGACGGAGGCCGACGATCTGCCGGTCGGCCCGTCACCGGGCACCGCGCCCGTCCCCCCGGAGGCGGAGCCCGCACTGTTCGCCAACGGCCTCCCGGGCCTCGCCCGTCGCTTCGCCGGGATCGCCGCCGCACCGGACGGTTCACTCGTCCTGTCGGCCGACGGCGAGGGGACCCTGCTGCGGCTGACTCCGTCCGGGCCCGGGTGACGGCGTCCACGCAGCGGCCGGCGGCTCCCTCCGGTTAAAGTCGGGCGACCGATCACCGAGCCTGGAGGAGAGCTGCCGGACATGGCGGTGGACGCCCTCGACACCCGCATCCTCCGGCTGCTCATCGAGCAGCCGCGCACCAGCGTTCGCGAGTACGCGCGCATCCTCGGTGTGGCACGCGGCACGCTCCAGGCCCGGATGGACCGCCTGGAGCGGGCCGGCGTGATCACGGGCACAGGCCCCGCACTCTCCCCCGCGGCCCTGGGCCACCCGGTGCTCGCCTTCGTCCACCTGGAGGTCACCCAGGGGCATCTGGACGAGGTGGGTGACGCGCTCGCCGCCGTCCCCGAGATCATCGAGGCCTTCTCGACGACCGGGGGCGGCGATCTCCTGACGCGCGTGGTGGCCCGTGACAACGGACATCTGGAGGACCTGATCCAGCGGCTGATCCAGCTGCCCGGCGTGGTCAGGACCCGGACCGAGGTGGCCCTGCGCGAGCGGGTCGCTCACCGGGTCCTGCCGCTGGTCGAGGCGGTGGGGCGGGCGACGGGCCCCGGCTGAGCACCGTCGGGCATGCTGGAGGCCATGAAGACCCCGCGCCTCCCCGCTCCGCCCGTCCTCTTCGATCTCGACGGTACCCTCGTCGACAGCGAGCCGAACTATTACGAGGCGGGCCGCCGGCTCCTCGCCCGGTACGGTGTGCGGGACTTCAGCTGGGAGGACCACAGCCGCTTCATCGGGATCAGCACCCGTGAGACCCTCACCGCTCTGCGGGAGGAGCACGGGATCGAGGCGCCGGTCGACGAACTGCTGGCCGGCAAGAACGCCCTGTATCTGGAGCTGGCCGGCACCTCCACCACCGCCTTCCCCGAGATGCGCGCCCTCGTCGGGCGTCTGCACGGGGACGGGGTGCCGCTGGCGGTGGCTTCGGGGTCGTCAAGGGCGGCCATCGAGGTCACGCTCGCGGTCACGGGCCTGGACGCGTACCTGCCCCTGTACGTGTCCGCCGACGAGGTGGCGCACGGCAAGCCGGAGCCCGACGTGTTCCTGGAGGCCGCCGGACGGCTCGGTGTGGCGCCGGAATCGTGCGTGGTTCTCGAGGACGCGGTCCCCGGGATCCGGGCCGCCCGAGCGGCGGGAATGCGCTGTGTGGCGATACCCGACAACCGGGCCCCGGCGGACGGGACGGTGTTCGGGGAGGCGGACCTGCTGTTCCCGGGCGGGCAGGAGGAGTTCACCGCCGCTGCCGTGCTCGACTGGCTCGCCCGTGAGTGAGAGACGGGTGAGAACAGGCCGGTCCTGACCACCGATTGGCCGGATTGCACGTCCGGGGCTCGGGCCGGGCGACCGGAGCCCCGGGGGACAGATATCCTGATCAGGCCGCGCACCCCCACGCACCGTACCGAGGCGATGAGCCCGATGAGGTCGCCGCCGCGGCAGTCGGAGCGGGCCATAATTCGAGATTGGTGTGCACAGGTGCTGGTTGCTGGACGGTACCGGCTGATATCCCCCATCGGCCGTGGTGGTATGGGCGAGGTGTGGCGCGCCACGGACGAAGTCCTGGGGCGGGCCGTGGCGGTGAAGCTGCTGCTGGGCGACCAGGCCGATGCCTCGTCGACCGCGCGCTTCCGCCTGGAGGCGCAGACGGCCGCGCGCCTGAGCCATCCTCATCTGGTGGCCGTGTTCGACTTCGGGTCCTGGGAGGACCGCTTCTTCCTGGTGATGGAGCTGGTCGAGGGCCGGAGCCTCGGGGATCTGCTGGAGGCGCAGGAGTCGGTCCACCCCGAGCAGGTCGCGCTCATCGCCGGCCAGGCCGCCGCAGGTCTGGCCGCGGCTCACCGGCAGGGCATCGTCCACCGGGACATCAAGCCCGGCAACCTGATGCTGGACGCCGACGGGTCGGTGAAGATCGGGGACTTCGGCATCGCCCAGTTCGTCGACGACCCGTCGACGGCGCTGACCACGGCCGGCCATATCGTCGGTACGAGCCTGTATCTGGCCCCCGAGCGGGCCCTCGGGCGGACGGCCGACTCCGCGTCGGACATGTACTCGCTGGGCTGTGTCGTCTACCAACTGCTGGTCGGGCAGCCGCCGTTCCGCTCGGACACGGCTACCGCGACGCTCTACCAGCACGTGGACACGCCTCCGGTGCCGGTCAGACAGCGGGGGGTGGACGTCTCCCCCGCCTTCGATTCGTATCTGCTGGGTCTGCTGGCCAAACAGCCCGAGGACCGGCCGAGCGCCCAGCAGGTCTCCGACTGGTTCCGTACGGATGCCTGGCGGGGGCGGCCCGAGCCACTGCCGCAGCACACAGCCGCCGCCGCACGGCCCACAGCCCCGCGGCCGGCCCCGTCCGCTGCCGCACCGGCCCCCGGCGCCCCGGCCGTCCAGGGGGCGTCGACGTACCGGCTGCCGCAGGCCACCGGCCGCAGAAGGGCCGCTCCCGCGCCCCGGGCGTCCAGGTCGGCGACGAGGTCGGCCACGACGCGCCGGATCAGCACGAGTGAGGCCATCCGCCGCCGTCCGCGCGTGGCGAGCGCCGTGGCCGGAACGGTCGCCTTCCTGGCGGCGGTGTATCTGGGCACGATCCTCTTCGCACCGGACACCGGGGCGGCGGACACCCCGGATCCCGGCTCCACCCCGACTGCGGGGCTCGAATCGCCCGCGCCGGCCGATCAGGACGGGGACGGCGGGAACGACGGGGACGAGTGAGCCGTCGGCTCACCAGCGGGTGTGGACCTCCGCGCGGATCCGTCGGTCGTACAGGTCGCGCACCGCGTCGAGGGTGCTCTGCGGGAGCGGCGGGAGAGCGGCGGCCGACGCGTTGGCGCGGGCCTGCTCCACCGACCGAGCACCGGGGATGACGCTGGTGACTCCGGGCTGCTGGATGATCCAGCGCAGAGCGGTCTGCGCGGGGGTGGCGCCTTCGGGAGCGAGCTCGGAGAATTCGGCCGCGGCTGCCACACCGGTCGCGTAGTCGATGCCGGAGAAGGTCTCGCCCTGGTCGAAGGCCTCGCCGTGGCGGTTGTACGTGCGGTGGTCCTCGGGAGCGAAGACGGTGTCGGCGGTGTACCTGCCCGACAGCAGCCCCGAGGCGAGCGGAACGCGAGCGATGATGCCGACCCCGGCGGCCACGGCGGCGGGAAGGACCTCGTCGAGGGGCTTGAGGCGGAACGGGTTGAGGATGATCTGGACGCTCGCGACGCCGGGCCTGGCGATGGCCGTGAGGGCCTCGGCGCACGTCTCCACGCTCACCGCGTACGCGGCGATCCGCTGCTCGGCGACAAGCGTGTCCAGGGCGTCGTACACGGCGTCGGACGAGTAGACGGCCGTGGGCGGGCAGTGCAGCTGGACGAGATCGAGGGTGTCGACGCCCAGGTTGGTGCGCGAACGGTCGTTCCAGCTGCGGAAGTTGTCCAGGACGTAGTTCTCCGGGAGCTGCTCGGCGCGCCTGCCCATCTTGGTGGCGACGAAGATGTCGGCGTCCGGGCGGTCCTTCAGATAGCGGCCGATGAGCTGCTCGCTGCGGCCGTCGCCGTAGACGTCGGCGGTGTCGAAGAAGGTGACTCCCGACTCGACCGCGGCGTCGAGGACGCCGAAGGCGTCGGCCTCCCGCACCTCGCCCCAGTCCCCGCCCAGCTGCCAGGTGCCCTGTCCTACGACCGATACGTCACGGCCGGTCCTGCCGAGTGTTCGCTGCTCCATGCAGATCATGCTACGTCGGCACGCCGGCCGGCGGCAGTGGGTGCCCCCGGCCGGCGTCCGCGCTCAGTCGCCGGTGGTCACACGGACGTAGTCGACGACGAGTTCCTGCGGGAAGCTGGTGCTGCCGTCCGGGTTGCCCGGCCAGTCGCCTCCGACGGCAAGGTTGAGGATGAGGAAGAACGGCTTGTCGAACACCCAGTCGTTGCCGTTGAGGTCCGCGGGCGTCCTCTCCTGGTAGACGGTGCCGTCGACGGACCAGGTGATGGAGTCGGGGGCCCAGTCCACGGCGAAGGTGTGGAAGTCATCGGCGAAGGCGGCCCCGTCGGGGAGGCTGTAGCCGGCGCCGATGCCGCCCGCGCCGGAGTAGCCGGGACCGTGCAGGGTGCCGTGGACGGTGCCGGGTTCGAAGCCGACGTTCTCCATGATGTCGATCTCACCGCTGTTGGGCCAGCCGACGTCACCGATGTCGGCGCCCAGCATCCAGAAGGCGGGCCATATGCCCTGGCCGCGCGGGATCTTCATCCTGCTCTCGACGTGCCCGTACGTCGAGGTGAACTTGCCCGAGGTGTTGAGACGGGACGAGGTGTACTCGCAGGTCCCGTACCAGCACTGGTAGTTGGCGGGGTTCTCCTTGCGGGCGGTGATGACGAGGTTGCCGTCGCCGTCGAGTGCGGCGTTGTCGGTGCCCGCCGTGTAGTACTGCCCTTCGTGGTTGCTGACGTTGTCGCCGGTCTCCGTCAGCCACTTGGCGCTGTCGACGGCGGAACCCGCGGGTCCGTCGAAGTCGTCGGAGAACGCCACGGCCTGCGCCGAGCGGGCAGCCGTGGAGGAGGCGCCCGTCTGCGTGTCGGGTGCGGCCGATGCGCCGGCGGGCAGCGCGGTCATGACCACGGAACAGCACAGCAGGGAGAGAGCGGCGTACAGAGTCGTGCGGCGCCTCTTCGAGAGACGGCGCACCCTGCGGTGGGGGGAAGGCACAGTCATCACTTCATTTCAGGTGGGGGGATGACAGTCATGCGCATGACAGATCCGCCGAGAGATGAACGCGTGACGCGCTTACCCCGGACGTATCTTTCAACACTTGATTTAAGGCAGTGCTCGTAGGTCCGTCAAGGATCTGGTCCAGACCGGACGGGTACGGGCACAAGTCATGGCCCCTTCGCACCGGACCCGGTACGACTGCCGCCGTGCGGCGTGTGGCCGACGGCCGCACAGTGGAGACATGGACTGTGCGGGCTCGCGCGGCCCGACCGGGCAGGCGCGCATCGTCCGACGCATCCCGGCGGAAGGATCAGGCGTGGACAGCGACAGCACACGGCGTTTCGTGGTGCAGATCCACGACGCCAGGCGCATGCATTTCGACTTCCGCCTCGAGGTCGACGGCGTCCTGAAGTCCTGGGCCGTGCCGCGTGGCCCCTCCGACAACCCGAGCGACAAACGGCTGGCCGTGCCGACGGACGACCACCCCCTGGAGTACCGCGAGTTCGAAGGTGTCATTCCACGGGACGAGCAGGGCAGCGGCACCGTGATCGTCTGGGACCAGGGCATCTACAGCCCGACCAGCCACGACCTCGCGGGGGCGCCCGTCCCGTTCGCGGAGTCCCTGGAGCGCGGTCACGCCACGTTCCGGCTCGACGGGGCCAAGCTGCACGGGGAGTTCGCACTCACCCGCTTCCGCATCGACGACCAGGACGGGACCCCGGGCCCCGAGGCCTGGCTGCTGATCAAGGCCAACGACCGGCTGGCCGTCCACGACAGGCCGGGCACCCCCGATCCCTACCACGCCCGCTCGGCGCGCACCGGCCGCACACTGCGCCAGGTCGCCGTGGCCGAGCGGGAGGGCGCCGCCCACTGAGCGCTCATGGCACGGGCGGCCCACCGTCGTCGGACGCGGTGAGCCGCTCCAGGACGACGGCGTAGCGGGATCGTCGGTCGGGACGCGCCCCACCGACGGCGTGCCGAAGCGCGGGAATCGCGGCGGCCCCCATCAACAGCAGCCCCGCCCCGGCCTCTTGGCGCACCAGCGGGTGCGGGTGGTCGAGCAGGGCGACCAACGCGGGAACGGCGGGCTCCCACCCGGCGCGGCTGAGTGTCCTGATGGCCATCCGCCTGATGTCCGACTGCGGGTCGTCCAGCAGGACGGTGGTGTGGAACAGATGGACCGGCCGGTCGAGGAGGGCGCGCGAGGTCCGGTGGGCGTGCAGCCTGACCTTGGGCCGTGAATGCTTCAGCAGCTCATCTATGAGCTCAGTCAGGTCCTGGTCCAGGCCGCCGGTGTGCTCCTCGGTGAGGCGGGTCAGTGCCCTGCGTATCTGTTCCGGGCCGCCCGTACGGGCCAGGCGCAGCAGCTCCGCCCGTCCCGGACGGTGGACCGCCGCGACGGGAGGCGTCGTACGCCGGGCCGGGCCCATCCCCTGGTCCAGGACGAGCCCCTCGGCCAGGTCGTCGCGCCCCTCGGCGCGCAGCCGCTCCCGGAGCCTCGTCCTGTCGGGGGTGCCCAGCAGCCGCCGGCCCGCCAGCAGGTCCAAGAGGCCCCAGGCACCCTCCTCGATCCGGGGCAGCAGGTACCCGGCCAGCACTTCGGCAGGCGCCGCCCGCAGGGCGTGGCCTGCCTCCCTCCGCAGGTCCGCGGTGCCCTGCTCCCACCATCCGAGCAGCAGCGGGATCAACGGCACCAGCTCCCAGGGGCCCAGCTGACGGGCGAGGAGCACCACCCGGGCGGGCACGACGTCTCCGCCGTCCAGCTCCGCGGGATCGACGGTTGCCAGCGCCCGAGCCAGAGAGCCCCCGGCCGGCGGGGGGATCCGCCCCCTGAGGTACGTGTCGAGGACCGCGCGTGCGGTCCCCGGTTCCGGCCAGTCCAGGAGCTGCCGGGCTGCGTCGGCCCTGCGGGCTGCGTCGGGCGCTTCCAGCAGGTCCAGCAGCCGGGTGCGCAGGGCGGCGGAACGAGGCCGGCCCTGGTTGTCGGCGCGTACGGTTCCTGAAGCCGGTCCTGTGGTCTCGGCGAGCGTCCACGGGGGTGTGCCGAGCGGCTGGAGGTCCGCCATCCAGTCGACGAGGAGGGTGCGCACGTCCTCGTCGCCGGCGTCGGCGTACGCGGCCATGAGGGCCGAGAGGCGAAGCCGGGAGTCCGGCGGCTGCGGGCCCCTGCGCCGGAACTCCTCCAGGGCGTGGCGGGTGCGGAGGGCGGAGCGCAGAGCTGCCCGCCACTCCCGCGCCGCGGAGTCGGGCGTGAGCGGTTCGGGCATGCCGAACACCTCACGCAGTACGGCGGTTTCGGCCTCCGTCACATCGGGGTCGAGGCGGGCGGCGGCCAGGGCCGCGTCCAGATCGCCCCTGCCCAGCACGGTGTCGCAGGCCCGGAGCAGCCGCAGCGCCCACAGATGGTGAGGAGGAGACATGGCGCGTACGGCGTCGGCGAGCGCCATGCGGTCCGCGCCGGGCAGTCCGGGCGCCACGGCCTGGAGCACGCGAAGGAGCTCTGGCCGGTGTTCCCGCTCACCGGCGAGGCCTTCCGTCAGCAGCCGGGCGTGATCCGCGAGGTTCTCCAGCTCCTCGGCCGACCATGGCGCGGGGCACAGTCGCAGGACGAGGCCGATGACCCGGTCCCTGGCCTCGTCCGGTACGTCCCGGGCCAGCCGCAGCCAGTGCGCCAGCATCGGCCGCAGCTCCCTCAGGCGCTGGGCCGGCAGAGTCCGAGAGCCGTCCGCGACGCGCAGGGCGGCCGGGACGCTCCAGCCGTGGCCGACGAGCACGGCGGCCCAGGAGTCCGCGTCCCCGTCCTGCGGGCGACCGGACCCGGCGGTTCCGTGCCCCGGCACCAGGTCCCCGAGATCGGCTGCGCTCCCCCCGCCGAGAGCGATCAGGCCGTCGGTCACCGCCCTGAGCAGGTCGGGCACGACCGGGGAGCCCTGGTCGGCCAGCGCGGTGACCGTGCGGTAGGCCAGCGCGCCGTCGAGGCCTCGTAGTAGCAGCGCGCGTTCGCGGGGGGCCTGGGAGCTTGCGGTGGCGGCCAGGAGCGTGGCCGTACAGGCATCGCCCAGCACCGCCCGAAGTGCGGTGACGAGCCCGGTGCGCAGGCCCGGGTTGTCGTTGCGGCCGAGTGCGCGCAGGAGGCCGGGCACGGCGGCCGGTGTCCCGGCGCGTGCCAGGGCCGCCGCGGCGGTCTTCCTGATGTTCATGGTCGGGTGGTCAAGGAGCGCGGCGATCGCGGGGCAGGCCCAGCGGGCCTCCGCCCGGGCGAGCGCCAGCAGCGCCTGCCGTACGGTCTGGATGTCATCGGCCCGGGTCAGCGCGATCAGCGTGGCCGAAAGCGCCTGCGCGTCCTCGCGCTCCGTGCGCTCCGTGCCCGCCGCCAGGAGTGCGATCGCGTGCTTGCGTACATGCGGATCACGGTGGCGCAGCAGCCGGTGCACACGGGGGCGGACCCGCGCGGACGGTGCGCGCCGCAGGACTTCGAGCAGGACCGACTGCTGACGGGCCGGCAGCTCCGGCCGGTCCAGCAGGTCCAGCACGATGCCGGCCAGCAGCGCGTCACCCGCCTCTCCCTTGTTGCGGGCACCGAGCAGACAGGACGGCCTGATGCTGCGCCGCTCGTACAGGCGTCCGCCCAGACCGCGTACCGCGTCCACGGCCTCCTGTGGAACGATGGGTTCCGCCGCGCGGGCGGGTTCCGGGCGCGGGCCCGTCTCCACCGCCTCCCATGACGCCGACAGTTCGCTCACGACCCGCAGCAGCAGACCGGTGACGGCGGGCAGGACGCAGGCGCTGCCGTGGGCCGTGAGCGCGCACAGTGCCAGCACCGGATCGCCCGGCTCGATACCTGCGGTCAGCAGGGCCAGTTCACGCTCGTCGGGTGCGCCCAGGCCGGCTGCGACGACGGGTGGCAGCGCCGCGGGATCCACCCGGGCGATGAGGTGGCGCCGAAGGTCCGGATCGGTGTTCAGCTGCCACAGGAGTTCCAGCGCCCGGTGGTGCACGGGGCGGAGGAACGACGCGATTCCGCTGCCGTCGGTGTGCGGGCCGAGCGCGTCGGTCAGCACCGCGACCGTACGGTCTCCGCCGATGGCTTCGAGCGTGGCGAGGGCCGCGGCCGGAGCCTCGGGCAGCAGGGCGAGCACTGCCTCCTCGGCGTCCGCGTAACGCAGTTCACGGATGGCGTCGAGGAACGGCACGGGTACGCGCGCGAAGGGGAGCAGGCGGGTGACGGCCGCCCCGACCGGGAGGTCCCCCGTCCCCTGCCCGGCGAGCGCGACGAGCAGGGCGAGCCGGCGCGGCATCCCCTCGTCCCTGCCCCTGTCCCTGTCGTCGCCGTCTCCTGCTCCGGCCCCGGCCAGCAGGTCGAGGACCGTGTGGCGGCAGGTGTAGAGGATCGTCGCGACGGTGCGGACGTCGATCGTGTGATCGGCCAGCGCCAGGCCGATGAGGGCCGGTGCCTGGGACGCGTCGGGGAAGTGCCCGCGCCGGTGGAGCCCGTGCAGACAGCTCACCGCGGGTCCGCCGAGCAGCAGGGGGTCCTGGGCGGCGATGTCCAGGATCGCGCCGATGTCACCACGTTCGGCCAGGTCACCGAGGAGTTCCAGGGCGAGGCGCCGGGCCGCCGGAGGGGCGGCGGGGTTCGCGGCCATGCCCGGCAGCAGTGCACCGTGCCCGTGCCGGGCCGCCGCGGTGAGCGCGAGTGCCACCACGGGTGCAGGGTGGTCCGGGTCGAGATACGGGGCGAAACGTGCCGCGGGAAGAGGGCCCGTCGCCGCCCAGGGTTCGGCCAGTTCCTCCAGGGCTGCGGCAGCGGCGGCAGCGCCGTCAGGGTCCGCGACGAGCAGCCCGGCCAGATGGTCCCTGGCAAGGCCGGGCGCAAGCAGACCGGCGTGCAGGCCCTGTCTGATCAGCCGGACCGCCTCCGTGCGCAGGACGGCGTCCCGGCTGTCCAGGGCTTCGGCCACGAGTAGGTCCGGGCGGTGCGCGTCACGTGCGTCGATGCCGCGCACGGCCTGGTAGAGCGGCTCGCCCGGCCGCTCGTCCCGCAACGTCGAAGGGTCCGTAAGGAGTTCGGCGCGCAGCCAGGCGATCCTCACCCGTGCCGGCAGCGGAGCCGTACGCCACGCGGGCAGCCGCCGGTGCGGGAGGTGGGCTCCGAGGCGCGCGTACAGCTGGGCCAGAAGGAGCGATTCGTCCGGCGACTGCGGCAGGTCGCGCGGCAGCAGTCCCGCCAGCTCGGCCGCTTCGCCGGCAGGCAGCCGGGGTGAGGCCGCCCGATCGGCGAGGTGGGTGAGCCCCTGATACCGCGTACGCCGGTCCGTGTGCCGGACGAGCGGCCCGAGCTCGGAGAGGTCCGGATACCGCTGCTGTGGCCGCGCGTCCGCGGGGGTCCTCGTCACCGTCGGATATTACGACCTCACCCGTTTACGGCCCCACCCGTTTACGGTCGCCGTTTACGGCCTCACCCGTGACAGCGGGGCGAGCTGCTCCACCGTCCCGACCCGGGCCGCCAATTGCTCGCGCAGCCGGGTCAGGCAGGCGATTTCCGCGTCGAGCACGGCCAGCCTCCGCGCGGCGACCCCGGGATTCGGCTCGCCTTCGCTCCCCGTAGAACCGAAGCGCTCTCGGTGTGGTCCCGGCTGCCGCCGCGGCGTCACCGATCCGCATCTCCACCCCCGTGTGCCGCTGTGAAGTCCCGGCCCTACACCTCGACCACCACCGTGCCGAGATGCTGTCCGGCCATCAACGCGTGCGACGCGGCAGGGGCCTTGTCCATGCCCGCGATCCGTACATGCGGAAAGGTGATCCCACCGGAGCGCAGCCATCCGCCGAATGTCCGGATCCATTCGGCGTGGACCTCCTGGTGGTCCTGCCCGGTGATCCCCCCGCAGAGTGATCCGCCTGACGACCAGCTGGAACGTGTCGAGCTCGACCGGCGCCCTCGGCCCCGCCCCCCATGAGGGTGCGCAGGGCGGGGAAGACCTGGAAGTACGTGTTGCGGACCAGCACCTCCCCCTCCCCCGGCCGTGGAAGCGGCTGTGCCACGACGCGCAGGTGCTCGGGGCGCGGCAGGCCGTCGGGTACGGCCGTGAGCTGTACCTCGCGGGACGTACGGGGCAGGGCCGGGGACGCGGTCATGGCGGACTCCTCGTCTGCGTGCTCCGGGCCCGGGTGGCCGGAGCACGCAGACGCTAAGCCCTCACCCTTACGTCAGAGGCAAGCCGCGGACACGGCCAGGTGCCGGAGGCCCTCAGGAGTTCTTGACCGAGGCAAGGTGGGCGAACACCACCACGTTGTCCTTGTAGTCCTTCTTCTTCTTGTCGTAGACGCCGCCACAGGTGATCAGCCGCAGCTGTGCGGTTCCGTTGTCGGAGTACACCCGGTCGTTCGGGAAGTCCGCCTTGCTGAAGGTCTCGACCGAGTCGATCTTGAAGGTGGCCGTGGCGCCGTCCTGACGGGTGATGTCGACCGAATTTCCGGCCTTGAGCGTGCTGAGCAGCAGGAACACCGCGGGGCCGGTCTTGGTGTCGACATGCCCTGCCACCACCGAGGTCCCACGCTCACCGGGGGTGGCGCCGTCCTTGAACCAGCCCACGAGATTCGGGTCGTTCGCGGGCGGCGCGTCCAGTTGCCCGGAGGAACCGATCGACAGCGGCGTGAAGGGCGCGTCGACCGCGATCGACTTGATCGAGATCCGCCTGGGATCGGACGCGGGCAGCCCGAGCGAAGTGGCGGACGAGGATGCCGTCGGCGCGAGCGACGCGGTGGCCGAGGCCGCGGGGAGGGAGACCACGGAGGGCGCCGGCGGGACTCCGGCCGAGGCGTCGAAGGAGTTGTAGACGAGGAGGAAGCCGAGCCCCACCGCCGCGACGGGCCAGAGCAGAGAACGGCCGAGGGCAGGGGAGGCGGCGGAATCTGGTTCGGACTGCTGCGGGGCGGCCATGCGCGTGCTGCCTTTCGCGTACGGGAGTGACGGGTGGGCTGTACGGGAGGGACGGGCGATACGGGCGGGCGGCACAGGGGCGGGCCGTACGGGAAAATCGGCGCGGCCACCGCCCGGAGGAGGGCGGCGGCCACGACAGGATTCATTCAGCGGTGCGGGGCACCTGTCAGACAGCCGCGGCACCCGAGGCGTTACGGCGGCGCAGCTTGTACGCGACGGCGCCGAGGCCACCGAGCATCAGCACGGAACCGGCGGCCAGGCCGCTGCCGGAGAGCGCCATCGCTCCGCCGCCGGTGTGGACGCCGCCTTCGGGCTTCTCGTGCTTCCAGTTCTTCTCGCTGTCACCGGAGCCCGAGTCGGACTCCTTGTCCTTCTGCCAGTCGTCGGACGACACGGCGGCGAGCGCCCCGCCGCCGGTGTGGACGCCACCCTCGGGCTTGTCGTGCTTCCAGTCCTTCTCGCTGTCCGAGCCGGACTCCTTGTCCTTCTGCCAGTCATCGGAGAACAGACCGGCGAGCGCCCCGCCACCGGTGTGGACGCCACCCTCGGGCTTGTCGTGCTTCCAGTCCTTCTCGCTGTCCGAGCCGGACTCCTTGTCCTTCTGCCAGTCATCGGACGACAGACCGGCCAGCGCGCCGCCACCGGCGTGCACACCGCCCTCGGGCTTGGCGTACTTCCCCGAGTCCGACTTCTCGTGGCTGTCGTTGCTGCCGGCGGAGGAACCGCTGTCCTTGCTCCAGTCGTCCGCCGAGGTCACGGCGTATGCGGCGGGAACGGAGACCGCGAGGACCGCCGTGACGGCGGCCGATGCGAACAGGGTGCGGGTAGAGCGCATGGATACACAGTCCTTTCGCCACCCCCGCGCTGGCCGGCTGGTTGCCGGCTCCTCGGATCACGGGTGCGACGTGATCCACCGTCAGTCGAAATCCGGAGGCTCACCACTCGGGGAGGCCGCATTCGAGGGACGGGGTGGGCTCATCGTGTGACAGGGAGCCAGATGTCACCCGTTGGACGGCACGCCACGCCGTGACGAGGTTTGGGCGGTGACGATCATCCGTGTAGGGGGGCCTCGGTGCTCGTAGGATCGCGGTATGAACGACATCGCACCGGCCGGCTGCTGCTCCCCCGGCCGCGGGAGGCCTGACGGCCTGTCCGGAACCACTCCCTCCGACCAGGCCGCCCCCGGCCGTGACACCCCTCAGCCACCCGGCGCGAAGGGGATGTCCGACACGAAGGGGACGCCCGGAGCGAAGGGGACAGCCGACGCGAAAGGGACAGCCGACGCGAAGCGCGCAGCCGACGGGATGGTCCTGCTCCCCGGCGGGTCGTTCCTCATGGGCTCCGAGGATCCGGACGGGTTCCGGGACGACGGTGAGGGCCCGGTCCGCGAGGTGCGGGTCTCCGCCTTCCACATCGACGCGCACGCGGTCAGCAACGAGCGGTTCGCGGCGTTCGTCTCGGCCACCGGGTACGTCACGGAGGCCGAGCGGTTCGGCTGGTCGTACGTCTTCGCCGGGTTCCTCCCGGCCGCGCTCCGGCGCGGCGCCGGCCGTCCGGACGCCACTCCTTGGTGGTGCGGGGTGGAGGGCGCCCGGTGGAACGCACCCGAGGGACCCGGAAGCGGGATCGAGGACCGCGGGAACCATCCCGCGGTGCACATCTCCTGGAACGACGCACGCGCGTACTGCCGTTGGGCGGGCACCAGGCTGCCGACGGAGGCCGAGTGGGAGTACGCGGCCCGGGGCGGCCTGGAGCAGGCCCGCTACCCGTGGGGCGACGAGCTGACGCCGGGCGGGGAGCACCGCTGCAACATCTGGCAGGGGCACTTCCCCACGAAGAACACCGCCGACGACGGCTACACGGGGACAGCCCCGGTCGATGCCTACCTGCCGAACGGCCACGGTCTGTACAACATGGCGGGCAACGTCTGGGAGTGGTGCCAGGACTGGTGGAGCACCGCACATCCGACGGTGCGCCGGAGCGATCCGCGCGGCCCGTCCGCGGGCGAGTCCAAGGTGATGCGGGGCGGTTCCTATCTGTGCCACCGCTCGTACTGCAACCGGTACCGGGTGGCCGCCCGTACCCGCAACACCCCGGACAGCACCACGGGGAACCTCGGCTTCCGGTCTGTGCGCACGGACTGACCCCGCCGTCATTGCAGCAACATGAATATTTTTCCGGGTCATTGACTAAAAAATCGCGTGGTCCTCATGCTGGACGCCATGCACTCACACGGTGGCCCTCTCTCGCGGCTGAGGCGCGGGCACGAGGAGCGCGTACTCGGTCTGCTGCGCCGGCACGGACCCCAGAGCCGGGCCGAGCTCGGACGCCAGGCCGGGCTGTCGCGCACCACGCTGTACGACATAGTCGGGACCCTGGTCGCGAGCGGCGCCGTCGTCACAGCCGCCGCTGAGCCAGGTCCGCGCAAGCGCGGCCGTCCGGTGGAACACCTCACCCTCAATCCGGCGGCCGGCCAGGCCGTCGGCATCGACTTCGCGCGCCGTGCCGTCCATGTGGCCGCCGCCAACGTGGCACACGAGGTGATCGGTTCGGCAAGCAGGTCACATCCTCCCGGGCTCTCCTGGGAGCGGCGGGTGGAGCTGGCCGAGCGGCTGGTCGCCACGCTGGCGGGCGGCACGCTCCGGCTGGCCGCCCTCGGCACGACCGGTGCGGTCGGGGTCGGCGTCGTCGGCCCGGTACGCACGGCCGGGGGCACTCCGGAGGAGCCGCTGCGGGCCCTGGCCGGGCTGCTCGGCAAGCGGTTCGGGGCCCCGGTCCTGCTGGACAACAACACCCGGCTCGCCGCCCTCGCGGAGTCCACCTGGGGGGCGGCGTCATCGAGCCAGGACGTGCTGTATCTGCGGCTGTCGCACGGAGTGGGCGGCGGGCTGGTCGTGAACGGTTCGCTCCACCGGGGCATGGACGGCCTGGCCGGCGAGCTCGGGCACATCACCGCCGATCCCGACGGCGGCCCCTGCGAGTGCGGGGGCCGGGGGTGCCTGGAGACGATCGCGTCGATCGGGCCGGTCCTGGCCTCCTACCGCGCCCTGGGCGGACGCGCCGACGACGTACCGACCCTCCTGAGAGCGGTCGAGAACGGCAACCCGGCGGCACACCAGGTCCTGCGGGAGGCGGGCACCAGGACCGGCGCGGTGCTCGCGGGGGTCGTCAACGCCGTCGGCCCCGGCGTGATCGTGCTGGGCGGTGAGCTGGCCCGGGCCGGCGAAGCGCTGCTCGTACCCGTGCGGGAGGCTCTCGACGCCCATGTCATGCCGCTGGCCCGTGGACGTGTGACGCTGCTGCCCGCCGGGCTGGGCGAGGCGGGTGGCGCGCTCGGCGGAGTCGCCCTCGCCCTCCATGAATCCCCTCTGCTCGCCCGCTACCCGGCACCGGGCAGCGAAGACCTTCCCGAGGACGCCACATGAGTTCCACGGAGACACCCGTCGAGCGGGACGCTCCCGCACGGGAAAGCACCGGAGACCCCCAGGAGGCGCGGCGGAAGCGGCCCCGTGTTCCCACGCTCGCCCTGAACCTGATC
The DNA here is from genome assembly GCF_040650935.1 of Streptomyces sp. NPDC048565. NCBI lineage: Bacteria > Bacillati > Actinomycetota > Actinomycetes > Kitasatosporales > Streptomycetaceae > Streptomyces > Streptomyces sp. NPDC048565. The sequence goes on from NZ_JBEZIH010000016.1 coordinate 42,742, forward strand.
GCGCTGGTGGCCGGCATCGGTGTGTGGTCCTGGCTGGCCTCGCTCGGGGTGCAGGGGCTGCCGGGCCCCGTCGCCGTGGCGGACAGGGCGGGTGAGCTGATCGCTGACGGCACACTGGCCGACGACGTGCTGGCCAGCCTGCGGCGGGTCCTGCTCGGCTTCGCGCTCGGCACCCTGCTGGCCGTGCCGGTGGGCTTCCTGATGGGCTGGTACGGGGTGGCGCGCGGGCTGCTCGAGCCATACGTCCAGTTCTTCCGCACCGTGCCGCCGCTGGCCCTGATTCCGCTGGCCATCGTACTGATGGGCATCGGCGAGGTGCCCAAGATCTTCGTGATCTTCCTGGCGGCGTTCCTGTCGAGCGTCGTGGCGGCCTTCCAGGGCGTCGTGGGGGTCGACAGGACACTCATCGACGCGGCCAGGGTCCTGGGCGCCCGGGACGGGACGATCTTCCTCAAGGTCGTCGTGCCCGCATCGGCGCCGTTCATCCTCGTCGGGATGCGGATCGGTCTCGGCTCGGCCTGGGGCACCCTCGTCGCGGCGGAGCTGATCGCCGCGCAGGAGGGACTCGGCTACGAGATGCAGAAGGCCCAGCTCTACTACGACCTCCCCACCATCTTCGTCGGCGTGATCACCATCGGCCTGCTCGGCCTGCTGATGGACCGGCTGCTGCTGCTCGCCGAACGCCGCCTCACCCGCTGGCAGGAGACCCGATGAACGCCAAGATCTCCTTCCGGAACGTCTCACGGACCTTCCCGATGAAGAAGACCACCTTCACCGCCCTGGACGAGGTGTCGCTGGACATCGGTGACGAGGAGTTCGTCACCGTCGTCGGCCCGTCCGGGTGCGGCAAGAGCACCCTGCTCAATCTGGCCGCCGGGCTGGCCGTCCCGACCTCGGGCGAGGTCCTCGTCGACGGGAAGCCGGTCGCCGGGCCGGGACCCGACCGTGGGGTGATCTTCCAGCAGTACGCGCTGTTCCCCTGGCTGACCGTGCGCGGCAACGTCGAGTTCGGGCTGAAGCTGGCGTCCGTGCCGGCCGCCGAGCGCAGGCGGCGGGCGGAGCGCGCCATCGATCTGGTCGGCCTCACCGACTTCGCCGACGCACTGCCCAAGACGCTGTCCGGCGGGATGAAGCAGCGCTGCGCCATCGCCCGTGCCTACGCGGTCGATCCTCAGGTGCTGCTGATGGACGAGCCCTTCGGCGCACTGGACGCGCTGACCAGGGTCCAGCTCCAGGACCAGCTCCTGGACACCTGGAGCCGGGACAGGCGGACGGTCCTGTTCGTCACGCACGACGTCGACGAGGCCGTGTATCTCGCCCGGCGTGTCGTGGTGATGGCCGCGCGGCCCGGCCGGATCCAGTCGGTCATCGATGTGGACCTGCCGTATCCGCGTACCGAAGCCATCCGGCTCTCGCCCGAGTTCGCCCGGATCCGCAATGCCGTGTGGACGTCCGTCTACCACCAGACCCCGGCCCCCGCGGCCGCCTGAAACCGCGCCCTTCACCGAACTCCCCTAAGGAACCCGCGTCATGCGTCTGTCCCAGCGCGCCCTCACAGCGGCCGTCGCCGTGTCCGCCCTCGCACTCTCCGTCACCGGGTGCTCCGGCGACTCGTCGTCCGACGGAGCCTCCACCGTCCACTTCGGTTACATCAGCGACTACAACGGTGCGAGCCTGCTGGCCATCGCGGACAAACAGGGGCTGTGGAAGGACCAGGGGCTGAAGGCCGAGTACAGCACGTTCACCAACGGCCCCCTCCAGATCCAGGCGCTCGGATCCGGCAACCTCGACTACGGGTACATCGGCCCCGGCGCCCTGTGGCTGCCCGCCTCGGGCAAGGCCAAGATCATCGCGATCAACACCCTGGGCCGCGCCGACCGGGTCATAGCCCAGCCCGGCATCACCTCCGTCAAGGGCCTCAAGGGCAAGAAGGTCGGTGTGCCCGAAGGCACCTCGGGTGCGATGGTGCTCGATCTGGCCCTGAAGAAGGCCGGGATGTCGGAGAAGGACATCGAGAAGGTGCCGATGGACCCGTCCACGGTCGTGTCGGCGTTCGCCGCCGGTCAGATCGACGGGGCGGGCCTCTGGTATCCGCTGATCGACAACATCAAGGCGAAGAAGCCCGAACTCGAGGAGGTCGCGAGCACGGAGGACTTCAAGGACCGGGCGTTCCCCAACGCCTTCGTCTCGCCCGCCAAGAGCGACGCGAAGCAGGACGCCAAGGTCGTCAAGGTCCTCCAGAAGGCCAACGACTGGCGCGCCGCGCACCCCGACGAGGCCATCGACGCCACCGCATCGCTGCTGAAGATCGACCGCGCCAAGGTGGTGGCGGACGCGGCCAACGTGGAGGCGCTGTCGACCGCCGATCTGGTGGCCAGGACAGGGGACGGCACCGTGGACGGCTGGCTGGACGGGCTCGGCGAGTTCTTCGTGAACACGGGTCAGCTCAAGAAGGTCCCGGCGGCGGACACGTACTACGAGGGCGACCTCTACACAAAGGCGTTCAAGAAGTGAACCTGCTGTTCCTGATGACCGATCAGCACCGGGTGGACACCCTCGGCTGTTACGGCAACCCGCATGTCGCCACGCCGAACCTGGACCGGCTGGCGGCCACCGGCACCCGCTTCGACCGCTTCTACACGCCCACGGCGATCTGCACCCCGGCCCGGGCGAGCCTGCTCACCGGACAGGCTCCCTTCCGGCACCGGCTGCTCGCCAACTACGAGCGCAACGTGGGGTATCTGGAGGATCTGCGGGACGACGCCTTCACCTTCCCCGCGGCCCTGGCCGAGCGCGACTACCGGCTGGGTCTCATCGGCAAGTGGCACGGCGGGACCCACCGCAACGCGGCCTCGTACGGTTTCGATGGCCCTGATCTGCCGGGCTGGCACAACCCCGTCGACCACCCGGACTACCTGGCGTACCTGGAGGAGCGCGGACTGCCGCCGTACCGCATCTCCGAGCCGATCCGGGGCACGGCACCGGGCGGGAACCAGGGAAATCTGCTGGCCGCCCGGCTGCACCAGCCGGTGGAGGCGACGTTCGAGCACTATCTGGCCACCCGGGCCATCGAGCATCTGGAGCGGTACGCGGCGGGCGAGGAGCCGTTCTTCCTGGCCACACACTTCTTCGGCCCGCATCTGCCCTATCTGCTCCCGGACGCCTACTTCGACCTCTACGATCCGGAGCTCGTCGAGCTGCCGCCGTCCATCGCCGAGACCTTCGAGGGCAAACCACCGGTGCAGCGCAACTACAGCGCGCACTGGGCGTTCGACACCATCCCCATCGAGACGACGCGCAAGCTGATCGCCGTCTACTGGGGCTACGTCACCCTGATCGACGAGCAGATCGGGCGCATCCTGACCCGACTGGACGAGCTGGGGCTCGGTGAGAACACCTCGGTGTTCTTCACCGCGGACCACGGCGAGTTCACCGGCGCCCACCGGCTCCACGACAAGGGCCCGGCGATGTACGAGGACATCTACCGCATCCCCGGCATCATCCGGATCCCCGGTGAAGCCCCCCAGGTCAGGGACGAGCTGGTCAGCCTCACCGACTGCACGGCGACGCTGCTCGAACTGGCGGGCTGCGACCCGTCCCCCGCGGTGGACAGCCGCAGCCTGGTCCCGCTGGTCAGGGGCGAGAGCCCCGCGTGGCCGGGCGAGCTGGTCGCGGAGTTCCACGGCCACCACTTCCCCTACCCGCAGCGGATGATCCGCGACGACCGCTACAAGCTCGTCGTCAACCCGGAGTCGGTCAACGAGCTGTACGACCTGGAGGCGGACCCGCACGAGCTCAGCAACCGGTACACCCACCCCGAATTCACCCCGGTTCGCGACCGGTTGATGCGGCGGCTGTACGAGCTCCTGCGGGAGCGGGGCGACAACTTCTACCACTGGATGACATCGATGTACGACATCGGTGCCTCCGACCACGACCCGAGCCTCAGCGCCTTCGAGAACGACGACACGACCTGGACCGCCGCACAGTGACACGGGCGACCCCGCCCCCGCCGGTGTTCCGGTGGGGGCGGAGTCGTTCGCACCCACCGGCCGGACACCTCCGGCCGATGCCCGTAATCCCTTGCTGAAATGCTCTGCAATTTCTTGCCGAGATCGTCGGCAGCTGCTTGACTCGCCTGCGATCAGCGGTGATTGCCGGCCCGGCCGCGAGGTCGCCGCGAGGGCTGGACAGCGCCGCCCCCTCGTATGCGAGAGGAACAGCGATGAGCAGCGAATACGACGTCCTCGTCCTGGGAGGGTCGGGCGTCGACACGATCGTGTACGTCCCCGAGCTCCCGCTTCCCTACGCCGACAGCTACATGATCCAGCCGGGCATCGAGACCCGTGCCGGGCAGACCGGCGACTTCGTGGCGCTCGGGCTGAGCGCGCTGGGACTGCGCACCCACCACCTCGACATGATCGGGGACGACTCCTCCGGCGAGCTCGTCCGGGCCTTCCACCGCGACCGGGGCATCGGGTTCAGCGAAGTGCCCCTGCCCGGCGGGACGAAGCGCGCCGTCAATCTCGTCGGTCCCGACGGACGTCGGCTCTCCCTCTACGACGACACCCGCTCCCACGAGTCCGACCGGCTGCCCGAGGAGCTGGTCCGCTCCCTGGCGTCGGCGAGCCGCCACGCGCATGTCTCCCTCACCTATCCGTGCGCCTTCGCCCTCCCCCAGCTGCGCGAGGCGGGCCTGAGCATCTCCACCGACCTCCACAACTGGGACGGCGAGAATCCGTATCACGAGCCGTTCGCCTACGGCGCGGACATCGTCTTCGTGTCCACGGCGGCCCTGCTCGACAAGGAGAAGACGATGCGCCACATCCTGGAGCGGGGGCGGGCCGAGGTCGTGATCGCCACCGCGGGGGCCGGGGGCGCGTATCTGCTGACCGCCGACGGGCTGGCCCATGTCCCGGTGGTCGAGCCGCGCAGGCCGGTGGTCGACTCCAACGGGGCGGGCGACGCCTTCGCCTCCGGTTTCCTCTTCGGCCGGCTGACGGGCGAGGACCTGGGCCGGAGCGCTCTGTACGGCTCGGTGGCCGGCGCCTACGCGTGCACCGTCCCGGCGACCGTGAGCGACGCCATCGACCGCGCGGGACTTCTCGCGGAGGTCGCCGAGCTCACGGGAGGGCCGGCCGACGGCCCCGGGGACGGCGGGCCGGTCGACGACGACACCCGGCACGCCTTCTCCACACATCCGGAGGCCACGTGACACAGCGGGCACGAAGCGCCGAAAAACGTTTCACGAATAAGTCGTCCAGGCACAGAAGGAACACAGATAAAATAGAGACGTGTTCACCTTTTCATGGCCGTGTGAATACGCGCATCTTCCGAACTCGCCCCGGACCCTCTTCGGCAGTCCACACCACCCGCACCCGGAATTAAGGCGGCCTCCGGATCGGTGAAACCTGCACACAGAGTGCGCACAGCGATCACGTGCCCGAGCCGGAAAGTCCAGGCCTGGACCAGGCCGTGGGCCGATTGGGGCGGGAGTGCCCCACTTGGGCGGCGCGACATTGCGAGGCCGCGGAATTCATCCGGTGAAGCTCGTGAAGGATCTGCCGCCATGAAATGAACACCTCTGCACGTAAGTCGATTCCAGCGGGCCGACAACCACAGATCCGCCGCAGTTCGATTGGCTGTACAAGGCGCAGGCGTGCTTTGATCCTGGCCCATACGGAGTCCGCACCCCAGGTTTCCGTATATTGGCAATTTCCATACGAAGGGCAGCGCTCATCATGAACAACACCCCCCAGGTCCAGACCGCCGAGATCTCCGACAGCGACCTCGACAACGTCTCGGGCGGCCTCGTCGGCGGCGTGGTCGGCAACGTCACGGGCACCGTCGAGGGCATCGTCCCGGTCGCCGGCGTCGTCGGCTCGGTCACCGGTCTCGTCGAGTCCGCCACCGGCGTGAACACGGGCGCGGTCACCGGTCTGGCCTCCGGCCTGACCTCCGGTCTCTGAGACGCGGCAGCACCCCGCCGAGCCCCGGAACCCGATGGTTCCGGGGCTCGGTGCCGACCGCTGACAGGTGAGGGAAGAGTTCCGTGCAGTTCCGCCAACAGGCCCTTTCCAAGCTGCAGTCGCCCGAACAAATCGACCTTCCGGTGCGCTTCGCCCGCCCGCAGGGCCTGCTCGTCCTCTGCGTCACCGTCGCCGTGATGGCCGCCGCCTGCTTCTGGGCCGTGACGGGATCCGTCGCCAGCACGCTCGACGCCCCCGGCATCCTCACGCACTCCCGCGGCAGTTACATCCTGCAGAGTCCGGTCGCCGGGCAGATCACCGAGGTGCTCGCCGAAGAGGGCGCGACCCTGCCCAAGAACTCCCCCCTACTCAAGGTCCGTACGCCGCAGGGCGAACGCGTCGTCCGTACGATCGACACCGGCCGGCTCACCTCGGTGACGGCCACCGTCGGCGCCGTGGTCACCACCGGCGCGGACGTGGCGAGCGTCGAGCGGACCGACGGGGCCGACGATCCGCTGGTCGTCCTGCTGTACGCGTCCGGCAGCAGTGCCGCGTCCATCCCGGTGGGCGCCTCCGTCGACCTCACCGTCCAGTCCGTGCCCGCCCAGCAGTACGGGGTGCTGCGCGGCAAGGTCGCCGCGGTCGGCAGGGCCGCGCAGACACAGCAGCAGATCACCCGCTTCCTCGGCGACGCACAGCTCGGCGAGCAGTTCTCCGAGCACGGGCGGCCGTTGGCGGTTCTGGTGAAGATCGAGCGCTCGGGCTCCACGAAGTCCGGCTACCGGTGGTCCTCGGCCGAGGGCCCGCCGTACGCGCTCGGCTCCATGACCCTGGCCACCGGCTCCGTACGTCTCGCCGACCAGCGCCCCATCGATTGGCTGCTCCCGTGACCGCACCGCACCCGTCCCCCACCGCTCAGCAGCTGCCGCCGCCCGGCCGCGGCCGACACCGTCCCGAGGGGTCCCCCGGCAACAGGCGGCGGTCGCGCCAGGACCCGAAGGCCGGGCGGACGAAGAGCGCACGGACGAAGACCGTACGCACCCCCACCGTGCTCCAGATGGAGGCCCTGGAGTGCGGCGCGGCCTCGCTGGCGATGGTGCTCGCCCACTACGGCCGCCATGTTCCGCTGGAGGAACTGCGCATCGCCTGCGGGGTGTCGCGCGACGGCTCACGCGCCAGCAACGTGCTCAAGGCGGCCCGTGGTTACGGTCTCCAGGCCAAGGGCATGCAGATGGAGCCCGCGGCCCTCTCCGAGGTGCGGGCGCCCGCGATCCTGTTCTGGGAGTTCAACCACTACGTCGTGTACGACGGCATGGGGCGACGGCTCGGACGGCGGGGGGTACACATCAACGACCCCGACAAGGGCCGCCGGTTCGTCCCTGCCGAGGATTTCGACACCAGCTTCACCGGGGTCGTCCTCGTCCTAGAACCCGGTGCGGACTTCGAGCGCGGCGGCCGTAAGCCCGGTGTCATGACCGCGCTGCCGGCCAGGCTGCGCGGCACGACGGGCACGATGCTGGTCGCGCTGCTCGCCAGTCTGCTGCTGGTGGCCGTCGGCGCCACGCTCCCGGCCCTGAGTCGTACCTATATCGACATGTTTATGATCGGTGAACAGACCTCGCTGCTGGGCGTGCTGTTCGCCGCGATGGGCACCATGGTCGCCCTCACCGTCGTACTGACCTGGCTGCAGCAGGCGAATCTGCTGCGCGGGCGCATCATCTCCTCCACCCTGGGCAGCGCGCGTTTCTTCCGGCATCTGCTCCGGCTGCCCGTCACCTTCTTCTCGCAGCGCAGCCCCGCCGATCTCGTCCAGCGTCTCCAGTCCAACGACGCCGTGGCGGAGACCCTCGCCCGGGATCTCACCGCGGCGGGCGTGGACGGCATCGTCGTCCTCCTCTACGCGTTCCTGCTGTGGACGTACGATCCGCAACTGACCGTCATCGGGGTGGGGATCGCGCTGCTCAACGTGGTCGCGATGCGCATCGTCGTACGGCTGCGGGCCACCGGCACCCAGAAACTGCGGGCCGACAGCGCACGGCTGACGAACACCTCGTACACCGGTCTCCAGCTGATCGAGACGATGAAGGCCACCGGTGGCGAGAACGGCTATTTCCGCCGGTGGGCCGGGCAGCACGCGACGACGCTGGAGCAGCAGCAGCGCCTCGGGGTACCGAGCGCCTGGCTGGGCGTCGTCGCCCCCGCGCTCGCGACGCTCAACAGCGCGCTGATCCTGTGGATCGGTGGTCTCCGGGCCGTCGAGGGGCATATCTCGATCGGTCTGCTCGTCGCCTTCCAGGCCCTGGTGACCCGCTTCACCGCACCGGTCACCCGGCTCAACGGGGTGGCGGGCCGGATCCAGGACTTCGCCGCCGACGTGGCCCGCCTCAAGGATGTCGAGAACTTCCCGGTGGACCCGCTGTACTCCCGCCGGGAGCCGGCCGCGAGCACCCGCCGCCTCAAGGGCCATGTGACGCTGGAGGACATCACCTTCGGCTACAGCCCGCTCGACAAGCCGCTGCTCACCGGTTTCTCGCTGTCCGTGGGGCCGGGCCGGCAGGTGGCGCTCGTCGGCGGTTCGGGCAGCGGCAAGTCGACGGTCTCGCGGCTCATCTCGGGGCTCTACAGCCCTTGGGAGGGCACGATCCGTATCGACGGACGGCGCCTGGAGGACATCCCCAGGGGCGCCCTGGCCGCGTCCGTGTCCTTCGTCGACCAGGAGGTCTTCCTCTTCGAGGGGACGGTCCGTGACAACGTGGCGCTGTGGGACCCCTCGGTCCCGGACGAGGCGGTGGCCGAGGCCCTGCGGGACGCCGCCCTGTACGACGTCGTCTCCCGCCGCCCCCGTGGCATCCACGGCCGGGTGGAGCAGGACGGCCGTAACTTCTCCGGCGGGCAGCGCCAGCGTCTGGAGATCGCCCGGGCGCTCGTGCGCCGCCCCAGCATCCTGGTCCTGGACGAGGTCACCAGCGCGCTGGACGCGGAGACGGAGCGGATCATCATCGACAACCTGCGCCGGCGCGGCTGTGCCTGTGTCGTGATCGCGCACCGGCTGAGCACCGTGCGCGACAGCGACGAGATCGTCGTCCTGGACCACGGCACAGTCGTGGAGCGCGGCCGCCACGAGCAACTGGTGGCCGCCGGCGGCCCCTACGCCGATCTGGTCAGGGAGCACTGACGTGGCATCCGTACATCCCCTCGCCGGCCAGGAGGCTCCCGGGCAGGACCAGGTCATCGGCGCGCTGGGGGCGCTGGGTGAGCCGGTCGACTGCACGGGGCTGCGGAGCCTGTCGCTGGAGGGCCCCCAGGTGCTGTGGCTCGTCGTGGACGGCGCCCTCGACCTGTTCGCGGTGGACGCGGTGGAGCAGGGGCACTGGCACTTCCTGGGCCGGCTCGAACCGGGAACGCTCGTCCTGGGCCCGGTCGAGGGCCCGCAGCACACCCTGGTCGGACGCCCCCTCCAGGAGTGCGCGCTGCGCCGGATCCCGCTGCGTGAGCTGTACCGGCCCGAGTACGCGGGCCAAGGCGGGTACGAGGGGCAGTCCCGCGGTCACTACGACACCGGGGACGCCACGCTGAGCCTGCTGGAACACGCCTTCTCGCTCGGTGTGGGGCGTGGCCGGCGGGTGCTGTTCGAGGCCCCGCTGGACGGCCGGACCGTCGACGGGGCGGTGGGCGACGACGACATCCTGTGGCTGCCGGTGTCGCCCGGCGACGTGCAGTACGGCGCCGCTTTCAGTTCCGAGGCCGCGGGTGACCTGCTCGTCGATCCGGCGATGTGGCAGGGGATGGTCAATCAGCAGTACCGCCTGCTGTCGGCGCTCGACCGCTGGATCGAGCGGCTGGAGCGCGCCCACGAGGACCGGACCGCGGCGGGCATGAAGGCGGGCGAGGCAGTCCGCAAGGAGGCCGACCAGGCGCTGCTGACCTCGATCGGCCGGTCCGGGAGAAGGACTTCGCCCGCCGTGGGGGCATCGGACGACGCGGTGTACGCGGCCTGCCGTCTGGTGGCGCGGGATTCCGGGATCGTCCTCGCCGAGCCGGCGGCGGGCGGGGCGGTGAGCGACCGGATCGACCCGGTCGAACGGGTCGCGGTCGCCTCGCGCGTCCGCACCCGCGCGGTGCGTCTTGACGGGCGCTGGTGGCGGGAGAACTCCGGGCCGCTGGTGGGTCATCGGGCCGCGTCCGGAGCACCGGTCGCCCTGCTCTGGCGCCGTGGCCGCTACGAGGCGGTCAATCCGCTGACCGGGCGGCGCAGCCGTGTCGGCAGCGACTCGGCCCAGGAGTTCGACGAGCGTGCCGTGATGTTCTACCGGCCGCTGCCCGAGCGGCCGTTGGGCAAGTGGCGGCTGCTGCGCTTCGGTCTGTTCGGGACCAGGGGCGACCTGCGCAGGCTGGTGCTGGCGGGGCTGGTGACGGTGGCCCTGGGGTCACTGGTGCCGATCGCGACCGGCAAGGTGCTCGGCGTCTACGTACCCAACGCCGAGAACGCCCTCATCGTGCAGGTGTCGTCGGCCGTCATCATCTCGGGTGTGGTCTCGGCGGCCTTCATGCTGTTGCAGAACCTCACGATCCTGCGGATGGAGGGGCGGATCGAGAGCACGCTCCAGCCCGCTGTCTGGGACCGTCTGCTGCGGCTGCCGACAAAGTTCTTCACCGGGCGGTCCACGGGGGAACTGGCGAGCGCGGCGATGGGGGTGAGCTCCATCCGCAGGGTGCTGTCGGGCACCGGTCCCGTCGTGGTGCAGTCGGGCACGCTCGGGGCGATGAACCTGGGTCTGCTGCTCTGGTTCAGTGTCCCGCTGGCGCTCACCGCGGTCGCGATGCTGGTGGTCATCGCCGGGGTGTTCCTCACCATGGGCATGTGGGAGCTCCGCTGGCAGCGCCGTCTTGTCGTGCTGGGTAACCAGTTGAACAACCAGGCCTTCCAGACGCTGCGGGGGCTGCCCAAGCTGCGGGTCGCGGCGGCCGAGAGCTTCGCGTACGGCGCGTGGGCTGCGGAGTTCGCGCGCAGCCGTGAGTTGCAGAAGCGGGCGGGCCGGATCAAGAATCTGACGACCGTCCTCAACGCGGTGTACCTGCCGCTGTGTTCACTGATCATCTTCGTGCTGCTCGCGGGCCCGGCGCGCGGGTCCCTCACGGCCAGTGAGTTCCTGACGTTCAACACGTCCGTGACGATGCTGCTGACGGCCGTCACCCAGCTCACCGGTGCGTTCGTGTCGGCGGCCGCCGTGCTGCCGATGTTCGAGCAGATCAAGCCGGTGCTCGACGAGGCGCCCGAGGTACGCGGTGCCAGCACCCAGCCGGGCACGCTGTCCGGGCAGATCGAGGCCAGAGGGGTGTCCTTCCGCTACTCCGACGACGGTCCCGTGGTCCTGGACGAGGTCTCGCTGAGCGTGCGGCCCGGCGAGTTCGTCGCGGTCGTGGGCCCGAGCGGATGCGGAAAGTCGACGCTGCTGAGGCTGCTCATCGGCTTCGACGAGCCGGTGTCGGGCAGCGTCCTGTACGACGGTCAGGATCTGACATCGCTTGACCGGGGGGCCGTGCGCCGTCAGTGCGGGGTGGTCCTGCAGAACGCCCAGCCGCTGTCCGGATCGATCCTGGACTGCATCTGCGGCGCCGAGGTCTTCACCCAGGAGGAGGCGTGGGAGGCCGCCGCGATGGCGGGACTGGCCGAGGACATCAAGCGGATGCCGATGGGGCTGCACACGATGATCTCCGGCGGCGGCTCGATCTCCGGAGGGCAGCGACAGCGGCTGATGATCGCCCAGGCGCTCGTCCGGCGCCCCCGCATCCTGTTCTTCGACGAGGCCACCAGTGCGCTCGACAACGAGACCCAGCGCACCGTGATCGAGAGCACCAGGTCGCTGCGGGCCACCCGTGTCGTGATCGCGCACCGGCTGTCCACGGTGATGGACGCCGACCGTGTGATCGTCATGGCGGCCGGCCGTGTCGTTCAGGAGGGGCCGCCCGCCGAACTCCTCGCGGACACGGGCGGGCAGCTCCACGAACTGGTACGGCGCCAGATGAGCTGAGTCACTGGCCCCGCCTGCCGCCCGGCCTCGGGGGTTCCACCGCGTCGCGGATGCTGGCGCGTGCCGCGGCGGCGACGGCTTCGGCGGTGATGCCGAACTCCTCGTACAGCCGCTGGTAGTCGGCCGATGCGCCGTAGTGTTCCAGGCTGACGATCCGGCCGGCGTCGCCGACCACCTCGCGCCAGCCCTGCCCGACGGCGGCCTCGACGCTGACGCGGGCGCGCACGTCCGGTGGCAGCACCTCGTCCTGGTAGGCCTGCGGCTGCTCGGCGAACCACTCACGGCAGGGCATCGAGACCACGCGTACGGACAGTCCCTCGTCGACCAGCAGCCTGCGGCCGTCGAGGGCGATCTGCACCTCCGAACCGGTCGCCACGAGGATGACGTCGGGGGCGGTCCCGGGGTCCTCCACCAGGACGTAGGCGCCGCGCGCGGCTCCTGCGGCGGGAGCGTGGACGCCGTCGGCCCGGTCGAGCACCGGAAGGTTCTGCCGGGTCAGGACGAGACCGGCTGGGCGGTCGGTGTGCTCCAGGATCGTCCGCCAGCAGACGGTGGTCTCGTTGGCGTCACCGGGGCGTACGACGTCGAGTCCGGGGATCGCGCGCAGCGCGGCCAGGTGTTCGACGGGCTGATGGGTGGGGCCGTCCTCACCCAGGCCGATCGAGTCGTGGGTCCACACATAGGTGGCGGGGAGCTTCATCAGGGCGCCGAGGCGCACCGCGGGGCGCATGTAGTCGCTGAACGTGAGGAACGTGCCGCCGTAGGGGCGGGTCAGGCTCTGCAGCGCGATGCCGTTGAGCACGGCGCCCATGGCGTGCTCACGGATGCCGAAGTGCAGGGTTCGCCCGTAGGGGCCTCCCGGGAACTCCGAGGTCTGCCGGTCGGCCGGGACGAAGGAGGGCTCGCCCTCCATGGTGGTGTTGTTGCTGCCCGCGAGGTCGGCGGAGCCTCCCCACAGCTCGGGCAGGACCGGTGCGAGGGCGGTGAGCACCTCGCCGGAGGCCTTGCGGGTCGCCATGCCCTTGGCGTCTGCCGGGAAGTCCGGCAGGGCGTCGGTCCAGCCGTCCGGCAGTTCCTGCTCCCGCAGCCGGTCCAGCAGCGCCGCACGCTCCGGGTCGGCGGTCCGCCAGTCCCCGTAGGTCCGCCGCCAGCGCTCCCTGGCGTCCCTGCCCCGCTCCCCCACGGCCCGGGTGTGGGCGAGGACCTCGTCCTCGATGGGGAAGTACGCCTCGGGGTCGAAGCCGAGGAGCCGCTTGGTGCCGGCGACCTCCTCCTCCCCCAGGGCGGCCCCGTGCGCCTTGCCGGTGTTCCGCTTCGTCGGTGCGGGCCATCCGATGATCGTGCGCAGCATGATCAGTGAGGGCCGCGAGTCCTCCGCCTTCGCCGCCTCGATCGCGGTGAGCAGGGCGTCGACGTCCTCGACGTAGTCACCCGTGCGGGTCCAGTCCACGGTCTGCACATGCCAGCCGTACGCGGCGAAGCGGGCGGGGACGTCCTCGCTGAACGAGATGTCGGTGTCGTCCTCGATGGAGATCTGGTTGGAGTCGTAGAACGTGATGAGGTTGCCCAGTTGCTGATGGCCGGCCAGCGACGCGGCCTCGGAGGAGACGCCCTCCATCATGTCGCCGTCGGACGCCAGCACGTACACATGGTGGTCGAAGGGGCTGGTGCCGGGCGCGGCGTCCGGGTCGAGCAGGCCCCGCTCCCGGCGTGCGGCCATCGCCATCCCGACGGATGCGCCCATGCCCTGGCCCAGCGGGCCTGTGGTGATCTCGACGCCGCGGGTGTGCCGGTACTCCGGGTGGCCGGGGGTCGCCGATCCCCAGGTCCGCAGCGACTTCAGGTCCTCCATCTCCAGGCCGTAGCCGGCGAGGTAGAGCTGGATGTAGAGCGTCAGGCTGGTGTGGCCGCACGAGAGGACGAAACGGTCCCTGCCCAGCCACTGGTCGTCGGCGGGGTCGTGCCGCATGACCTGCTGGAACAGCAGGTAGGCGAGCGGCGCCAGACTCATCGCCGTACCGGGATGACCGTTGCCGGTCTTCTGGACGGCGTCGGCGGCGAGTACCCGCACGGTGTCCACCGCGCGCAGGTCCACCTCGCTCCAGCCCGCCCGCTCGGCGATCGGCCGGGCGAGGCTCGGGTCTCGCGGTGCTGTGCTGCCGGAAGAGGATCGCTCGGGCGCCATGGTGTCGTCTCCCTAGGACGTCGCTTCTCGGTACGACGGGGCGGTCGGTGCGGCTCGCCACCCCTCGCATCCTCCGTTCCCCGGCCGCCCGGCGCACCCGGAACGGGCGACACGGAGTGACGAACTTGTTCGTAACGAACATGTTCGTTATGGTCGGGGGGTGACTCCGCGACCCTCAGCTCCCCGAAGCCGCCGCGAACGCCCGGCCAAGCCCGCCCTCACCCACGAGGGCATCGTCACCGCGGCGGTCCGCCTCATGGCCGCCGAGGGACTTCAGCGCGTCACCATGCGCCGCCTTGCCCAGGAGCTCGACACCGGCCCCGCGTCCTTGTACGTGTACGTCGCCGGCACGGCCGAGCTGCACGCCGCGATCCTGGAGGAACTGCTCGGCGCGGTCGACCTCGCGCCGGTGGCGGACGAGGGCGACTGGCGCGACCGGCTGGCACAGGTGCTGCTGTCGTACACCCGCGTCCTGTTCGACCACCCCGGTCTCGCGCAGTCCGCCCTGGTCGCACGGCCCGTCGGGCCGAACTATCTGGCGCTGGTCGAGAGCGTCCTCGCTCTGCTGCACCGGGGCGGAGTGCCCGACGGGCAGGCCGCCTGGGGGGTGGACGTACTGCTCCAGGTGGCCACCGCGACCGCGGCCGAGCAGTCCGCGCGCCAAGGAACACCGGACGCCGACGACGAGCACGACGCGTTCGTCGAGGCGCTGGGGCAGACATCCTCCCTGACCCACCCGCGCATCGCCGCACTCGGCTCCGACCTGGCGTCCGGAACCCCGCACCAGCGTCTGGCCTGGATCTTCCGGGCGGTCGTCAACGGCACGGCGACGACCCCCCGCTGAACGCCACCCCCGTCCCACTCGGACTCCCAGCAGAAAGCGGAGGCACCACCATGAACACCACCGCACACGCACACCACCCCGTCGCCGTCGTCGGGGCAGGCCTCGGTGGCCTGGTCCTCGCCCGGGTCCTCCATGTGCACGGGATCGAGTGCGCCGTCTTCGACCTGGACACCGGCCGGGAGGCGCGTACCCAGGGCGGCATGCTCGACATCCACGAGGAGACCGGGCAGGCGGCGCTGCGCGCCGCGGGGCTGCACGAGGAGTTCCGGGCCAGGGTGCACCCCGGCGGCGAGGCTCTCCGCGTGCTCGACAAGCAGGCAGCCGTCCTCCTGGAGGAGAAGGACGACGGCGACGGCGGCCGCCCCGAGATCGACCGGGGTGATCTGCGCGAACTCCTGCTCGACGGGCTTCCCGACGGCACCGTCCGCTGGGGCAGCAAGGTCACGGAGGCCACGCCGCTCGACGGCGCGCGCCATCGGGTGACCCTCGCCGACGGCACCACGTTCACCACCGGCCTGCTCATCGGCGCGGACGGCGCCTGGTCGAGGATCCGGCCGCTGCTCTCCGACGCCCGGCCCGCCTACACCGGCATCTCCTTCGTCGAGCTGGATCTCCTCGACGCCGACGTCCGTCACCCCGCGTGCGCCGAGCTGATCGGGGGCGGGATGTTCTTCGCGCTCGGTGACCACCAGGGGTTCCTCGCCCACCGCGAGACGGACTGCAGCCTGCATGTCTACACGGCCAGGCGCTCGGCGGAGGACTGGCTGTCCACGATCGACTTCACCGACACCGGAGCCGCGAAGGCCGCTCTGCTGGAGCACTTCACCACCTGGTCCCCCGGTCTGCGCGAGCTGATCTCCGAGGCGGACGGCCCGCTGACCCCGCGGCTCATCCACGCTCTCCCGGTCGAGCACCGGTGGGACCGGGTGCCGGGGGTCACCCTGCTCGGCGACGCCGCCCACCTGATGTCGCCCTTCGCCGGTGAGGGCGCCAACCTCGCCATGATCGACGGCGCGGAGCTGGGCCAGGCCCTGGCCGCGCACCCGGGAGACGTCGAGGCCGCCCTGTCGGCCTACGAGTCGGTCCTGTTCCCCCGGAGCGAGCGGATGGCCAGGGAATCGGCGCAGAGCCAGGAGACGCTGTTCCACGACCGTGCACCGCAGCCGCTCCTCGACATGTTCGCCTCATTCGGAGCGTGACCTGCCCCGCGGCGTCGCGGCCACGGCAGGGCGGCCTCAGATGGCCTGCTCGTCCCGGGCGAAGAAGCCGATGACGTCGTCGAGCGTGGGGTTGTCAGGGGTTTCGGCCTCGGCCTCGGCGACCGCGGCACTGCGAGGGAACATCGCTTCCTCGTACGCGGTGAGGGCGGCCTCGGTGTCACCGGGGTGGGCGGCGAGCGCCTCACCGAGTGAAGCACCGTCCAGCATGGCCAGATTGGCACCTTCGCCGTTCGGGGGGATGAGGTGGGCGGCGTCGCCGACCAGGGTCACCCCCGGCACCCGGTCCCACCGGTGCCCCACCGGCAGCGTGTGGTGGGGGCGCACGACCGGCACGGTGTCGCTTTCGGTGATCAGGGCGGTGAGTTCCGGGGCCCAGCCGGCGAACTCCTGCGCGATCCGCGCCACGGCACCGGCGGGATCGGTCAGGTCGATGCCGTCGAACCAGTCCTGCGGCTTGGTCAGCATCACGTAGGTGTGGAGGGTCCCGCCCTTCTCCCGGTGGGCCCCGATCTGCCTCTCTCCCGGTTCGAGTGCGAACATCGACCCGCCACCGACCGCTTTCGCGGCAGCGGGATGCCGTGTGTCGGCGTCGAACAGGCAGGTCTCGACGAACGACGTGCCGGTGTACTCGGGCTCGGCGCCGGAGAGCAGCGGCCGCACCCTCGACCATGCGCCGTCAGCGCCGACCAGCAGGCGCGTGGTGACGGTGCCGCCGTCGGCGAACGCCACCTCGTGGCGGCCGCCGCCCAGGCCACGTACACCGCTGACCTTCCGCCCCCACCGGACGGTGCCGGCCGGGAGCGAGTCGAGCAGCATCTGCCGCAGCTCGCCGCGCTGCACCTCGGGACGTCCGCCCGTGCCGTCGTCGCCCTGGTCGAGCAGGACGTTGCCGTCCCGGTCGAGGACCCGCATCGCCTGACGGCCCTCCAGGATGATGCCGCGGAACTCGTCCGTCAGGCCGGCCGCCCGCACAGCCAGTTGGCCGTTGTAGTCGTGGATGTCGAGCATCCCGCCCTGGGTACGAGCGGTCGGTGAGGCCTCGGCCTCGTGGACGGTGACAGGGATGCCGTGGACGTGCAGGACGCGGGCGAGCGTGAGGCCGCCGAGTCCGGCGCCGATGATCGTGACGTCAGTGGTCATGCTGATTCCTCGCTTGTCGCACGCCTGCCGGACGGGCACCGGCAGGATCTGCGACAAGGGTCCTGACCTCGTCCGACAGACCTCCGACGCCGGACCGAAAGCGCCGACACCCGACCGACACCGGCGACCGGGCCGCCGGTCGGCCGCCGGTCCCTGTCGGCTAACGGACCTGACCGGCCTGGTCGGCACCGCCGCGCCCTGCTGCCCCTGCTGTCCTTGCGTCCTCGCCGGGCGAGCGTTGGTACTGGCCGGGCGTCTGTCCCACAAGCGTGGCGAACGCGTCGGTGAACGCGCTCGGATTCGCCCATCCGCCCCCTCAGGCCGACCGGGTGTATCCGCGGATGCGGTAGCGCAGCCCGGACCTGGAGGTCCTCCAGCCCCGGTCATCGGTGACCTTCCACGCCGGGCCCGGTACCGGGGCGTGGACGTCGCCGCGCACCGTCGATTCGACCTCGGTCACCGAGAGCGTCGTGGCGTACCCGATCGCGGCACTGTAGATCTCACCACCGCCGATCACCCAGGTCTCGGTGGGGACGGCCGGCTCCTGCGGCTCGCCCGCGCGTGCCAGCGCCTCGGCGACCGAACCGGCACGCTCAGCACCCTCGGCCGCCCAGTGCGGGTCGCGTGTCACCACGATGTTGCGTCGGCCGTCCAGCGGACGGAAGCGTGCGGGCAGCGAATCCCATGTCCTGCGCCCCATCACCACCGGATGACCGAGGGTGGTCGCCTTGAAATGCGCCATGTCCTCGGGTACACGCCAGGGGATCGCGTTGTCCGCGCCGATCACCCCGGCAGGGGTCTGCGCCCAGATCAGTCCGATGTTCACACCGCTACCGGGGCCTTGATCGCCGGGTGGTGCCGGTAGCCGAGCACTTCCACAGCGGAGTAGGCGTAGTCGAAGAGCGAGTCGGCCCGGCGCAGACGCAGCTCGGGGAACTCGAACGGGGTGCGCGAGAGCTGCTCGGTGACCTGCTCGACATGGTTGTCGTAGATGTGGCAGTCGCCGCCGGTCCAGATGAAGCTGCCGGGTTCGAGGCCGGCCTGCTGAGCCACCAGATGCGTGAGCAGCGCGTAGCCGGCGATGTTGAACGGGACGCCGAGGAACAGGTCCGCGCTGCGCTGGTAGAGCTGGCAGGAGAGCTTGCCGTCGGCGACATGGAACTGGAAGAGGGCGTGACACGGCGCGAGCGCCATCTCGGCCAGCTCGCCGACGTTCCAGGCGGAGACGATCATCCGGCGGGAGTCGGGGTCGGTGCGCAGCGTGGCGAGGACCTCGCTGATCTGGTCGATGTGCCTGCCGTCCGGGGTGGGCCAGGAGCGCCACTGCCTGCCGTAGACCGGGCCGAGCTCGCCGTTCGCGTCGGCCCACTCGTCCCAGATGGTGACGCCGTGCTCCTGCAGCCAGCCGACGTTCGAGTCGCCGCGCAGGAACCACAGCAGTTCGTACACGATGGATCTCAGGTGCACTTTCTTGGTGGTGACCAGCGGGAACCCCTGCGAGAGGTCGTAGCGCAGCTGGTGGCCGAAGATGCTTCGGGTGCCGGTGCCCGTCCGGTCGGCCTTGGCCGTCCCCGAGGTGAGTGCCATCCGCAAAAGGTCTTCGTACTGGGTGTCCGCCACAGGCGTCGAGTCTACCGGCCCGCGGCCCGGGTCCACCGTCACTGACGACTCCATTGTCAACAATATTGTCAACTCCTCTTGCCGGACGGGGCGCCGGTGGAGTCACCGCGGCAAGGCCTGATTCCTCCGGTGCGGACCGGCTCACATCACCGTCACATGCGTGAAGCGGGCCGCCGTGTGCAGCTCGGACTCGATGCGCCCCGCGGTCAGGCGCAGCTCGGGCAGCACCTGCTCCAGGCACGCTTCGATCGTCCGGCTGCTGCTGTGCATGGCGACGTTGACGGATGCCACCGCGGCGCCTGCCCGGTCGCGCACGGGTACGGCGATGGAGCGCAGGCCTGCTTCCAGCTCCTCGTCCGCCAGGGCGTAGCCATCGGAGACCACACGCTCCAGCACCGCTTCGAGTTCGGTGCGCTCGACGACGGTGTGCGGGGCGAGGGGACGCAGCTCCGCATGGTCGAGGAGGGACCCGCGCTCGCCGGCGGGCAGGCCGGCCAGCAGGACACGGCCCAGCGAGGTGGCGTAGGCGGGGAAGCGGGTGCCGACGGTGATGTCGACGTTCATGATGCGGTGGGTGGCCGCACGCGCCACGTACTGCACGGAGTCGTCGACGAGGACGGCGAGGGACGCGGAATCCTGGATCCGCCCCGCCAGCGCGGAGAGGTGCGGATCGGCGATCCGCGCCAGGGTGACGTGGGAGAGCGGTGGGTACCCGAGGGCCAGGACGCGTGGTGTCAGCCGGTGCTCACGGCCATCGGCCGTGACATAGCCGAGGTGTTCGAGGGTGATCAGGGCGCGGCGCGCGGAGGCGCGTGAGAGGCCCGTCGCGCGCGCGACGTCGCTGAGCGTCGGGGCCGCACCGCCGTCCCCGACGGCGGTGATGACGGTCAGGCCGCGGGCGAGGGACTCGACGAAGCCACGGCCGAGCTCCTGCTTGGAAGCCGCCGTCCACGAGGCGAGGGGCCCCGAGGAGGGCGAGGGGTCTTCGGGGGGTGTGTCGCGCAGCCGGCGCTCCATCGCCGAGGCGGCCTCGCGCAGCCGGGACAGCAGGTCGTCGCGGAGCCCGTGCGCGGTGTGCCTGCTGGTGTGGCTGACCACGCTCAGCACGCATCCGATACCGCCGCCCGGGTCCCTCACGGGCACGGCGAGTGCGAGGAGGCCGGGCTCGATCAGCTGGTCGTCCACCGCCCAGTCGTCCGACCTGGCCGCCTCCACCCGCTCCTCGAACAGGTCGTCCGCCGGGCAGGGGCGCAGCGACAGGGACGGGAAGCCCTCCCCCTCGGGGTCGGATGTCCGCCGCTCCCGCCAGGCCGCCCACTCATCGGCTCCCCAGCCGGTGGCGAACAGGGTGCCGGGCGCGGTGCGTTCGGCGGGCAGCAGGTCGCCGATGCGCAGACGCAGGGACATCGGGCGCCGGCGGGTGGCCTGATGCACGAAGCGGATACCCCCGCCGTCGGGCACGGCGAGGGACACGGACTCGTCGAGCTCGTCCGCGAGGGCGTCCACCCGGTCCCCCAGGAGCCCGGGGATGCGGACCGACGCGAGGTAGGCGTTGCCCAGCTCCATCAGGCGTGGCGCGAGGGTGACGGTCCTGCCGTCGATACGGACGTATCCCGTGCGGGCGAGCGTGAACGTGACCCGGTCGACGGTCGAGCGGGCCAGTCCGGTGGCGCGCTCCAGGTCACTGAGGCTGAGGGAGCCGTCCGCGTCGGTCAGCCGGCGCAGCACGGCGATACCGCGCATCAGCGGCGCCACGGCCTCCGCGGGCACCTGGGTGCCGGTCCCGGCGGTCCCGGTCGGTGGCATCTGTCCCTCCCTCGGGTGTGGTCCCTGCCGGAAATGGGACCGGCAGGGGCACGGACCGTTGACACAGCTCCGGCCCGGGCGGCAAACTCATGGACATCATAGTGAAGGAAACTTCACCATGCGAACACTAGTGGATGGACGGTCCCATGGACAAGGTGGTCGCGTCAGCGGCGCTGGCCGTCGCCGACGTGCCGGACGGCGCGTCGGTGGCGGTGGGGGGCTTCGGCCTCAGCGGTGTGCCGAACGTGTTGATCGACGCCCTGCACGCGAGCGGTGTCAGCGGGCTCGGTGTCGTGTCGAACAACTGCGGAGCGATGGACTCCGGTCTCTCGGTGCTGCTCTCCGCCGGCCGGATCGGCCGGGTGACCGGCTCGTACATCGGCGCGAACAAGGAGTTCGCCCGGCAGTACCTCGGCGGTGAGCTGGAGCTCGAACTGATCCCGCAGGGCACCCTGGCCGAGCGGCTTCGGGCCGGTGGGGCCGGCATACCCGCGTTCTACACCCCGGCCGGCGTGGGCACGCAGGTCGCCGACGGCGGCCTCCCCTGGCGCTACGACGGCGAGGGCGGGGTGGCGCTGGCCTCCCCCGCCAAGGAAGTCCGCGACTTCGACGGTACCGAGTACGTCCTGGAGCGGAGCATCCGCACCGACTTCGCCTTGGTCAGGGCGGCGAAGGGCGACCGGCACGGCAACCTCGTCTTCAACAGGTCCGCACGCAACTTCAACCCGCTCGCCGCCATGGCGGGCCGCATCACCGTCGCGGAGGTCGAGGAGCTGGTCGAGCCGGGCGAGATCGACCCGGACCAGGTGCACCTGCCGGGCATCTTCGTGCAGCGGGTGGTCGCGCTGACCCCCGAGCAGGCCGGGGACAAGCAGGTCGAGAAGCGGACGATCACGGAGCGGGGGGCACAGGGCTGATGGCCTGGAACAGGAACGAGATGGCCGCCAGGGCGGCGACGGAGCTGCGCGACGGCGAGTACGTCAACCTCGGCATCGGGCTGCCGACGCTGATCCCCAACCACCTGCCCGATGGCGTGCACGTCGTCCTGGAGTCCGAGAACGGCATCCTGGGCACCGGCGCCTTCCCGTACGAGGAGGACGTGGACCCCGATCTGATCAACGCGGGCAAGGAGACGGTGACGGTCAGGCCCGGCGCGTCGTTCTTCGACTCGTCGCTCTCCTTCGGCATGATCCGCGGCGGACACATCGACGCCGCCGTCCTCGGGGCCATGCAGGTGTCGGCCCGGGGCGACCTCGCCAACTGGGCGGTGCCGGGGAAGATGGTGACCGGCATCGGTGGAGCCATGGACCTGGTGCACGGCGCCCGCCGCGTCATCGTGACCATGACGCACACCGCCAAGGACGGCAGCCCGAAGATCGTCGAGGAGTGCACCCTGCCGCTGACCGGCAAGGCGTGCGTCGACCGTGTGATCACGGACCTCGCCGTGCTCGATGTGACCGACGGCGGCCTGGTCCTGGTGGAGACCGCCCCCGGGGTCAGTGCCGCCGAGGTCCTGGAGCGGACGGCCGCTCCGGTCCGTACAGCCGAAAGGATCACGTCATGAGCTTCCGCCCCCACGACGTGTACATCGTCGACGCCGTCCGCACCCCGATCGGCAGGTACAACGGGGCCCTGGCGCAGGTTCGCCCCGACGACCTCGCCGCCCACGCGATCCGCGCGCTGCTCGACCGCACCCCGGAGCTCGACCCCGCGCGCATCGGTGACGTCGTCCTCGGCAACGCCAACGGCGCGGGCGAGGAGAACCGCAACGTCGGCAGGATGGCCGCGCTCCTCGCGGGTCTGCCGGTCTCCGTGCCCGGCGTGACGGTCAACCGGCTGTGCGCCTCCGGCCTCGAAGCCGTCGTGCACGCGGCCCGTGCCGTGGCGCTCGGTGACCACTCGCTCGTCGTGGCCGGCGGTGTCGAGTCGATGACCCGCGCCCCGTACGTCCTGCCCAAGAGCGACCGAGCCTTCCCTGCCGGGCACACCGAGATGTACTCGACCACCCTGGGCTGGCGCATGGTCAACCCCCGGATGGATCCTCAGTGGACGGTGCCGCTCGGCGAGAGCGCGGAGCTGATCGCCGAGAAGCACTCCATCAGCCGTGAACAGCAGGACGAGTTCGCCCTTGCCTCCCACCGGAAGGCGTCGGCCGCGCGAGCGGCGGGGCTGTTCGACGCGGAGATCGCTCCTCTGACCATCCCGCGCCGCAAGGGCGACCCGGCCGTAGTCGACCGGGACGAGTGCATCCGGGACGACGCTTCGCTGGAGGCGATGGCGAAGCTCCGCCCGTCCTTCCGTCCGGAGGACGGGACCGTCACCGCGGGCAACTCCTCCCCGCTGAACGACGGCGCCTCGGCCCTGCTGCTGGCCGACGAGGAGGGGCTGCGGGCCACCGGCCGTGAGCCGCTGGCCCGGATCACGGCCTCCGCCGTCTCGGCCAACGAGCCGCACTACTTCGGTCTCGCCCCCGTCGAGGCCGTGAACAGGGCGCTGGACAGGTCGGGCAGGAGCTTCGCGGACCTCACCACCCTCGAACTCAACGAGGCCTTCGCCGCCCAGGTGCTGGGCTGCGTCGCCGAGTGGCCCGACCTCGACCCGTCCGTGCTCAACCCGCGCGGCGGAGCCATCGCGATCGGCCACCCCCTCGGCGCGTCGGGGGCCCGCCTCGCCGGGGCCGTCGCCCACCAGCTCAAGGCCGCCGGGTCCGGGGTCGGTGTGGCGACGCTGTGCATCGGCGTGGGCCAGGGCTCGGCACTGGTGCTGGAGCGGTAGCCCGGGGGCGACGGCGCTCTCATCCGGCGGGCCCCTCCCGAGCGGCGGAACGGGCCCGCCGGATGAATGATGAACAGATGCTGTGGTGCCGCGAGTGCCGTCCGGCCTCTGCGCCGGGCGTGCCGGACGATGTGATGACCGCGACGACGGGCGTGGAGCTCCGCCCGGGGCCGGCAAGGGCTGCTCGATGAGGTCTCCCGACGGGCTGCTGGAGATCGGCCTCGTGCGCGCGGTGTTCGACAGCCTCGGGGCAGGCGTGCTCGTCACCGACACCACCGGCCGGCTCACTGCCTCCAATCCACGCGCGCGTCTGCTCCTGGAGCTTCCGCAGGACGAGATGCTCGGTCATGACCTGCACGACCTGCTGCACCGAGGACCGGACGGCGGCACGGTCCCACGGAGCGAGTGCGACATGCTGACCGTCCTGGAGGACGGCCTGCCCGCGGAGGGCAGCGACGAACTCTTCCTGCGCGGGGACGGAAGTCTGGTGCCGATCATCTGGGCGGCCACCCCGTTGCGCCACGAGGGTCGCGTGGAAGGCTCGGTCGTGGTCTTCCACGATTTCAGCCTGCACCGTGACGCCGCCGAACAGACCGCAGCCCACCTCGCCGCCCTGGAGGGGCTCACGGCCCGGCTGACGATGGTGTCCGAGGTCTCGACGGTCCTGATCTCCTCCCTGGACACCCCGGAGATGCTGAACAGGCTGGCCGGGCTGCTCGTGCCCGACATGGGTGACTGGGCGGCGATCGACGTACACACGGCGGGCGAGATGCGGCGCGTCGCCGTCCACGCCCCTCGCGGCCACCTGGCGGCGCAATCGCTCAGGGGTCCGCTGCCGCCCCTTCCCGACGCCACGCGCTCGGCCGTGGTCCAGGCCCTGCGAAGCGCCGAGCCCGTCGTGCTGGACGCGGACGCACTCGCCAGGCAGCCGGACAGCCCGCTCGCGCTCGCCCACCGGGAGCTGTTCGACCGGCTGGGAGGATGCTGCGGCGTCGTGGTCCCCCTGCACACCCGGCGGCACGTCTTCGGCGTCCTGACCATGGCCAGGACCGCCCCCGGCTCCTCCTACTCCGAGGCCGAGGTCTTCGTGCTCGCCGACATCGCGCGCCGTGCCGGCCTGGTCATGGAAGCCGCCGAACTGTTCGAGCAGCAGCGCCATGTCGCCGAGACCATGCAGCGCCAGCTCCTCACTCCCCTGCCGCAGGTCGACCACCTGAAGCTGGCGGCCCGCTATCTGCCCGCCGAGAGCGCCACGGAGATCGGCGGGGACTGGTACGACTCCTTCCTCCTCGGCGACGGCGTCCTGACAATGATCATCGGCGACGTGGTGGGCCACGATCTGAAGGCCGCCGCCCACATGGCCGAGGTACGCAACATGCTGCGCGCCCTGGCCTGGGACCGGACCGAACCTCCCAGCCTGATCATGCGCCGTCTGGACGAGGCCATGACCCACACGAGTGACGCCCCCATGGCCACCTGTGTCTTCGCCCGTATCGAGGGCGACGAGGGCGGGCCCTGGGAGTTCCACTGGGTCAACGCCGGCCATCCGCCGCCCCTCCTGATCACCGACGACGGGCACACCCGCTTCCTCGAAGCCGGCCACGGCCCGCTCCTCGGTCTGAGCTCGGCCCTGCACATGGGTCTTGGGTGGCCCGACGCCCACGCGGAGATCCCGCCCCGCTCGACGCTCCTGCTGTACACCGACGGGCTCGTCGAGAGCCGCAACCGTGACATCGGAGAGGGCCTCGACACACTGCGCCGGCACGCCGCTGCCCTGGCCCGCCGCGATGTCGAGGACTTCCTCGACGAACTCCTCATCCGTATCCAGCCGAGCGGCGACGATGTCGCCCTGCTGGTCCTGCGCACCCCGGCGGCGGGCGCCGTCATCGACCCGGCACCGGCGCAGCACGCGCACAACCCGGCTGCCCCGAACCGCGCGGCACCCGGCTCCAGGATCGAGGACAGCCCCGTCAGGGACACCTCCGAGTCGGCCTGACGCATACCCCGAACGTTCCGGCAAGGGGGCTGACGCCACTTCCGATTCGGGTCCGGGGCGTACTGATCTCACGTCAGAAGCTTGGCAGGGTCGTCGGTGAGCGATCGATCGGTCCGGCGGGATCCGGGCCATGACTCAGGGGGAAGACCCATGCACCGCAAGCGCATCGCCGCCGCAGCCCTGCTCGCCGCCACACTGACCGGGGCACTCGCCCCGGTGGCCGCGGCGCGCCCGTCGGACCCGGTGCAGAGACAACTGGATCTGCTCGTGGACCGGGACGGTGTTCCCGGCGCCCTCGCGTACGACGGTGGGAAGACCCGCACGGCCGGGGTCGCCGACCTGGAGTCCGGCCGTCGGATGCCGGGCGCCCAGGGCCGGTTCAGGCTGGCCAGCGACACCAAGGCGTTCACCGCGACGGCCGTCATGCGCCTGGTGGCTGACGGACGGATACACCTCGACGACCGCGCCGGGACCTACGTGCCGCAGCTCGCCGAAAGCCCCATCACCGTAAGGCAGTTGCTGAAGCAGACCAGTGGGCTGCCGGAGTACAGCGCACTGGTCGACTGGACGGAGGCCGGCACGGAGCAGGAGTATCTGGCGCTGGCGCTCGACGCGGAGCCCGTCTTCGAGCCCGGGCAGGACTGGGGCTACTCCAACACCAACTACCTGGTGCTCGGCATGGTGATCGACAAGGCCTCGGGAGTCGGCTACCGCTCCTACGTCGAGCGTACGGTCCTGCGTCCGCTGCACCTGGACGACACCTACTGGCCCGCTCCCGGCGAGCTGACCCTGCGCGGACCGCACGCCCGCAACTACGGCGTCCACCCCGCCTCCCCCGAGGCAGGCGTCACCGACGTGACGGAGCTCCCCGGGTACGAGTTCGGCGCGTCCGGCGGGCTCGTCTCCACTCCCGAGGACCTCAACGCCTTCTGGGACGGCCTGTTCGGCGGCAGGCTCCTGCCCGGCTGGGCGCTGCGCCTGATGACCGGGGACACCACCGACATCGGCGGCCAGGACGTCTACCCCGAAGGCAGCCGCTACGGCTACGGCGTCGCCTCGATCCCGCTCAGCTGCGGCGGCGTCTACTGGGGCCACGGCGGCGACCTGCCCGGTGACTCGGTGGGCGGCGGCCGGGCCACGGGCGGCCGGGGCACCGTGACCGTCTACACCACGACCTGGGCGGCCGAGGGCGACAGCCTGGGCCACCTCCAGGGCGCGGTGGACGCGGCGCTGTGCGCCGAGGACCGCGGCTGAACCCGGGCCCGGGACGCCGCGTCGACGTCCCGGGCACCGGCCCGCGTCCGTGGCACAGTCGTCTCCTGTACCGAAGAGCCGAAGAGCCGACAGCGGCCGACGGCCGGCGGAAGAGAGTGATGCGCGATGAGACTTGTCGTACAGGAGTTCCTGACCCTCGACGGTGTCTCCCAGGGCCCCGGGGCTCCGGACGAGGACCGCAGCGACGGCTTCGAACAGGGTGGCTGGTTCGTGCCGTACCTGGACGAGGAGTTCGAGGAGGTGGCAGCCACCTGGCTCGGCACGGCGGACGCCCTGCTGTTCGGCCGCCGTACCTACGAGAACTTCGCACGGGACTGGCCGAAGATGACCGAGCACCCCTTCGCACCCGTCATGAACGGCCTCCCCAAGTACGTCGCATCCCAGAGCCTCGACGCGGGCAGCTGGAACCCGACGACGGTCCTGAGCGGGGATGTTCCTGCCCAGGTCGCCGCACTGAAACAACAGCCGGGCCGCGACCTGCAGATCCATGGAAGCGCCCGGCTGTCCCAGTCCCTGCTCGCCGCGGGCCTGGTCGACGAACTGCGGCTCGTGATCGCCCCGGTCGTGCTGGGCCACGGCCGGGGGCTCTTCCCGGACGGCGGTGCCCCGGCCGGCCTGCGGCTCGTCAGCCACCGCAGGACAGCACCAGGGCTGTCGGTCCACACCTTCGAATCGACGGACCTTCCGCAACCAGGGGTCTACGGGGGCGGCGTCTGACGGGAGCCCTCCGCCGCGTCGCCGTCATTTCGCAGGGCCTGCGCGAGCCAGGGGTACACCGGGAGCAGACGCGGCATCACCTGCCAGCCGTTGACGATCCACACCAGTCGCCAGTACCGGTCGACCCTGGGATCGTGCGCCTCCTCGAACCGCTCGGCCAGCCAGTTCCGGAACTCCGTGTCAGGGGTGCGCGCGAACACCTCGGCGAAGCGGTGCACCAGGTCGTCGATGACGGGTGCGGCCCCGCTGCCGAGCGGGTCGACACCCGACTCCATCGCCCCGGACACCTTCCGGCGGGTGTGGTCCATCAGTTCCTCGCCGGCCTCGCTCTCGATGCCGAGCGCACCTCCGGCGGCCTGGCGCACGGCCGTCCGCCTCATCCGGATCCGGAAGTCCTCGTCGCCGACCAGCTCGGCGAGCTCCACCCACGCGGCGACCTGTTCCCCCGAGGGGTCGTCGGGGAGATCGGGAGTGGCGGCGCGCACCATGGCCACCGCGGCGGGGTCGGCATCCGAGCCGAAGGTGCCGACCACGAAGTCGTCGATCAGACGTCGGCGTTCCTCACCGGACAACTGGGTGATTCTGTGCATGAGCTTGGTCTCCTCAAGATCGGATCCACGTCCGGCCACGACACGCAGCACGCTCCGGCGCAGTCGCAGCACCCGGATCTGGACGTCCAGGGCGTCGGCGTGCGCCGCGGCGACGTCTGCCACCGAGAGCTCCCGGTCCAGCACCCGTTTGATCGTGGCCAGGTCCATGCCCAGCTCGCGCAGTGTGCGCAGGAGTTCCAGACGAAGCAGTGCGTCGAGGTCGTAGAGCCGATAACCGGCGGGACTTCGGGTGGTCGGCGCCACCGCCCCCGAGTCGGAGTAGAACCGGATGGTCCTCACGGACAAGCCGGTCCGCCGGGAGAGCTCCCCGATCGAGTAGAGGGTCGTGACGTCGTCCATGTCCCCCACTCTGCGGTCTCCAGTCGGTGGAGACTCAAGGGGGTGGCTCATGACCCCCAATTCAAGTACCGGTATAGTATGGCCGGTATAGTTATTGGTTGCACGAGAAGGACGCCGCATGATCGAGATCCTGAATTCCACCCTGCTCGCCCGAGCGAAGGACACGGGCACACTGGTGGCCGACATCCTGCAGACACTGAAGAGCCGCAGCACGGTCGGCACGAACCTTCTGGACATCGACCGGTGGACCAAGGCCATGATCGTCGAGGCGGGAGCGCAGTCCTGCTACGTCGACTACGCGCCATCCTTCGGACGCGGGCCCTTCGGCCACTACATCTGCACGGCCGTCAACGACGCCGTACTCCACGGGCTGCCCCACGACTACAAGCTCGCGGACGGCGATCTGCTGACACTCGACCTCGCCGTGTCCAAGGCCGGAGTCGCCGCGGACTCCGCCATCAGCTTCGTCGTGGGCGACGCGAAGGCCCCGGAGAGCGCCGCGATGATCAGCACGACGGAACGCGCACTGGCGGCGGGGATCGCCGTCGCCGGGCCCGGGGCCCGCATCGGCGACATCTCCCACGCCATCGGCACGGTCCTCGGCGAGGCGGGCTACCCGGTCAACACCGAGTTCGGAGGTCATGGCATCGGATCGACGATGCATCAGGACCCGCACGTCCCGAACACCGGTCGGCCCGGCCGTGGATACACGTTGCGCCCCGGGCTGCTGCTGGCACTGGAGCCGTGGATCATGGCGGACACCGCCGAGCTCGTCACGGACGCCGACGGATGGACACTGCGCAGCGCGACGGGCTGCCGGACGGCACACAGCGAGCACACGATCGCCATCACCGAGGACGGAGCCGACATCCTCACCCTGCCGAAGAGATAGGGCCTCTCGTCCGGATCAGGGCGGAACAGGGCGGATCACCCGCCCGGTGCGATGCGACAGGTCCCCGGCGTCCGGCCCATGGTGCTGCCGAACGCGTCGATGAACGCACTGGTCGTGGCCCATCCGCATCGTCGTCCCGTTTCACTCACGGTGACCCCTTCCGCCAGCAGCACCATGGCGTGGAACACCCGGACATTGGTCCTCCACTGCGGATAGGTCATACCGAACTCGCTCCTGAACAGCCGGGCCAGGGTGCGTTCGCTCACTCCGACGCTCCGGGCGAGCCAGGCGGCGGTCCGCGGCTGCCGCAGATCGTCGGTCACCAGCGTGCACGCCTGTCGCAGCAGGGGACTGTCAGGGGTGGGCACCGTCAACGGCTCCACCAGGGCCCGCCGCAGCCGGTCCCGCAGGACGGCGCGCAGATGGCGTGCCTCCTCCTGCGGGAGGGACGGTTCGCTGCACGCGATGATCAGCTCGCGCACCAGGGCGTCCACAGCGACGACGACCGGCGTCCGGGACGCCAGAAGGTCGTCGTGGACGGGGAAACCGAGCGTGTGCACGGAGCTGTGCCCGTGCACACGGTGCTGATGCCAGGTGCCCGCCGGAATCCACACGGCGCGCGCACTGGACGCCACCCGGGAGGCCTCCCCCGTATGCACCGCCAGCACACCGGAGCTGACGTAGAGGAGCTGGTGGTAGCCGTGCTGGTGACGGCCGATGACGTCACCGGCGAGGTGGGCGTGGGTGGAGCTTCTGGGCTCCTCCGTCCCCATCTCCGCCTGACTGTTTTCCGACATACGTCGTCAGAATAACGGAAGCGGCGCACCGTGCGGTCCTGACAGCGTGATGACCATGCCCGAGACGTCCCACACCCCGCGTGATCTTCCTCCCGCCGCTCCTCCGAGGCTGAGGGCCCGGCTGGCCTCAGGGCTGCGCGGCGTCGCCCTCGACACCCGCCCGCTCGCGGTCCCCGTCTTCCGCCGCCTGCTGATCGGACAGGGCGCGGCGTACGTCGGAACCATGGTCACCGGCGTCACCATCCCGGTGCAGGTGTACGCGCTGACGCGGTCGTCGCTCGCCGTGGGGATGACGGGACTCGCCGGCCTCGTACCGCTCGTGGTCTTCGGCCTGTACGGCGGCGCGATCGCCGACCGGTTCGACCGCCGGGCGCTCTACCTGGCGTCGGCGTCCGTCACCTGGGCGGTCACACTCGCCCTGCTGTTCCAGGCCTTGGCCGATCTGCGGTCGGTGCCTCTCGTCCTCGCCCTCGTCGCCGTACAGGCCGGTTCCTTCGCCGTGTCGTCCGCCGCCCGGGGCGCGATCATTCCCCGTATCGTTCCCACCCCCCTGATACCCGCCGCGAACACCCTGTACTTCACCGTCGGCAATGTCGGGCAGGTCGCCGGGCCCCTCGTCGCGGGCGTACTGATCTCACTGCCGAACGGCTACTGCTGGGCGTACGGCGCCGATGCCGTGCTGTTCTCCGTCCTGCTGTACTCCGCCCTCCGCCTGCCGTCGATCATGCCGACCGGCGCGGGTGGCGGGGCGGGGGGCCTGCGCTCCGTCTTCGACGGGCTGCGGTTCATCGCCGCTGCCCCCGTGCTCTGGATGTCCTTCGCGGTCGATATCGCGGCGATGACCCTGGCCATGCCGACCGCCCTGTTCCCCGCGGCGGCACACCTGCGCTACGGCGGAGGAGTGGGCCTGCTGCACTCGTCCATCGCCATCGGGTC
Source organism: Streptomyces sp. NPDC048565 (assembly GCF_040650935.1). Lineage (NCBI taxonomy): Bacteria > Bacillati > Actinomycetota > Actinomycetes > Kitasatosporales > Streptomycetaceae > Streptomyces > Streptomyces sp. NPDC048565. Next base: position 73,896 of record NZ_JBEZIH010000016.1, read on the forward strand.
GGTCGCGGCGGGGCTGTTCAGCGGTTGGATCGGACGCGTACGCCGCCAGGGCCGGGCGCTGGCCGTCGCCGTCACCGCCTGGGCGGCTGCCATCGCACTCGCGGGCACCGTCCACCAACTCCTCGCCGCCGCGGTCCTGCTGGCCGCCGCCGGAGCGGCGGACCTCGTCAGCGCGGTCTACCGCGAGACGATTCTGCAGACCTACGCGCCCGACGCCATGCGGGGCCGTCTGCAAGGTGTCTTCACCGTCGTCGTCGCCGGCGGCCCACGCCTCGGGGACCTGCGCGCCGGCGCCATGGCGTCGGCCACCGGTCTCGGTGTCGCGTGGACAGGCAGCGCGCTGCTCTGCATGGTCGTCGTCATCGCCGGCGCACTGCTCGTACGGCCGTTCTGGCGCTACACCGCCACGCCTGCACAGTCGCAGTCGGCGACGAGCCCCGAAGCCGCACATCAGCAGTAGCACCGACAGTGCGTCACCGCCTCCGGGGCCGGGCCGGGTTCACAGCTCGCCGGGGCCGTCGACCCTGCGGAAGGGAAGGCCGAGCAGGTCGGCCGCGGCCTTGAAGTCCTTGGCACGGTGGCCCGTACAAAGGGCCCAGTGGTGGCCGATTCCGGTCGCGGACCAGGCGTCCGTCCACTCCCCCGGATCGAAGCCGAAGGCGACGCGCGAGGTGGTGTTGCCGATCTCCAGCAGGGGCCCAGGGACGACCTCGCCCTCGGAGACGATGAAGCAGAAGGTGCCGTCCGCCTCCTGGCCGATACCGAAGGTGGTGACCGGCCCGTGCCGCACATCGGACTCCACGCTGACTCCCCAGCCGCGCTTGCCGTGGTAGACGCCGAGTCCCCGAAGGAGCGGGCCGGTGGACGAGATGGCGAGGTGGGCCGGCCCGTCGTGGCCCATCTCGACCACCCCGTCACGGAAGTTGAGCGCCTGGAGCTCGGTGAACGACCCGCCGGCGCCGAGCGTGTCGGCGATCAGCATGGCCAGGCTGGTGCGGAGTTCGTACTCACCCGCGACCGGGATCCCGCGGGCGGTCAGCAGGGAGGCGCCGAGGATCATGCCCGCGCCGAGCCGCTCATGGATCTCGCCGTCGAGGCCACGGTGGTAGTACGCGAGGCTGTCGAGTCCGAAGTCCTCCACCAGGCGGTCGAGTCCCACGGAGACCCTGGCGGCCCAGTCGAGGTCCACCTCGTTCACGGAAGCGTCGAGAGTGAAGACCTTCCGCGCCAGGGCGACGCGTTCGGCGGCCTGCTCGTCGGTCACGGCGGCGACCCTGACGCGCAGGTCGTCGAATTCCAGCACCTCCACGTGCCCACCGAGCTGGCCGGACACCAGGGTCATGTCGGTGGAGACGTCCAGCATGCCTGGATACAGGTGCCCCATCAGACCGTGCCGCCCGTGGCGCGTCACACCGCGCACACCCGCCGCCGAGATCCACCGGCCGATCCGGGTCCAGGCGTTCTCGTCGTGCAGATGGCCGGAGACCGAACGGAAGGGGATACCGCTGCGCCGGAACACGTTGGCGACCTCGGGGAGCGGGCACTGCCCGCAGTAGGCCAGCCACCGGCCCGTGTCGGTGTTCGGGTGGTCCATCGCCTCGGTCGGCTGGAGGTCGATGACCAGGACGGGCGTGTGGGTGCGCTGGGCGACCGGCAGCACCATCGAGGCGGTCAGATAGGTCGTCAGGAACGTGACGACGATGTCGCAGTCGGCCCTGCGCAGCTCCTCCGCGGCCGTGGCGGCCTCCTGCGGATCGGAGATGAAGCCGGCGTCGACCACCTCGCAGCCCATCTCCTCGAACCGCCCGGTGACGAAGAGCGCCGACTCCCGCAACTGGTCGAGGAGGCCGGGGAACTGCGGCCAGTACGCACCGAGCCCACCCGACACCAGCCCGACACGGGTGGGCCGTCGGCGCACCCGGGCCGGCGCTGCGTCGAGCACGTCGGAGGCAGTGTCGTCCGTCATCAAGCGCACCTTCCTGAAGGTTTCACGCCCGTGAGACTAGACAGCGCCGAGGCACACCGACAAGGAGTTGAAACGTATCAATCCGGCGCCGGCCCTGCTCGCGCCCATGCGTCTCGCTCCGCACGACCGCTCCGCGCACCCCAGGTCAGTCGAGCAGCTCCCCCAGTCGCGCGGCGGAGCGGACGACGGTCTCGCCCAGTGCGTCGAGGCCGGTGACCTCGAAGACCGAGATGCCGATACTGACGGTCGCCTCGCCGCCCCGGGAGGGCACCGCGGCGGAGATGCCGGTCACCGCCGGAATGACCTCACCCCTCGTGACGGCGTACCCCTTGGAGCGGGCCTCGGTGACCTCGGGGCGCTCGCCCTCGCGGTACGGGCCATGGCCGAGCAGGGCGAGGCCGCCCGACCCCTGCTCGACGGGATGGGTCTGACCGGGCCGGAACGACACATGGACCAGGGCTTCGCGCGGTTCCACCACCACGAGCGCCCGCATCTCGGCGGGCCCCTCCCGGACCAGCAGGTGCGCGGTGGCGCGGGTGGCCTCCGCCAGCTCGTCCAGGATCGGGCCCGCCAGTGTGCGCAGGTCCTGCTGGACGGGTTCGGCCAGAGCGACCAGGCCCGTGTCCAGCACGATACGACGCCGGTGGTCACGGCGGCAGAGCTGATGCGCCTCCAGGGTCCGCACCAGGCGGTGCGCGACCGTGCGGTGCACTTCCACGGCATCCGCCAGCTCGCTGACGGTGAGGCCCTGCGGGCGCTCCGCCAGCACCCTGAGGATCAGCAGTCCGTGGTGGAGCGTCTTCGACATGCCGGTGTCGAGCTCGGGGGCCGACCGGGTCGGTGGTGTGTTCATGAATCCATCCCTTGACGGGTTTCAGCCACGTTGCCTATGCTCGCATTATTCGCACAGTGAGTGCGATTATCGCACGCTTACTCACCGTGCGGCAAGCTCCCCTCCGGCTCTCGGGACAGCCGTCGGAGCGGGAGCACGAGCCGAAGGGACGCCCGCATGGACCCCAGCACGCCCGCGCTTCCCGCCAGTGCCCAGCTGGCCGGAATCCATCAGCTCTACCACCTCCAGAGCCACCTCATCGACGGAGGCCGCGCCTCGGAATGGGCCGCCACCTTCACCGCGGACGGCTCCTTCGATTCCCCCACGTACCCGGAGCCGGTGACCGGCACGGCCGCGCTGACCTCGTTCGCCGAGCGGTTCGCCGCAGGCTGTGCCGCCGAGGGCACGGTGCGACGGCACGTGGTCGGGAACGTGGCCGTGACCGGCGGCGACGGGGACGGAGGGCTACGGGTGGAGGCGTACCTACAGATCGTCGCGACACCCCGGGGTGGCACTCCCCGCATCGAGCGGTTCACCACCCTCACCGATCAGGTCGTCCGTGACGGCGACCGCTGGCGGATCGCCTCCCGGACCGTGCGCCGGGACGACACGGACGGCGACACGCCGTCCTGATCCCTCCCACGACCCTGCGGGCCACCCTCTCCTGGCCGTACGGGCCGTCTCCTCGCGGCCGTCGCCGATGCCGGGACCGCAAACCCGCACCCGCACCTCGACGAGCGTGCTCCGACGACCGCGCTGCGACGAGCAGGCTTCAACGAACACGCTTCAACGACGAAGGAAAACGGAACCACCGATGAGCGACAACACCGCATACCCGCAGGTCCCCGGCGCCGATGGGCCCGGACGTGTGGTCGGCAGGCAGCCCGCCGCCGTGTATCCCGAACTGGCCGGCACCACGGCTGTCGTCACCGGCGCCGCCCGGGGCATGGGCGCCGTCTTCAGCGAGGGCCTGGCACTGCGCGGGGTGAACGTCATCGCCGCGGACATCGACCTCGACGCGATGAAGGCGACCGCCGGGGAGATCAACGCACAGCAGGAAGCGCTGCCCCTGGACTCGGCCCGCGGACGGGTCGTCCCGGCCGCCGTGGACGTGGTCGAGGCGGCCGCGCACGAGGAGCTGGCCCGGCTCGCGCACAGCGAGTTCGGCCGCCTTGACCACTGGATCAACAACGCCGGCATCTTTCCGCACGCCTTCGTGGGGGACATCCCGCCCGAGCAGATCGACGCCGTACTGAAGGTCAACGTGCAGGGCGTGCTGTTCGGTTCGCAGGCCGCCGCTCGGCACATGCTGCCCGGCGGCGCGATCGTCAACATGTCCTCGGTGTCCGCGGTCCGGGTGCGCAAGGGGCGGGCCGCGTACTGCGCGTCCAAGGCGTCGGTGGCCCATCTGACCGAGTCGCTGGCCGTGGAACTCGGTGACCAGGGGCTGCGGGTCAACTCGATCGCGCCCGGTTACATCGACACCGAGATGACCCGGTGGGTGCAGGAGGACCCGGCCGCGCTGAAGCACGCGCTGGACAGTGTGCCGCTGCACCGCCTCGGCTCGCCGCAGGAGGTGCTGGGCGTGCTGCTGTTCCTGCTCTCCGACAGCGCCCGCTACGTGACCGGGCACGGCATCGCCGTCGACGGTGGCTCCCGCCATGTCTGAGTCGACTCCTGCCGGTTCGGAGGCGAACCCCCGGACGCCCGCACCGGCCGCCGACCTGTCCGGTGGGCACCGCGAGACGGTGCGCTACCCGTCGGTCGTCCTGATCACGGGGGCCGCGGCCGGGATGGGCGCCGAGCACGCCCGCGCCCTGGCCCGCCGCGGCAGCCACGTGCACCTCGCCGACATCGCCGACTGCACGCCCCTGGTGCGGGAGATCACCGAGGCGGGCGGCCGGGCCACCGGGCACGCCCTGGACGTCACGGACCCGGCCGGCTGGCGCACGGTCGTGGACGCCGTACGGAGCGCCGACGGCCGTCTGGACGGGCTGGTCAACAACGCGGGGGTCTCCCGCAGGCTGCGGTTCATGGACACCACCGAGGAGGTGTGGGACCGGGTCCTTCGGATCAACCTCCACGGCCCGTTCCACGGTATCCGGACCGTCGCGCCCCTCATGCGCGACAGCGGCGGCGGTTCCATCGTCAACATCTCCTCGGTCTCCGGACAGATCGGCTACTTCTCACCGTCGTACTCGGCGAGCAAGTGGGGTCTGACCGGGCTGTCCAAGTCCGCGGCCGGTGAGCTGGCCGCCTGGCGGATCCGGGTCAACTCCCTGCATCCGGGGCTGGTCGGCACCGGACTGCTCGCCGGGTCGGACGCCTTCGTGGAGTCGGCGCTGCGCAGCGTCCCCGCCGGGCGGCTCGGCGCGGTGGACGAGGTCACCGACGCGGTGCTGTTCCTGCTGTCCGACCGCAGCTCCTACATGACCGGCAGCGAGCTCACCCTCGACGGCGGACTCGTCTCCAACGGGCTGTACCACCGCATCCTCGATGACGCCGAAGGAGCACTGTGATGACCGACTTCGACGCGCTCGACGTGATCGTGGTGGGCGGTGGCGGAGCGGGCCTGGCCGCGGCGGTGGCCGCCGCCGAGGGCGGCGCGCAGGTCGCGCTCTTCGAGTCCGAACGCGAGCTGGGCGGCTCCACCCAGCTGTCCGCGGGCATGTTCACCGCGGCCGGCACCAGTGTGCAGCGCGGCCTGGATGTGGAGGACACCGCCGAGCGTCACTTCCAGCACTACATGGACCTCAACCAGTGGCAGCTCAAGCCGGGTCTGATCCGGGCGTTCTGTGCCGCCGCAGGTCCCACCCTGGAGTGGATGCTGGCTCTGGGCCTGGACGTCCCGGCCGCCGTGTCACCGGACGCTCACACCCCGGGCCTGTGCCGGGCCGGAGTGGAGGACGTCTGGCGCGGGCACGTGCCACGCGACCAGGGCTACGGCCTGGTGCGGGTGCTCGACAGGGCACGGCGCGAGCGCGGTGTCGAGGCCGTCCTCGACACCCGGGTGGAGCGACTGCTGTTCGAGGATGGCCGGGTCGTGGGCGTGGTCGCCGACGGCATCGAGGTCCGGGCCGGTGCGGTGGTCGTGGCCAGTGGTGGCTTCGCCCGCAGTCCGGAGCTGCTCGACCGTCACTACCCGCAGGCGCACGCCGCGGGCGAGGCGCTGTTCGTGGTGGCGGCCCCGGGCAGCCGCGGCGACCACCTGGGTTTCGCGGAGCAGACCGGCAGCGCGCTCACCGGGCACGGCTGGGGCTTGATGCTGCCGACCGCCTACTTCCAGCGGTACCACCACTGGCAGGCCGGGTTCCCGCCGAAGTCCCGGGTGTACGTCAACAGTGCCGGGCGGCGCTTCATGGACGAGGACGCCTCGTACGCCGTGTCCAGCGGCATCATCCTCGCCCAGGACGGTCCCGTGTGGGCGGTGTTCGACGAAAAGGCCAGGCTGGGGCTGCCGGCCGGGTACGCGGACTGGACGCCCGAGCGCATCGCCGACGAGGTGCGCGCCGGGCGGCTGCTGAGCGCCGGCTCCCTGGGCCGACTGGCCGAAGCCATGGACGTACCGGCCGACGCGCTGAGCGCCACGGTCGCACGGTGGAACGCCAACCTCGCCACGACCGGGGAGGACCCGGACTTCCTGCGCGAGGAGTCGCTCGCCGCGAAGGGTTCCCCGCAGGCGCCCGAGCCCCTGGCCGTCGCACCGTTCCACGCCGCCCGGGTGCTGCCCACCGAGCTGGTGTGCACACATACCGGTCTGGAGATCGACCGGGACGCCGCGGTCCTGGACCGCACCGGTACGACCGTGCCCGGGCTGTTCGCCGCCGGTGAGGCCGGCGGCGGAGTTCTCGGCATGCGCTACGTCGGGGGCGGCAACGCCATCGCCAACGCCCTCACCATGGGGCGCCTCGCAGGCCGCAACGCGGCCCGCGGGCGCTGACCCTCCCCCTTCCCTCAATCCCCTCAGGAGCAGTCATGGGAGCGCACCTCAACGCCGAGGACACCGCCCTGGGCAGCAGGGTCACCCGGAAGGTCTCGTACCGGATCTTCCCCATCGTGGGCCTGTTGTACGTGTTCAACTACATGGACCGGTCCAACATCAGCTACGCCCAGCTCGGTATGGAGCATGAACTGGGCATCACCACGGCCACGTTCGGCGCGGTCGCCGCGATCTTCTTCCTGGCCTACGTGGTCCTGGAGATTCCCAGCAACATGATGCTGAAGAAGGTCGGGGCCCGTCTGTGGCTGGCCCGGATCGCCATCAGCTGGGGTCTGGTCACGGCGGTCACCGGCTTCGTCCACACCGTCACCCATCTGTACGTCGCGCGCATCGCACTGGGCATCGCGGAGGCCGGGCTCTTCCCCGGTCTCCTGCTGTACCTGACGTTCTGGTACCGCGGCCGGGAGCGGGGCCGTGCCATCGCACTGCTGGCGCTGGCGCAGCCGGTCGCGATGATCCTCGGCTCCATGACCGGCGGGTGGATCCTCGACCACGTCGACTGGCTCGGTATGAGCGGCTGGCGCTGGGTGTTCATCCTCCAGGGCGCACCCGCGGTGCTGATCGGCCTGGTCACGCTGATCTGGCTGCCGGACCGGCCGTCCGACGCCCGGTTCCTGACGTCGGACGAGAGCCGTTGGCTGCAGAAGGAGATCGACAAGGAGTACACGGCAGGCTCCGCCCACAAGGAGACCGTCCGCGACCAGTTGCGGGCGATGAAGAACGGCAGGGTGCTCTACCTCGCGTTCGCCAACTTCTTCGCCGCGTGCGGCCTGTACGGTTTCTCCTTCTTCCTGCCGAAGATCGTCCAGCAGCTGGATCCCTCGTACTCGGCCACCAACATCGGGCTGCTCGGCACCATCCCCTACCTGGTGGGCGCGGCCGGCATGCTGCTGGTGGCGCGCAACTCCGACCGCACGGGCGAGCGCCGCTTCCACATCATCGGCCTGATGCTGCTGGGCGCGGTCGGCCTGGCCGGCACGATCGTCTTCCGGCACGACCCGGTGCCCGCGATGGTCTGCCTGTCGCTGGTCGCCGTCGGCGTGCTCGGTTACATGGCGCCGTACTGGGCGCTCGCAGCGCGCATCCTGCCGCGCGAGCAGACCGCCGTCGGCCTGGCGGGCATCAACTCCATCGCGGCGCTGGGCGGCTTCTTCAGCCCGTACATCATCGGCAGGAACGCCACGGCGGACGATGTCACCGTCGGCCTGTACTTCCCCATCGCCTGTCTCGTGGTGTGCGCCGTGATGCTCGCCTTCCTGAAGGTCCCCCGGGAACGCCGGCCCGCCGACGCCCTCGGGCCTCGCACCACCGCGGGCGTCTGAACCGCCAGGACGTCACGCCACCACGACGCAAGGAACAGCCATGCCGTATTACCGCAGTGTCGGAGACATCCCTCCCAAGCGGCACACCCAGCACCGTGACGCGGGGGGCCGTCTGCGCTTCGAGGAGCTCATGGGCGAGGAGGGGTTCTCCTCCGACTCCTCGCTGCTCTACCACCGCGAGATCCCGTCGGCCATCACGGACTCCCGCCCGTGGCAGTTGACCGGCCAGGAGACGGTCGCCAACCACCCTTTGAAACCACGCCATGTGAAGTTGCACGACCTGTGGCCGGGTGATGACTGGCGCGACACCGACGCGGTGACCGGACGACGGATGCTGCTCGGCAACGGCGACGTACGCATCTCCTACGTCGTCGCCGGCGCCACCTCGCCGCTCTACCGCAACGGCATCGGCGACGAATGCGTGTACGTCGAGGCCGGTACGGCCGTGGTGGAGACCGTGTTCGGGAAGCTGACCGCCCGCGCCGGGGACTACGTACTGCTGCCCCGGGCAACCACTCACCGGTGGCTGCCCGAAGGCGACGAGCCTCTGAGGCTGTACTGCGTGGAGGCCAATTCGCACATCTCCCCGGCCCGCCGCTATCTCTCCCGTAACGGGCAGCTGCTGGAACACGCCCCGTTCTGCGAGCGCGACCTGCACGGCCCCGGCGAACCGCTGTCGGCCACCGGCACCGACGTGGACGTGTACGTCAAGCACCGCGGGCCGCGGGGCGAGGTGCTGGGCACCGTCTTCACCCAGGCCACGCATCCCTTCGACGTGGTCGGCTGGGACGGCTGCCTGTACCCGTACACCTTCAGCGTCCACGACTTCGAGCCGCTGACCGGACGCGTGCACCAGCCGCCGCCCGCGCACCAGGTCTTCGAGGGCGACAACTTCGTGATCTGCAACTTCGTGCCCCGCAAGGTGGATTACCACCCGCTGGCCGTCCCGGTTCCGTACTACCACTCCAACGTGGACAGCGACGAGGTGATGTTCTACTGCGGGGGCGACTACGAGGCCCGTAAGGGCTCAGGTATCGGGCAGGGCTCCGTCTCCCTGCACCCGGGCGGGCACGCGCACGGACCGCAGCCCGGCGCCTACGAGCGGTCCATCGGCGCCGAGTTCTTCGACGAACTGGCCGTCATGGTCGACACCTTCCGCCCGCTGGAGCTGGGTGAGGGCGCGCTCGCCGCCGAGGACCCGGGCTACGCCTGGACATGGGCAGGCCGGGGGCCGGCCTCGTGAACACACTGCTCGCCGGGCTCGTCGACGACGCGGGTCTGTTTCCGCCGACCTCGCTGCCGCCGGCCGATGCGGTGGCCCGGCACCGCCGGGACCGGGCCGCCTGTCATCCGATGCACGCCCTGCGGTTCCTCGTCCCGGTCGGACGGCTGGAGGAGATCCGGGCGGAACTACGGCCGGGCGACCGGCTGCGGCTCGGCCTGATCGCGGACGCCGCGGGGCCGGACGATCCCGGCGGCAGGCTGGGCGGTGCGCTGGCCACCGTGGCCGCGGACACCCGTCTGGAGACCGCGCTGGTGGAGGCACCGCTCGCCGTGTTCGGCGCTGATCCGGCGTCGGCGGTACCCGCCGTACTGGCCGCCACCGCCGACAGCCGGGTGCCCCTGTTCGTTGAGCCCGCCTCCCCGTCGGACATCGACGCCCTGCTCGAGACGGTGACCGCCCTCGGCGCACCCGGCCTGGGCGCCAAGCTGCGCTGCGGCGGCGTACGGGCCGAACTGTTCCCCTCCCCCGCCGAGGTCGCGCACTTCGTCACGGCGTGCGCGCGGGCCGGCGTTCCGTTCAAGGCGACCGCCGGACTGCACCACGCGGTACGGCACCTGGACCCGGCGACCGGATTCACGCACCACGGCTACCTGAATCTCCTGCTGGCCGCCGCGCTGGCCGCGACCGGCCCCGTGGACCCCGCGGCGGTGCTGCGTGCGCTGGAGACGACGTCGGCCGACTCCCTGACCGAAGCCCTGGGCGCGCTGCCCCGACCGGCGCGGACCGCCGCCCGCGCCCTGCTCATCTCCTACGGCTCCTGTTCCACCAGTACACCGGTGTCCGAGGCCCGCACTCTCCTCGACGCCCCCTGAAAGGACTGCTCCGCACATGACTTCCCCCAGCTGGGTCCCGGTGCCCGACGGCTCGCCGTTCACCCCGCACACCCTTCCCTACGGTGTGTTCGCCCCGGAGGGCGGCGCGCCCCGGGTCGGTGTCGCCATCGGCGACCATGTCCTGGACCTGGCCAGGGCGCTCGACGACAGCACGTTCGCGCGTCCCAGCCTGAACGCCTTCCTTGCCCAGGGCCGCGCCCGCTGGCGCGAGGTCCGCACGCTCGTCACCGACCTGCTCACCGACGCCGGCCGACGGGACGCTGTGGAACCCGCCCTGCACCGTGCCGACCGGGTGCGGATGCTCCTGCCGTTCGAACCGGCCGATTATGTCGACTTCTACGCCTCCGAGCACCACGCGGCGAACATCGGCCGGATCCTGCGCCCGGGTCAGGAACCGCTGACCCCGCAGTGGAAGCACCTGCCGATCGGCTACCACGGCAGGGCCGGGACGCTGGTGGTCTCCGGCACGGACGTGGTCAGGCCCTGGGGGCAGACCCGGCCCGCCGACGGCGGCGACCCGCCGTTCGGTCCGTCCCTGCGGCTCGACATCGAGGCCGAGGTGGGCTTCGTCGTCGGCACCCCGTCCCGGCAGGGCACCCGGGTCGGCGTCGACGACTTCGCCGACCATGTCTTCGGCGTGTGTCTGGTCAACGACTGGAGCGCCCGTGACCTCCAGGCGTGGGAGTACGTGCCGCTCGGCCCCTTCCTCGCCAAGTCGTTCGCCACGTCGGTGTCACCGTGGATCGTGCCGCTGGACGCGCTGGAGGCGGCCCGTACCGCTCCGCCGGAGCGCACCGAGGAGCTGCGGCCCTACCTGCGTGACGGAGAGGACTGGGGTCTCGATCTCGCACTGGAGGTCCGTCTCAACGGCCAGGTCGTCTCCCGCCCTTCGTTCACCTCGATGTACTGGACGCCGGCGCAGATGCTGGCACACATGACGGTCAACGGCGCCTCCCTGCGCACCGGTGACTTCTACGCCTCGGGCACGGTCAGCGGACCCGGCGAACAGGAGCGCGGATGTCTGATGGAGCTCACCTCGAACGGCCGGGAGCCCGTGGAGCTGCCCGACGGTTCCACCCGTACGTTCCTGGAGGACGGTGACGAGGTCACCATCACGGCGACGGCGCCAGGACCGGACGGTACCCGCATCGGCTTCGGCGAGGTCCGGGGCCGGATCGTCGCCGGTTCCGACGCCGGGCTGGAGGGCTGAGGACATGGACAAGGTGATCGCCAGTGCGCGGGAGGCCGTGGCCGACGTCGGCGGCGGTGCCTCGCTCGCGGTCGGCGGCTTCGGGCTGTGCGGCATTCCCACGGCGCTGCTGGGCGCGCTGCACGAGAGCGGTGTCGAAGGGCTGCGGGTGGTGTCCAACAACTGCGGGACCGACGGCCACGGCCTGGGACTTCTGCTCACCGACGGCCGGATCAGCCGGGTGACGGCCTCGTACGTCGGTGAGAACAAGGAGTTCGCCCGCCAGTACCTGGGCGGTGAACTCGAGGTGGAGCTGATCCCTCAGGGCACGCTGTCGGAACGGCTGCGTGCCGGGGGCTGCGGCATCCCCGCCTTCTACACACCCGCCGGCGTCGGCACCCAGGTCGCGGACGGTGGCCTGCCGTGGAGGTACACCGCCGACGGCACGGTGGCGGTGGCCTCTCCGCGCAAGGAGCAGCGCGCGTTCGGGGACCGCACCTATGTACTGGAGGAGTCGGTCACCACGGACTTCGCGCTGGTACGCGCCGCACGCGGTGACCGGTACGGCAATCTCGTCTTCCACCGCTCCGCGCGCAACTTCAACCCCCTGGCCGCGATGGCCGGCGGTGTCACCGTCGCCGAGGTCGAAGAACTGGTCGACGGCACACTGCCTCCGGACGAGGTGCATCTGCCGGGTGTCTTCGTCCAGCGGGTGCTGCCGCTCACCCCCGAGCAGGCAGCTGACAAGTCGGTCGAGAAAGTGACGGTGCGCTGATGCCCTGGAACCGTGACGACATGGCAGCCCGCGCCGCGGCCGAACTGGCCGACGGCTCCTACGTCAACCTCGGCATCGGCCTGCCCACACTGGTGCCCAACCACATCCCGGACGGCGTCGACGTCGTACTGCACTCCGAGAACGGCATACTCGGCGTCGGTCCCTACCCTCACGCCGACGCGATCGATCCGGATCTCATCAACGCGGGCAAGGAGACGGTCACGCTGAGGCCGGGCGCCTCGTTCTTCGACTCGGCGCTGTCCTTCGGCATGATCCGCGGCGGACACCTGGACACCGCGATTCTCGGCGGCCTCCAGGTCTCGACCGGCGGCGACCTCGCCAACTGGACCGTACCCGGCAAGATGATCAAGGGCATGGGCGGGGCGATGGACCTGGTGCACGGCGCCCGTCAGGTGATCGTGCTGATGGACCACACCACCAAGGACGGTGGCCCCAAGATCGTGCGCAGTTGCACACTTCCGCTCACGGGCAGGGCGTGCGTGAACCGCGTCATCACCGACCTCGGGGTGTTCGACGTCACCACACCCACCCTGACCGTCGTCGAACTCGCGCCCGGCGTGACCCTCTCCCAGGTCCGCGCGGCCACCGACGCCGATGTCGTCACCTCCCCCACCCTCTCCGACGGGCAGCGGACACGGTCGTGAGATCAAGGGCCGGTCGGTGACTGCCAGACCAGCGAGTAGCGCCAGAACAGCCGTCGCCGCAGTCTCGCGCCGGGGAGGACGTCGCCGGCCGCCCTGACGATCTCGTCGAAGGTCATCTCCGCGGCGCGGGTACGGGCCGTCATGGCGGCGGGCCGGGCGGAGGGGCGGCCCCTGTTCTTCAGCCAGCCCATCGCGGCGTTGGCAGGAACGGCGACCGCGCCGAGAAGGTGATCCACGGGGGTCCGTGCGCGGAACAGCCCGAGGACGACCAGGGTCCCTCCGGGCGCCAGGTGACGCCGGAAACACGTGAGCGCCTGAGCGAACGGCAGATGGTGGATCGTGGCGACGCAGGTGATGACGTCGTAGGAGCCGGCAGGGAACTCGGCCGGCAGGTCCGCGACGGTGAAGGTCACGGGCAGCGTGGCGGGGGTCAGCTCCTGGGCCCGGACGGTGATCACCGGATCGGAGTCGATCGCCGTCACGGTCACCCCACGTCCGGCCAGGAGCCTCGCCAGGTCCCCGCTCCCGGCCCCGGCGTCCAGGGCGTCACCGAAGCGTCTTGGCAGCTGCCGAAGGATCCATCGGTGGTAGTGGGCGTTGTGGTCCCAGGGATACGCGGCATTGAATCGTTCCAGAGCCCTCAGGACACGGGGCGGGAGAATCTTCATCCGCCCAGTCCATCAAGTCCCGACGGTGCGTCACAGCGCGGGCCCCCGACAGGGAGTGGGGTTCGGCTACCCGATCTCCGCGTCATGGGTTAGGTTAGGCATACCTAAGTAGCCGTCATGAGGCCTCCCCGCCCGCTCCTCTGGAGAACTTGGATGCGTCCATTCAACTCCCGCGCCACACAGCCCACCCCCGTCGAACGCGTGCTGTCCATCCTGACCGCGGCCCACTCGATGACCGTGGTGAGCGACGGGCTCGACCCCGTCGAGGTGCACCGCCTCGACGGCACGGCCGCGATGGGCCATATCCACCTGCACGAACCGTCCGGGTCCGGCACTCCCTCACCGGGCCTCCGCATCCCCGTCCGGCTGGAGTTCACCGACATCGCGCCGACCCCCGTGCGCGACCGCACGCGCGCCCGCGTCACGGTGACCGGCCTGCTGGCGGCCCCGTACAGCACGGACACCGAGGAAAGCACCTGCATGGAGTTCGGCCAGGCGGTCTTCGAGGACCACAGGGGCCGCTCGTTCGTCACGCTGGACACGCTGCAGGAGACCGACCCCGACCCCATCGCCACCAGCGAGGCGGCGATGCTGACGCACCTCGTGGACGACCACGGCGAGCTCGTCCCCCTGCTCCTGCGTCTCGTGCAGCCGCAGCCGGAGAAGGGCGTGACGCGCGTCCTCCCGCTGGGGATGGACCGCTACGGCGTGACCCTGCGTCTGGAGTACCCCGGCACCCACCGCGACGTACGCCTGCCGTTCGCGAAGCCCGTCGCCCGGCTCGACCAGGCCGGCCCCCAGATCCACGCCCTGCTCGCCGCGGCCCGGCGTGCGTCCCACCGCAATCAGCTGCTCACCTGACCTCGGGGGTGCGTCCCACGCGTGGGACGCACCCCCGCCCGTTCGGAATCGTTCACGATCTTCGAGAAGAGGCCGGGGAGCCGCTGCCGCAGCCGGGCGGCGGCGTCCTGCATCCCGCGCTCGCCCCGGCCGCCGAGCTGTCCTCGGCCGGAAAACACGTCCGGGAGGCGGCTTCTGCCACCTCCCGGTCCTGTCGGCGCGTCCTCAGGTCTGGGGACGGCTGCCGTGGTTCGCGCCGTTCTTGCGGCGGGCCTTCTTCTTGCGACGTCGCTTCGAGGACATCGAACCTCCTGAGTCGGTAGTTTGTGCACCCTATCCGCCGGATTGTCAGCTCCGGTGATCAAAGGGCCCCTTACCCAGCGACGTGTCGGCAAACACCCGACGCGGATCCGGACAGGTGGCGTACGTCACGGTGTGCGGCAGCAGGTGTGGTCCGCGCCGGCGGGCCGGCCGTCCCTTCCTCCATGGACAGCCGTCGACCCGTTGTGATGTGATCCGGTGCGGCGGAACGGCCCCACCTTCCGCCGCGCGATCACCCGTGGGTCCCCGCATCGCCACGGCGAGCGCCCGGGTCCGTCCCCCCGGCTCGAAAGTTCCGTACACATGCAGAAGACCAAGGCCGCACTCTGGGAATTCCTCCAGGGGCTCGGCAAGACGTTCATGCTCCCCGTGGCCCTGCTCGCGTTCTGCGGCATCATGCTGGGCATCGGCTCCTCGCTCTCCAGCGAGGCCGTCACCGACAACCTCCCCTTCCTGAAGGCCGAGGGCTTCCACCTCGTCTTCACCTGGATGGCCAACACGGGGCTGGTCGCCTTCACCTTCCTGCCCGTCCTCTTCGCGATGGCGATCCCGCTGGGTCTCGCCCGCGAGGACAAGGGCGTGGCCGCGTTCTCGGGTTTCGTCGGCTTCGCCGCCATGAATCTCGCGGTGAACTTCTATCTGACCGCCAAGGGTGTCGACGTCGAGGACGAAGCCGCGATCGAGCACTACGGCATCGCCGATGTGCTCGGTGTCCAGTCCATCGATACGGGACTGCTCGGAGCGGTAGCCGTTGGCATCGTTGTCAGCCTCCTCCACCAGCGCTTTCGTACCCAGCGGATGCCTGACGCACTGGCCTTCTTCGGCGGGCTGCGCTTCGTCCCGATCATCTCCGCCCTCGTCCTGAGCGTGCTCGGTCTGCTCATCCCGCTGGTGTGGCCGACCTTCAACGGCTGGATCACCGCCGTGGGCCGCGGTATCGGGCACACCGGTGTGTTCGGGCCGTTCTTCTTCGGCATGGGTGAGGTGCTGCTGCGGCCGATCGGGCTGCACCACATCCTGGTGGCCATGTTCCGGTTCACCGACGTCGGCGGGTCGGGGGCCGTCTGCGGGGACAACGTCTCCGGGGCTCTGAACATGTTCTACGCACACCTGGACTGCGCCGGCGCCCCGAACGCCGCCGTCACCGACGCGACGCACTTCCTCTCCCAGGGCAAGATGGCGGCCTATCTGGGTGGCCTCCCGGGCGCGGCTCTCGCGATGTACCACTGCGCGAACAGGAAGATGCGCCCGGAGATCAAGGCCCTGCTGGTGTCGGGCGTGGTGGCCTGCGTGGTCGGCGGGATCACGGAGCCGCTGGAGTTCCTGTTCCTGTTCGTCGCACCGTGGCTGTACGCCATCCACGCGGTCCTGGTCGGGCTCGGCTTCCTCACGGCGGCCTTGCTCGGGGTCTTCATCGGGAACACGGACGGCAACGTCATCGACTGGCTGGTCTTCGGTGTCCTTCAGGGGTCGACGACCAAGTGGTATCTGGTGCCGGTGATCGCGGCGGTGTGGTTCGCCGTGTACTACTTCCTGTTCCGCTGGGCGATCAACCGTTTCGACCTCAAGACCCCTGGCCGCGAGGCGGAACCGGACGAAGGGGAAGAGGGCGCCGAGGGGGACGGGAGCGCCGAGCCCACCGACCCCGACGCGGCGACGGAGCCCGCCCGTGAGCTGGTCGCGGGGAAGTACGACGCCGTCGCCATCCTCGACGCGATCGGCGGCGGCGACAACATCCGGTCGCTGGACAACTGCATCACCCGCCTGCGCATGACCGTGGATGACGCCGAGCAGGTGGACGAGGCGCGGCTCAAGAAGCTCGGTGCCATCGGTGTGATCAAGCTCGACGGTCACACCGTGCAGGTCGTCATCGGACCGCAGGTCCAGTCGGTGAAGGACGCCATCGCCGCCATGATCCCGGTGGGCTGACCATGACCGCCCCTTCCCACTCCCCGTCCGGCCGGGATCCGTACGGCTTCGACACCGTGGTGGACAGGCACGGCACGTGGTGCACGCAGTGGGACTACGTCGAGGACCGCTTCGGCGTGCCGGATCTGCTGCCGTTCACGATCTCCGACATGGACTTCGAGACGGCCCCGGAGATCCTGGCGGCGCTGCGCGGCCGTCTTGACCACGGCGTGCTCGGCTATTCACGGTGGCGGCAGGACGACTTCCTCTCCGCGATCGTCCACTGGTACGCGACACGGCACGCGACGGCCGTCGACCCCGGGTCGGTCGTCTACGCGCCCTCCGTCGTCTACCAGTTGTCGCAGCTGCTCCGACTGTGGTCGCGCCCCGGTGACGGAGTGGTCGCGCACACCCCCATGTACGACGCGTTCCCCAAGACCGTGGCGGCCCACGGGCGCCGGCTCCTGGAGTGCCCCCTCGACGACCCGGCGGAGCTGGAGCGGCTCCTGGCACTGCCGGACACGGCCGTGCTGCTCCTGTGCTCTCCGCACAACCCGACGGGCCGGGTCTGGTCCGCGGACGAGCTGGACTCGATGGCGCGGCTGTGCGCCCGGCACGGTGTGGCCGTCATCAGTGATGAGATCCATTCCGACCTGGCCCACCCGCCGCACGTCCACCGCCCCTGGTCCCGGCACGGCGGCGAGGGCCGGTGGGCCATGATCACCTCGGCGTCCAAGTCGTTCAACATCCCTGCCCTGACCGGGAGTTACGGGATCATCGGCGATCCCCCCTCGCGCGACGCCTACCTGAGGCAGCTCAAGGAGGCCGACGGCCTCTCCTCCCCCGCGGTGCTGTCGCTGGTCGGCCACATCGCCGCGTACAGGGAAGGTGCGCCCTGGCTGGACGCACTGCGCACGTATCTCGCGGGCAACCTCGCGATGGTCGCCGAGCGGCTCCGCACGGAGTTCCCGCAGCTCGGCTGGGAGCCCCCGCAGGCGGGGTACCTGGCCTGGATCGACCTGCGGCCGCTCGGCGTCGACGACGACCTGCTGCAGCGCGAGCTCGTCGAGGTGGAGAAGGTGGCCATCATGCCGGGAGCGGCGTACGGCTCCCCAGGGCTGGTCCGGCTCAACGTGGGTTGCCCGCGGTCCAAGGCTGTCCAGGGTGTCGAGGCACTGGTGCGCGCACTGCACCGGCAGTAGGGGGCCGCGCCGGGGCCGTCCGGGCATTTTGCCCGCACATGGTTCCGCACCGGCTCTTGACATATATATAATTGCAATATGCATCAATTGCCGTCCCTGGCAGGCCCCACCGACGAGCAGCGCATCGAAAGCGCCGCCCGGGGCCTCCTCAGAGGCATCGGGCGGCTCTCGCAGACGCTCTTCCGCACCGGTGATTTCGGGCTCAGCCGCAGCCAGGTGGCCGTGCTCGACGCCCTGGAGGACGGCCCCCGGCGGGTGACCGCACTCGCCGCGTACACAGGCATGGCGCAGCCCCGCGTGACCGTGGTCCTGCAGAGTCTCGAAGAGCGCGGCCTGGCCACGCGCGAGCGCCGCGCCGCCGACCGGCGAGTCGTGGAGGCCTCCCTGACCCCGGCCGGCCGGGACCTGTTCGAGCGCGGGCGCCGGCGCATGGCAGCAGCGCTGCTGCGTGGTCTCGACGCAGGCGTCGACGACTCCGAGCGCGCCGTGAGCGCCGCCCGCGACGCCCTCACCACCCTGCTCGACGCGATGGATTCGGAGCCCAGTTGATCAGCCCAGGTACCGCGCCGTCGGACACGGCGCCGGAACTCGCGCCCTCCGCACCTCCCCCCACGAGCCCCGCACCCGCGACAGGTCCCGCGCGTGCCGTAGCACCGCACCGGGTGGGCGGGCCACGGCGCCGCTGGGACTGGATACTCGCGGCTGACCCCGGCCTCGGGCAGCTCCAGGCGGGATGGCGCACGCTCGTCGCGATGGTGACCTCGCTCGCGGTCGGCTACGGGATGGCGCGCGCCCTGGACGTCCCGGCCATGATCGGCATGATGGTCGGCGGGATGATGGGCCTGATGAGCGCCTTCGCCGTCGCCGAGAACACCTGGCAGCGGCTCGGCCGCGCCATCCTGTGGATGCCGTTCCCCTACGCCGCCGTCCTGTGGCTGGCGGCCGAGCTGCACGACGACCGCGGGCTGGAGATCAGCCTGATGGTCGCGGCACTCGCGCTGACCTTCTTCCTCGCCAGGTTCGGGCAACTGTCCCTGCTCACAGGCATGATGCTGTTCAACGGCCTGATGGTCGGCATGATGGCGGACATCCCCGCGTCCATGTCGGGCAAGGCGTTCGTCGTCGCCCTGGTGTCCGCCGCCGCGGTGCTCGCGACACGGCTGGTGTTCTGCTACCCGATGCCGCGTGAGGACCTGCTGCGCACCCAGCGCGCCTTCGTCGTGGAAGCACGCCGGGTGGCCGACGCGGCCGTCGAGACGCTGGACCCCGATGCCGACCGGGAGCGGGCCGTGCGCCGTATGACGCGCGCCCTGCACCACCTCAACGTCACCACCGTCACCATCGACGGCCGGCTCGCCCAGCCCGAGGTCGCCGCCGACCCCGGCATGGCCGAGCTGCTGCACCGCCACCTCTTCGACGCCGAGCTCGCCCTGCGCGGTATCGGCCGGGCCGTGCAGGACCTGGCCCGCCTCGACGCGTCACCACAGCTGCGCGAGGCGGTGGCCGTCGGCCTCGTCATCGCGCGGGACACCCCGCTCGGCAGTGCCCAGGGCCTGCGCCCGGCCGCCGAACGCATCCGCCGTCAGGCACACCTCGTGCTCGGCACTTCCGTGGCCGGCGACGGGCAGGCGGAGACCGTGGAGCCGGCCTGTCGCGTGGCCCAGCTCCTGGACTCCCTGGCCGACTCGCTCTCCCACTGGCTCGCGCTGGGCTGGGACTCCCCCGAATGTCCTGCCCGGGTCCCCTTCCAGCCGACCGTGGCCCTGGAGCGCGACCGTCCCGCCGGGTCGGCCGCCGCGACGAAGCGCCTGCTCGCCTCGCGGACGGAGAAGAGCTGGCGACGCGCCATCCCGTTCGTACGCGCACCGCTGCACGCGGGGATCGCCGCCGCCATCGTCTGCCCCATCACCGACGCGATCGACCCGCAGCGCTTCTACTGGGGTCTGGTCGGCGTGATGATCACCCTCTTCGGCACGAACACGACGCACGAGCGCCTGCGTAAGCTCGGCCACCGCATGGCGGGCACCGTGGCCGGTGCGGTGATCGGCATCGTTCTGCTCCGCCTCATGGGCCACGGCCATGTCTACGGGACGCTGACGGTCATCGTGGCGGGCCTCACCCTCGGGGCCTGGGGGATGCAGCGTGCGTACGCCCTCTGGGTCGTCGGACTCGTCGTCGCGCTGGTGCAGTTGTACGGGCTGACGACGTCCTACGGCGGCATGGACCATCTGCTCGGCGAGCGGCTGCTGGACAACGGCCTCGGGATACTCGTGGCGACGGTGTGCGCCGCGCTGATCTTCCCGCTGTCCAGCCGAAGGATCACGCGGGAGGCGGAGCGCGGCTATGTGTCCACCGTCGACGCCCTGGTCTCGCAGCTCGCCCTGCGCTGGGAGGACCCCGAGGCACCTGTCCGGCTGCGCGGGGCCGCCCGTGCGGTGGACTCCGCCCTGTTCGAGGTCGTGAGCCTGGCGCGACCGCTGGTGCGGATGCCGCGCGGTCTGCGGGGGCGCGACGCCGAGAACCGCACCGCGCTGCTCACCACGGCGACGGGCCATGCCCGCGCCCTCGCCGCTGCCGCGGACATCGACATCGACCTGGCCCCCGCGTCAGCCGAACGGTTCGCCCGGATCACCACGACGCTCAGCCGTTCCCTGCACACCCTGGACCGCTCGCTGACCACAGGTGAGCCCGAGGGTGACTGGCACCGGGTGAGCCCGCTGGTCCGGGAACTGCGGGCAGACCTCGATCAGGCGCCGCCGGGGCCCCGGGCATCGCGGATCCGTACGACGCTGCGGGAGCTGGCCGCACTCGACGAGACGCTCGCCGGGTACGCGGAGCGGTGCGGGCTCACCGTGCACAGCGACGTCCCTGTCGCTCCGGCCGCCTCGCACGGAGGGATGACGGTCACCGGTGTCGTCCGGTGCGCCGCGCACCCCGCCGGGTGTGCGGGATGGCTCACCGTGATCGACGCACGGGGGAAGAGGGTCGCGGCAGGGCCCGTACGGTCGGGCCGGTACCGCGTCGGCGGGCTCCGGCCGGGAAGCCACACGCTCGTCGTGGCGGGGACGTCCCATGCTCCGCACGCGGAGTTCCTGTACGTACCTCAGGCGCGGGAGGCCCGCCCGGTCAGCCACGACATGCGGCTGTAGGTTCACACCGGCGGTCAGCCGAGGACGAACGGGAGTCGCGCGGCCAGTTCTCCCAGTCCGTCCCTCTCCGTGTCGTCCGGGGGACGCCGTCCGGTGCCGACCAGCAGCGCGTCCTTGTCCGGGAGTGAGGCGGGGAAGGGCGCCCCGGCGATCTCCTCCAGCAGCAGACGGGAGCGGCGGAGCCCCTCCTCGGTGGCTTCCGGGGCACCCGGGAGATGGGCGACCAGATCGAGGTGGTGCAACGTCCACTCCAGGACGTACGTGGTGAGGTAGTCGCCGACCGTCAGGACCTCGTCGCGCGTGGCGACCCTGAGGCCGGGACGGACGAGTCCGGCCGCGCGGCCGGCGGCGGACCCCACATCGTCCAGGTGGAACTTCAGCAGCCAGGGCTCCTCGTACGCGGCGGCGAGGCGGACCGTCAGCGCGTCGAGCGGGTCGTCGCCGCTCGGCGGCGTCCCGGTGACCTCCCAGTAGGTCGCCGCGTCGCGGGTCGGTTCCGTGTCGGCGGGTGTCGCCAGGGTGATCAGGACGTCCTGGGCATCGATGACCAGATGGCACACCAGGTCCCGTACGAGCCACCCGGCGCAGCCGGACGGCCGCGCGAAGTCCTCGTCCGTGAGCCCGGCGACCGCCGCGCGCAACGCGCTCCACGTATGGGAGAAGAGATCCACCATCAGCACGCTAGTGCGGTGCGGCACGGCCGTACAAGCACCTACGGCAGGGTGGACTCGACGCCGGCCAGGATGAGGTCGATGCCGGCCAGGAACTGCTCACGGTCGTCGTGTTCGGGCAGCTGGGCCGCGACCTGGTGCACGAACGGGTACCGCTCGGGGTCGAGCTGCGCCCACTGTGCGGCGGCGGCGCCGAGGACGGCCTCCCGGTCGGTGCCCGGCGGGTACAGACGGGCGTTCGCGGCGTTCTGCCCGGCGACACCGAGGGTGTAGCTCACGAGCGCCGAGGTGGCGTAGAACTGCGCCTGCGCGGGAACACCGAGCGCCTGGAGCCGGCTGCCCATGCCCTCGAAGATCTGCGGCATCGCGACCGTCCACGTGGCCCGGGAGAGCTGGGCCCCCACCCACGGGTGCACGTCGATCGCGTCGAAGACCCCCAGGGCGAGGGCCCGGATCGTCTCCCGGGGCTCGGTGTCGCCGGGCACCTCCGTCACGACACGGGCGATGACGTCGTTGGTGGCCGCCACGAGCAGCTCGTCCTTGTTGGCCACGTGCCAGTAGATCGCCCCGCTCCCTGTGGCCAGGCTCGCGGCGAGCGCGCGGAAGGTCAGAGCGCTCTCACCGCCGTTGTCGAGGATCTCGATCGCGGCCTCGACGATGCGCTCCTTCGAGAGCGCGTCCGTCCGCCGATCCGCCCGTCGTGTCCTGGTCGCCATGTCCACCAGTTTGACATGTCTGGAACGTCGTTCCAACATGGAGTCGTGGAACAGCGTTCCAGTCAACGTTCCCATCAGGTTCGGAAAGGAATCACGATGACCGCACCGATCACGATCGTCGGCGCCGGCCTGGGCGGCCTCACCCTCGCGCGCGTCCTCCACGTCCACGGCATCGCCGCGACGGTTTACGAGTCCGACCCCTCGCCCGAGTCCCGCACACAGGGCGGCCAGCTCGACATCCACGAGGACGACGGACAGCGCGCGCTCGCGGACGCCGGCCTCACCGACGCGTTCCACGCGATCATCCATGAGGGCGCCGACGCGGCACGCGTGCTCGACGAGCACGGCGCACTGCTCCTCGACATCCCCGGCGACGACTCGATGGCGCGTCCCGAGGTGCTGCGAGGAGACCTGCGCCGGATCCTGCTCGACTCCCTGCGCGACGGGGTGGTCCGGTGGGGGTGCAAGGTCGGCGGCGCCCGGCCCCTCGGTGACGGCCGGCACGAACTGGCCTTCTCCGACGGCTCGACCGTGACCACCGGGCTCCTCGTCGGTGCCGACGGCGCCTGGTCGAAGATCAGGCCGCTGCTCTCGGACGCCGTGCCCGCCTACGTCGGCACGACGTTCGTCGAGACCTACCTCCACGACGTGGACACCCGGCACCCCGCGACCGCAGCGGCCGTCGGCAAGGGCGCCATGTACGCCCTGACCCCGGGGAAGGGGATCGTCGCGCACCGCGAGGCGGGCGGCGTCCTCCATACCTACGTCGAGCTGAACCGCGCGGCCGAGTGGATCGCCGCCATCGACTTCACCGACGGGGCAGCGGCGAGTGCCCGGATCGCGGCCGAGTTCGAGGGCTGGGCTCCGGAACTCACCGCGCTGATCACGGACGGCGAGACGGCTCCGGTCGCACGCATGCTCCACACGCTCCCTGACGGACACCGGTGGGACCGCGTGCCCGGGGTCACGCTCCTGGGTGACGCCGGGCACCTGATGCCGCCGTCGGGCGACGGCGCGAACCTGGCGATGTTCGACGGCGCCGAGCTGGGCAAGGCCATAGCCGCCCGCCCCGACGACATCGAGGAGGCACTCACCGCCTACGAGGAGGCGATGTTCGCGCGCGGCAAGGCCTTCTACGCGGACGCGCACGAGGTCCTGGACCTCTGCCTCGGCGACCGCGCGCCGTTCGGATTCATCGACTTCTTCAACGGCGTACCCCAGGAAGGGTCCTGAAGCGCAGAGGGCGCTAGTGTCCCCGGCTATGAACGAGCTGAGCGAGCCGGCCTCCCTGCACGCGACCCGGGTGGCCTACGACACCGTTGCCGTCAACTACGCGGAGCGCGTGCCTCCAGCGTTCGAGGGCGACCTGCACGGCCGCGCGATGATAGGCACGTTCGCCGAACTCACCCGTGCTCCCGACGCAGGGCCCGTCGCCGATCTCGGCTGCGGGCCCGGCCATGTGACGGCGCACCTCCGGTCCCTCGGGGTGGACGCGTTCGGCATCGACCTGTCCCCCGGGACAGTCGCGGTCGCCCGTCGCCGGCATCCGGAACTGCGGTTCGACGAGGGGTCGATGACCGATCTGGACCTGGCGGACGGCAGCCTCGGCGGCATCATCGCCTGGTACTCGATCGTCCACACCCCCTGGGAGCTGCTGCCGGTCGTGTTCGCGGAGTTCCACCGCGTGCTGGCCCCGGGGGGCCATCTGCTGATGGCCTTCAAGGCGGGTGACAAGCTCAAGCACCTGGAGAACGCATACGGGCACGAGCTCTCCCTCGACGTCTACTGGATGTCTCCCGACCGCGTCGCCGAGCTGCTGGGCCGGGCCGGCCTGACGGTGGACGCCCGGCTGATCACCGAGCCGAAGGAACAGGACAAGCCTCGACAAGGTCAGCAGGCGTACTTCCTGGCCCGCAAGCCGTGAGCAGGGGGCGGCGCCCGGCAGGCCGCAGGACAGCCGGAGCTCAGGGCGCCTCGGCGGCCGGCATCTCCTCGATGAGGCCGGCGGCGCACGGGGTACCGCCCTCGGCCCGGGCTGCGGCCTGCAACTGCCGGGACCGGGCGCCGCGGGCCGCGTGGGGCGGGAGCTGAAGGGGCGTGACGAGGACGCGCTGTCAGGGCCGGCCGGTCCGCAGGGCGGCCTCCTCCAGGTCGGCGACGGTCCCCGACATGATCGTCCGTACGTGCGCGGTGATGTGCCGCACGGGCCAGTCCCACCACGCGACGGCGAGAAGCCGGGCGACGTCCGCTGCGTCGTAGCGGGTGCGGATGAGCTGGGCGGGGTTGCCGCCGACGATGCCGTAGTCGGGGACGTCGCCGGTGACCACGGCGCCTGCGGCGATGATCGCGCCGTGGCCGATCCGTACGCCGGGCATGACCGTGGCGCCGTGCCCGAACCAGACGTCGTTGCCGACGACGGTGTCACCCCGGCAGGGCAGTCCGGTGATCAGGTCGAAGTGCTCGGCCCAGGAGCCGCCCATGGTGGGGAAGGGAAATGTGGACGGTCCGTCCATGCGGTGGTTGGCGCCGTTCATGATGAACCGCGTGCCGGTGCCCAGCGCACAGTACTTGCCGATGACGAGCCGCTCGGGCCCGTAGTGGTACAGGACGTTGCGCGTCTCGAAGGCGGTCGGGTCGTCCGGATCGTCGTAGTACGAGTAGTCACCGATCTCGATCAGGGGCGAGCGCACCAGCGGCTTGAGCAGGACGACGCGCGGGTGCTCGGGCATCGGGTGGAGCACGGTGGGGTCGGCGGGAACGGGCTGCATCGTGGAGGCGATTCCTCTCGGGTGGACCACTAGTGCGACAGCTGTATCTTTAAGATGCTGGCACAGCGGAAGCATGTCGATCAACCGGATATGGGATTGCCGATGACAGACCCGACGGCCACGAGGCCCGGCGGCCGGACCGCCCGTATCCGCGCCCAGGTCCTCGACGCGGTACGCGCCGAGCTCACCGAAGGTGGCCATGAAGGGCTCACGATGGAGGGTGTCGCGACCCGCGCGGGAGTGCACCGCGCCACGGTCTACCGGCGTTGGCGCGATGTGGGAGGCCTGCTCGTCGATGTCATCGACGCGGCCGGCGAGACCGACTGGCGACCACCGGACACCGGCTCCCTGCGCGGCGATCTGACGGCCCTCAACGAGGAGATCCAGGAGTCCCTGGTCGTACGGCCGTCGTTCGCCGTCGCCCTGATGGCCGCCTCGTTCCACTCCGAACAGGCCGCGCTGGCGCAGACACAGCTGTGGGCAGACCGGTACGCCCAGTGCGAGATCCTGGTCGACCGCGCCGTCGAGCGCGGCGAACTCCCCGCGCAGGACACGGATGCCCGGAGTTTGCTGATCGCCGCCACGGCGCCGCTCTACCACCAGCTGATGCTCCTGCGCGCCGATCCCGACCCACGGCTCCCGGAACGGGCAGCCGCGGCGGCGGTGCTGGCGGCTGTCGCCGGCGCCTTCGCCGTCCGTCGGGAGGAGGACGCGTGATCGCGGAGAGAAGTGGTCACTGATCGCCGCGCAGGTACCGCGTGACCATGCCGACCAGTTCCTTCTCGAACGTCTCGACCGGAATGGTCCGCGGGTCGGCCATCAGCTTGTGCGTGTTCACCTCGACGGTGAAGACGATGAGTTCGGCCGCGGTGTCGAGGTCCTGTACGCGGACATCCGGATGCCTGGCGAGGAGGTCACGCACCTGGCCGACACGGTTCTTCTGGTGCCGGTCGATCGTGTCGAGCAGCTCCTGCGAGAGCGGCGCCTCCTCGAACATGATCCGCAGCAGCTGCGGATCGTCGCGGTGGTTGTCGATCGCATCGCGGACCAGTGCCCGCACCATCGTCTCCAGGCTCCCCACGGACAGGTCGAGCTCGTCCCCGTGCATCCACCTGCCACGGTCGATGTGCCGCACCAGCAGCTCGGCAAGGACGGCGTCCTTGTTCGGGAAGTACTGGTACAGCGAACCGATGGAGATCCGGGCGCGCTCCGCGATGCGGTTGGTGGTGCCCGCGGCATAGCCGTACTCGGCGAAAACGTGAGCAGCTGCCGTGAGGATGCGCTCGCGGGTGAGCTCGGCCCGCACCTGGCTGGGCTTGCGACGTGGCTGTAGACGGCGGTCGGCCGACGGCATCCGATGGTCCTTTCACGACAGGAAAAGCGAGTAGCCAAAAAACTGAGTGATTGTTCAGAATAGTGCCATGAGCTGCGGAAACAAGGCCACACCTGTAGCGGGTGATGCGCCGTGATCCCCAAGGTGCACCTACCCGAGTCCCGTTCGATGATCACGCTTGAGGTGCGTCGGCGCGCCTTCCTCACCCCGGGCTTCGCGAGCGTCACCCTCGGCGGTCCTGCCGTGCGGGACCTGACCGTCGCCGGTAACGACCAGGCGGTCCGCCTGTTCTTCCCCCGCGAGGGACAGACCACGCTGCGGATGCCGACGGTCTCGAACGAGGCATGGATGGCCCAGCTCCTGCTGATGCCGAAGCCGACCCGCCCGTGGGTGCGCAACCTGACCATCCGGCGCGTACGGCCCGCGGACGACGAGATCGACATCGAGTTCGCCCTGCACGGCGACTCACCCATGTCGTCCTGGGTACGCCGGGCCGAACCGGGCGACCCGGCCGGGATCTTCGATATGGGCACCACGTACCGGCTGCCGGAGCACGCGAAGGGACAACTGCTGGTCGGCGACGAGAGTGCGTTGCCCGCCATCCTGTCGATCATCGAGGGAACACCGCCCTCGCAGGCCACGGAGGCGTACGTGGAGGTGGCGTCCTCGGCCGACATCCGGTCCTTCGAGGCACCTGCCGGCGTCCGCGTCCACTGGCTCAGTCGCGACGACGGACACCTACGGCCCGGCGCCCAAGCGCTGGAGGCCGTACGCCGGGCATCGCTTCCGGCCGGTCCCTTCTACACCTGGGTCGCCGGCGAGTCCCGGCTGGCGACGACCGTACGGCGGCATCTGGTCAACGACCGCGGCGTGCCCAAGCGGGACATCTCATTCGTCGGCTATTGGCGCCTGGGCCGGTCGACGCCCGGCTGAAAGGAAATCTCATGCGGCAGTCCGAGCAGTGGAACGGCCTGAACCGGCTGACGACGGTGGACGAGCTCGGGGCGGCCGTCGGGCACCCGGCGCCCGCGGTCATGCTCAAGCAGATCAGCGCCCTGGACGAGGGCTGCCGGGCCGTCCTGGCCAGGTGTCCGATCGCGGCCTTCGGCCACCGGGACGCCGACGGCACCAGCAGAACGACCTTCATCGGCGGCAGGGCGGGATTCGTACGTGTCCACTCGCCCACGCGGATCTCGTTCTCCCTGCCCCGGCCCGGCGATCCGCACGGTCCGGTCTCGTTCTTCTTCCTCCTGCCGGGTGTCGGGGAGATCCTGCGCGTCAACGGTTCGGTGGCCACGCGAAAGGAAGCGGTGCTGACCGTCGACGTCCAGGAGGCGTACGTGCACTGCGCCCAGGCCGTCCTCAGGTCCCGTCTGTGGCAACCGCCCGCCCTCGCTGCCGTGCCTGCCGCTGGGATCACGGGTGATGGCCCGCTGCGCGGCCCCGGTGTCGCCGACTTCCTGGCCGCGGCACCCTTTCTCGCGCTGTCCACGGCGGACTCGTCCGGCGGGAGCGACACGAGTCCGCGCGGGGACAGGGAGGCGGTCGCGCGCGTCCTGGACGGCCGGACGCTCGCGATTCCCGACCGCAAGGGCAACAAGCGCGCCGACACGCTCCACAATCTGCTGCGGGACGACCGGCTGTCCCTCGCCGCGCTCGTCCCTGGACGCAGCGGTGTGCTGCACATCCGGGGTCGTGGGGCGATCACCGACGACCCGGAGCTCCTGGAGACGATGGCCCTGCGTGGGGTGTCTCCGCACCTGGCGCTGCTCATCGATGTCGAGCACGCCGAGGTGCGTGGCAACGACGCCGTGGCGCGCTCCCGGATGTGGGCTCCAGGTGTGCACCTCGCCCGTGGCACGACGCCGGACCTGATGGCGCTGGCGGGCGAGCATCTCGCTGCCCGTTCCTCCGACGCCTCGGGCCTTCCACCCGCGTTCCTGTTGAAGGCGATCGGGGCGGTTCCTGGGGCGCCCCGGCTCATGCGGCTTGTGGCGGACCGCCTCTACCGCTCGGGGCTGCGCAAGGAGGGCTACGAGGACGCCGAGCCCGTCGCGAGCAGGCGGCGTCGCGGCTTCCTGCGCCGGCGCCCTGCGGACGGTGGGCATCCTGCCGCCGGTGAAGCGGCGGCAACGGCGGAGCACGCCCTGCGGGACGTGCGCATCGTCGGGGTGCGCAAGGAGACACCGGGAGCGGTCACCCTCGCGCTGGAGGACGCCGAAGGGGACCCGGGAACCTTCGACTTCCGGCCCGGCCAGTTCTTCACGCTGGTCGCCGAGATCGACGCCCGCCCGGTGCGACGGGCCTATTCGGCCTCGTCGGCGCCCGGTTCCACGCGGCTGGAGGTCACCGTCAAGCACATCGACGGCGGCCGGTTCTCCACCCATGTGCACCACGGTCTCCGCGTCGGGGACCGTCTCTCGGTGCGCGGTCCTTCGGGGTCCTTCCACGCCGAGCCGGAACCCCCGGACGAGATCGTCCTCATCGCGGCGGGCAGCGTGTGACACCGATGATGAGCATGATCCGCGCGCGGCTCGCCGTCCGGCAGGGCACCGACCGGATCGCGCTGCTCTGCAGCAGCCGTGGCGCGGACGAGGTCATCTTCGCCGACGAGCTGGCCCGGCTGGCGAAGGACGCCCCGGGCCGGCTGTCGGTCACCCATGTACTGACCGGCCGGGACGGACGGCTCGACGCGGACGGCGTGCGCCGGTGGATCGCCCGCCTCTCGCCGTCCGCCGACGCCCACTACTACACCTGTGGTCCCGGTCCCCTGATGGACACTGTGCGGAGCGTCCTGGCAGGGCTCGGGGTCCTGGAGGAGCTGGTGCATCAGGAGCACTACACCAGCGGAGCGGACACGGGGCCCACGGCGACGGCCCCGCAGGAGATGACCGTCGAGCAGGAGGGTCACCCCGTCGCCACGGTGGTGGTCGAGCCGGGTCAGACGCTGCTCGACGCGGGACTCGCCGCGGGGCTGCCGATGCCGCACTCCTGCACGGTGGGGAACTGCGGCGACTGCATGGTGCGGCTGCGTGGCGGAGAGATCGCACAGAACGAGCCGAACTGCCTCACCCCACAGCAGAAGGCCGACGGCTACGTACTGACGTGCGTGGGCTGCCCCCTGTCGAAGGTCACCCTCGACATCACGGACCCGTGACTGCCTGCCGGCCGCCGGTCGCGTGACACTCGCGGCCACGGCCTCGCCCCGGATACGTATGCCTGAAATGTGGGACGAGGGGTAGGCGGGCGGTGTATGAGGCGGGTGGTGCGACCGAGTGACGGGGTATGTGGCATGGAACAGCTGGCGGCGAGGTACGGGCCCGAGCGGGACTGTCCGCGGGCCGGCGGGGGCGTCATGGCGGGGAGCGCCGCGTATGCCATGGACTCGGGAGAGATCTCCCGTGCCCGTGCCTTCGTCCGGGACTTCCTGTCCGACGCGCGCACGCTGCGAGGTGTGGACGTCCCCACGCGGGCGCTGGAGGTCGCGCAGCTGGTCGTGAGTGAGCTGGCCACGAATGTCTGCAAGTACGCGCCCGGCCCGTGCCTGCTGGATCTCGAAGTCGGCGACGACCGGCTGAGCGTCACCATGTGGGACTCGGGCGCCGTGCTCCCCAGCGCGCTCCGGGGCGACCCCGTACGCGAGGGGCAGCACGGCCTGGAGATCGTGCTCGCGCTCTGCCGGAGCTTCGAGGTACGCCGCGAGCCGGTGGGCAAGCGGGTACGCGTACAGATCTCGCTGCTCGAAGACGCGGAGGACGACGACGCTCCGGTCGGCCTCTCTCCCTGGTGACGGGCTCCTTGGTGACGGACTCCCCGGTGTCGGACTCCCCGGTGTCGGACCGCCCGGTGTCGCACCCCCCGGTGTCGGACTCCCTGGTGCCGGACGCCTTGGTGTCCGAAGATGCGGCCGGTCACCGTCGTCAGCCAGGCGCCCGGGGGAGGGCAGCGACGCCCGAACTGCTGGAGCGGCCGGTGAACGGCGCACCGGGCCTGGTGACCCGGCACGCCGCCACCGTCATGACCATGGCCTCGTTCGAGATCGCCGACGGCCGTGTCACCCGTCTCTGGGTGGTCCGCAATCCGGCGAAGCTACGGTCATGGACGCGGCGCGACCAGGGCGCGGTCCAGCAGGGGCAGCAGGCGGTCCCAGTGGTGCTGGAGTGCGGCGGGATCGAAGGCGTCGGTGTCGGACATGGTGAAGCCGTGGACGCTGCCCGGGTAGATCTCGGACGTGTGGTCGACGCCCGCGGCGTCCAGGGCCTCGTTGATTTCACCGAGTGCCTCGGGCGTGATGTCGCTCTCGGCGTGGCCCAGGTGGACCTTGGCGGTGAGCCCGGAGAAGAGGCGGCGCAGGTCCTCAGGACCCTCGGCGCCCACGGGACCGTGGAATGTGGCGACGGCGGCCACCTGGCCGGGGTGGGCCACGGCTGTGCGCATCGCCAGGAGACCGCCGATGCAGTATCCGGTCACCCCGACGGGCCCCGCGGCGACCTCGGGGCGGCCGGCGAGGAAGCCGAGGTAGGCATCGGCGTCACTCAGGATGCGTTCGGTGGTGTGCGCGTGGATCAGGGGCATCAGCTGGGACATGACCGCGGGCCGGGCCTCTTCCCCGATGTACTCGGGGAGTTCGATCACCGGTGTCGGGCCGTTCCGGTAGAAGGGGTTGGGGACGAGCACGTAGTACCCGTGCGCGGCCAGTTCGACGGCCATCTCCCGCAACACCGGCCGGATACCGAAGCCGTCCGGGTACATCAGCACCCCTGGGTGCTGCCCGCCCTGGTCGGGGAATGCGGCGAACGCGTCGGACGTGCCGTCCGCGGTGGGAATGTGCAGCGTCGTGGTGGGCATGGGGTCTCCAGTCGTGGTCGATGTGTCGAGCTGTGATCAACACGAAAGGAGGCGGAGCCCGCGCGGCGGCGCCGGGCCGTCCGACCGGCAGCGGGCCGCCGTCGGCCTGTACGGCACTCAAAGGAGTGCCGGGTCATCAATCTGTGTGTGGCGCAATGTCGTCCCGGTCGTCATCGCCCCACAACGTAGTTCACCGGCCGGGATCGACGCCAGCCGCTCCTCCTCGCCCTCGGTCACCCCTCGTCCGCCGAGCGGACGGTGACCCTGTCTCCGCTCCGGACGACCAGGACGCGGTGGACCTGTCCTGAGGCGGTGCGGGCGGACCGCAGGTCGTCGCTCGGCCGCACCGTGTGCGGATGTACGCCGGCCAGTCGCCCGACGTGGTCCTTGACGGCGATCGCCTCCAGGTGGTCCCTGCCTCTGGAGCCGGGCGGGAGGCCCATGGCGTGCGCGACTGTGCCTCTGAGCCAGTCCACTGCGTCGATCTCGTCGGCGTGAAGCTCCGTCGTGCCGTCGGCGTATCCGCACAGCCCCACCCCCGGCGCGAGTTGACGGTGAGTCAGGAAGTCACGACGTTCGACGAGCGTGGCACCTGCCAGCGGGCCGACGGACAACAGGACGCTGGTCAGACGTAGTTCGGCGGCGACCCGTCCCTCCAGACACAGCTGGATGTCGATCACGGACCTGGGGCGGAGGCCCGCCTCCTCCGGGAGGAGCCCGCCGAACCGGGCCTCGATCTCCACCTCACCGGTCTCCGGCAGCGCTTCGAACAGCTCCAGCCGCTCCACCCGGAGCGGATAACCGACCACGCCGTCGCCGATCCCCGGGGACCACCGCCACAGGCCGGCCGACGGGATCGCCTGGACGAGCGCGTCCATGACTCCCTGGTGGAGACATCCCCTGGGCACCGAGCCACGGGCGATGTCGGCGACCGCGGATGACCCGGACGCCCCGATGGCCAGCGACGTCAGATACTGGAACGCCGGCCCGTGGAACAGCTCGGCCGCGGCGTACGGATCCGGCTGCGCCACGGCGTCAGGCAGCGGTGCGAAACGCTCGGGGCGGCCCTCCGGCCGGTCTCCCACCAGCACGGTGCCACGGGCCACTTCCTCGTACCGGGACAGTTCTGTCCTCGCCGCCTCACGCCACACCAACAGCGTGACGTCCAGGCCCGCTTCCGTGGCCACCACCTCCGTGCGCAGCCGGACCGGTTCGGCGAGCGGAATCCAGCGCCGTAGCTGGACATCGCGTACGGCGACGACGTGACGGCCCGTCTGATCCATTGCCGCCTGTGCGAGTCGGTCGACCACGGACATCATCGGCAGCGCGGGCACCGTCCAGGTCGGCCGGTGGTCGCTCGTCCAGCGCTCGACGGCCGGATCGAGCGTCCTGTCCGTCACACCGGACGGACCGTCGTCCCCGGGCACGGCGCGGACACCGATTCCGCGGGCGTGGTAGAGGCAGATGTCATCTCCCCAGAGCCTGGCCTCGGCCAGCGCGTAGGGCCCGCGCGCGTCCTGGCCGACTTCCAGGATCTCCAGGTCGATCCTGATGAGCCGGTTGGCGGGGGTGATCTGCCCGCGGTACTTCCATGCCACCTCCTGGCCGGTCAGGACGGGCTCGAAGCGGGGGTGGGGGACGCTCTCGGTGAGGCCCCGCTCGATCAGGTAGAACCTGAGCAGCTGGCACATGGCCTCGATGCCGAGCGATCCCGGCTGGACCGGGTCCTGGAAGAAGTGGGCCTTGAAGAACCACTCCCCCGCGTCGACGTCCTTCTCCGACCGCAGCCGGCCCAGCCCCGCGCTTCCCCCTTCGGGCCAGTATCCGGTGACCCTGTCGATCATCAGCAGCATCGGCCCCGGCAGTGCGGCCGGGCCTGCGAAGTAGCGGGCGGGCCTCGTCGTGAGATCGACCGTACGCGCGCACGGCGCGTCCAGCGCGGCGCGGTCGCTCTCCGGGACGGGCAGCCCGGCCTGGTGGTCGAAGGCCGACGGGGGGAAGAATCCGAACACCGTGGACAGGGTGAAGACCTCCTCGCCGTCGGCGAGGCACCGGATCGTGAAGGACAGGATGATCATCTCGCCGGTGCGCGAGATCGAGGTCAGCTCCGCCTCGGTCCGGACGGTCCGGGTCGACGGCGTGATCTCGCCGGTGACCGTGCCCTTCCCGTCGAGGTTACGGAAGAGCAGATCGGTGTCGGCGGTCAGCGGGCACCCCACATAGGCGGCCAGCCACCCGCAGGGCTGCAGGGCGGTCTCCATGAGTACGGCGAACGGCATGACGTGTTCGGCGTTCTGCTCGAAGTACCAGACCTCGTCGGGTACGTCGTACTCGGCGGCCACCCGGCTGCCCTGCCGCATGCCGCCCTGCGGACCGTCCACGGAGGCGATGCGGGTCATGAAGTGATAGGGCGGCCCGGGCAGCCGCGCGATCCTGCGCGTGCCGTCGAAGATCCGCGCCCCGGGGCCGAATGCCGCACTCGGCCTGCCCCACGCGCATGCGAGCAGGGACGGGTGGTCGAAGACGGGCCCGTCCGATGTCACCTCCGCGCCGGGAGTCCCCGCCGCGCCGCGCTCGCTATGGCCGACGAGCCCTCCGAGTGACGCCAGTGGCACCGGGGTTCCGCTGGTCTGCTCCCTGTGCCCGCCGAGCTGCCCCCAGTACGAGAGGGGCCAGTCCGGAACGAGCCGGAGGGCGATGTCCTGGCCGTGGAAGGCCTTGACGCCGTCGACGGTGCCCAGGATGTCGGCGTAGAGCGTCGGTTCGGGGCCGGCCGAGACACCGCGCACGAACACCTCGTACACGATCCAGCGGCTCGCGGGGGTGGCCTGTCCACGGCATCGGGCGGTGCCGGCGCGCCCGGTGACCGGCTCGAAGCGCCAGCCGTCCCTGGCGACGGTGAAGCCCAGCGCTGCCAGGTGGAACGCCATTGCCTGCAGGCCGGCCTGGAGCATGAGGGTGCCCGGCATGCAGGGGTCGTTCGTGAAGTGCCCCTCGAAGAACCAGTCGTCCGGTGAGACGGGTGTCTCCGCACGGAGGTACCCGCGACCCCACGGCCCTCCGGCCGGGTCGAAGGCGGTGACCTCACGCAGGAGCAGCAGACGGCCCTCGTCCGGCCGGGGTGAACGCACATGTGATCTGGTGACGTCCCAGTCGGGTCCGAAGCAGTCCGCCGGACGGCCGGCCGCGAAGGCCCGTACCTGTTCGGCGGTGAAGGACGACCGTGCGCAGTGTGCTGCCGGGGCGTCGTACGGCAGGTCCGGAGCCGGTGCGCTGACGGCGGGGTCCCAGCGGACGCCGTCCGTGTCGTCGAGTTCGGCCTTCGTGAAGAAGCCCGCCTGCCCGTCGCGGACGCTCAGCCTGAGCTCTTCGCCGACGTAGCAGTCGTAGTGGAAGAAGAACAGGCGCACACCGTCGTGTTCGGCGTGCCGGTCGATGTGGATCTCGTAGCGCAGTGTCTCGCCCGCCTCGGGCGGGCTGCCGTGGTAGGTCACCTCGCAGCCGAGCAGCCGGTAGGCCCGTGCGCCCCGGTTGAGCAGATCGACCCCGAGCCAGCTGATCAGCAACAGGTCCGCCTGGCCCGCCTCGATCATCAGGCCCGCCGGCATGCGTCCGGTGGAGTCGAGGTACCAGCTGTCGAGGCGGACGTCCGTCTCGGTCCGGATGGTGCCGGTGGCGTGCTCCGGGCCGAGTTCGGCGAGGGCAGCGGGGACGGCGTCGATGCCCGTGACCCGGTCGGCGAGCAGCATCGGCGGGCCGGGCATCCTGGTCTGCACCTCGTAGGCGTCCTGTCCGGCGAACTTGGGTCCGAACAGGGTGGAGACCGGCTGTACGGCGAGGTGTTCGAGCTGCGCCCGGTCGAACACGGTGACCGGCCGGGGGCCGGGAGCGGGGGCGACTGCGGGAACTGGAGCGGGGGCGGGAACTGGAGCGGGGGCGGCCGAGGGCGGCACCGCGGTGCCGGCCGCGATCTGTGCGAGTGCGGTGGCGAGTTGGGTCCTGGTCCGCAGGAACCTCTGGTGCGCTTCGAGGTGCTGGGCGATGACGTCCTGATGGAGGGCGATGACCCGGTGGGTCTGCCGTGCGACCAGCGTGCGCATGTCCGTCGCCCGCGGTTCCATGGGGGCGGGGAGAGCCGCGGGGGCGACGGAATCAGCGACGGATGGGACGGCGACGGGTTCCGTGGCGGATTCGGCGAGGAGTTCGGCGGCGGCGGCGGACTCGGCCGCGACGGGTTCGGTGGCCGTGGGTTCGGCGGCCGTGGGTTCGGCGGCCGTGGGTTCGGCGGGTCGGCAGGCCGGGACCTGGGCCAGCCGGGGTGCCCTGGGCATGATCACCGCGGGCTGTTCGAGGGACGGCAAGGTGATCTCCCGGTGGGCCGGAACAGTGATGGCGGGGGTCTCATCGGCCGCCGAGGGGGCGACCGCGGCCCGCAGGTGCTCGAAGAGGGCCTCCGCCCGGACGGGTACGCCGGCGGCGACGAGTTCCGCCACGGCCAGGTGGAGCGGGCCAAGCCCTCTGTCCGCCGCGTCGAGTGCGACAGCCACATGTTCGCGCTCGCCCAGGATCCGCTTGATCCATCCCGTGCACAGGCCGCGCGGCCCGTGCTCGACGAACACGCGGACCCCGTCGGCCCACGCCCGTTCGACCGTGCCCACGAAGTCGATCGTCCCCATGCCCTGCGCGGTGACGGCGTCGGCCGCCCGCTCGGCCGTGGCGGTGTACCAGTGGGTGGTCGCACCGCTGTAGAACCGCACCCCGGGTACGGCGTCGGTGGGCCGGTGGTGGAGGCTCCACCACCGGTCGCGGACCTCTGAGAGTTCGGGGGCGTGGGCGGCCAGGTCGTAGTCGACCGGGATCGCGTGCGCGGTCCCGAGCCGCGCAACCACCGCCGCGCAGGCCCGTGACTCGCCTCCGACCACACACACGCCGGGGGCGTTGACCGCCATCAGATGGACAGCGCGTTCGTCCGTCAGCGCTTCGCGTACCTGGTCGAGGGGTGCGGTCACCAGATAGCTCGCCCACCGGTCGCCGTCCACGCCGAGCCGCTCCCAGACACGGCGTACCCCTCGCAGCTCGCCGGTGAGTTCGCTGGTGAACAGGCCGCTGTCCCGGGTGTCCCGGTGGAGGGCGGCCACGTCGCGCCAGGCACCCAGGGCGGCCAGGGCGGCGGACTCGCCGGAGGAGTAGCCGATGGCGGCGTCCGGCCGCAGCCCGAGCAGACCCCGGGTCAGCTCGACATGGACCGCGGACAGCCGGGCGGCACCCCAGATCTGGTCCAGCACGGTCGGCGCCTCACCGGGTTGGGGCCGCGCTACGGCGTTCCCGTACGTGGCCGCCACCGTGTCGCCGAGCGAGGGCAGGGCCAGCTGCGCCTCGCGGCCCATGCCCGCGTAGGCGGCCGACCCGTTCGTGAACACGAAGGCGACCTCGCCCCGCACGGGTGTCTCGCGGTATGCGGCGCCGGGTGGCTTGACGCCGCCTCCGGCGAGCCAGAGGCGCGCGGCGTCCCGGTGCGTACGGGGGTCTCCGTCGGACACGAAGGCCAGCCTCGCGGGTCCTTCGCTGGACTCGTCGCCCGACTCCAGAGCAGCCAGGACGTCTTGACGGTCCCGCCCGGAGAACACGTGCAGCCGGGGCGCCGGTCCGGTCGCCCATGACCCGGCGTCGGCCGCCCGCAGCCCGACACGCAGCGGGGGAGCCTCCAGCGGTGACACCACCGCGTGCGCGGTGCGCAGCCCCGGAGCCGCGTCGGCGGGTCCGTCCGTCCGTGGCAGGGCGCGGTGCCGCAGGGCTGTCACCGCGGCGGCGACCGCGAGCAGCCCCTGGGCGGCGTGGGCGCGGCCGAACAGCCCCGCCGGGTCGAATCCGGCGCCCGCGCCGTCGCCGATCACCACGTCCGGCTCGCCGGTCGCCTCGGCGTCGAGGAGGGCGAGCACGGTGTCGCCGTCACGGCGTGCGTCGGCGAGGCGCTTGAGGACGAGAACCACGGCGGCGTCGCCCGGGACGGTTTCGCGTCCGAGCTCGCGCAGGGCTGCCCGGTGGACCGGTTCGCAGGAGAGGTCGACGGCGCCGACGAGCGCCGCGTCCGCCTCTCCGGCCCGGAGCGCGCGTGCCGCGAGGTCCAACGCGACCGTGCCGGAGGCCTCTTCGGCAGAGACGGTGTAGCCAGGGCCGCCAAGGTCGAGCTGGGTGTTGATCCGGTTGGCCACGAGATTCGGGAGGGTGCCGACCAGCCTCTCCGCGCCCATGGGGGCGCTGAAGGCATCCCGCAAGCGCGCGGCAGGGCCTGGAGCAGTGGCTTGATCGGTGGATCGCTGGCCCGTTGATCGCTGGCCGGTGGATCGTCGGCCGGTGGATTCCCCGGATTCCTCCAGCCAGAACGGCGCCCGCCAGCGTGCGGACGCACGGCTGTTCTGCGTGTCCACACCCGTCCCGACGACGACCATGGTCCGGTCCCGCGGCAGAGTGACGTCCCGCGCCGCCTCCCGCGCGGCTTCCAGCACCAGGATCTGCTGGGGCAGCGCCTGCCCGACGGCCAGCGGTGGAAAGCGCAGACCCGGCAGGGCCACATCGATCTCTGTCGCCGGACCGCTCCTGTGGCCGTCGAGTACCGCGCGGGTGAAGTCCTGGGTACGCGCTCCGTCGCCGACCCGGGCGGCCATCGCCACGATCGCCAACGGCTGTCCCTGCTGCGGACGCTGCGGGCAGGGCAGGGCCGCAGCCGGGGCGCCATCCGTACCGTCCCAGGCGTCCACGATCAGATGGGCGTTGGTGCCGCCGAACCCGAAGGCGCTGACCGCCGCGCGACGGAGGCCCGGCCACTGCTCGGACTCGCCCAGTACCCGCAGCGGTGTGCCGTGGAGCTCGGTCAGCGGCTCCTCGGCGGCGAGGGTGGCGGGGCGGACGCCCGCCCGCATCGCGCCGATCACCTTGAGCAGCCCGCCCACACCGGCAGAGGCCAGCAGATGTCCGACGTTGGACTTCACCGAGCCGACGGGCACATCGGGGCTTCCTGCGAAGATCCGCGCCATGCTGCGGACCTCCTCCCCGTCCCCGACGGGTGTTCCGGTCGCATGGCATTCCACGAGCGAGACGGTCCGCGGTGCGATGTCCGCCATGGCGTACGCCAGGCGCATCGCCCGCTCCTGGCCTTCCTGTGCGGGGCTGAGCAGCCCTCTGCCGCGTCCGTCGTTGGACAGTCCGACGCCCCGGACGACTCCCAGGACCGGCGCACCCTGCGCGAGGGCGTCACGCAGACGCATCAGTGCGACGAACCCTGCTCCCTCGCCGGGGAGCAGCCCGTCGGCGTCCCGGTGGAAGGGGCGGCTGCGGCTGGTACGGCTCACCGCGGACAGTCCGCAGAACCCCACGTGCAGGAACAGGCTGTCGGCCCGGTTGACCGCGCCGGCCACCATGAGGTCCGCCGTCCCGTCGTGCAGGCGGTCACAGGCCAGTTTGATCGCGTACAGGGAGGAGGCACAGGCCGCGTCGAGCGCGAAGGCCCCCGCGCCAAGACCGAGCGCCTTGGCCGCGAAGTGCGCGGGAAGCCCCGAGGAGAAGCGGTTGCGGGCGTCGGGCCTGGTGCGTACGGCCGCCGGCAGCAGGGAGGGCGCGCCTTCCGACAGCCATACGTGCTCGGCGTAGGCGGATCCCGAGCTGGTGGGGTAGGACAGGTTGCCCAGGACCAGCCCCGCGCGCGGCGAGGGTCCCTCCTGCCCGGCCTCGCGCAGCGCCTGCCGGGCGCCGTGGAGCACCCAGTGGAACAGCTCGTCCAGGCCGAGGATCTCCTCAGGTGCGACCTGGAACCCTGTCGGGTCGAACACCGGCCCGAAGTCCCGTACGTAGCCGCCGACATCGGTCCACGTACGGTCGAGATGGTCATCGACCGTGCCCATGGCCCATCGGTGCGGCAGACGCCACCGGCCGTCCGGGACCGGTGCCAGGCTGCACCGTCGCGCGGCGATGTTGTCCCAGAAGGCATCGGGGCCGAGTGCGTCGGGGAGGACACAGCCACGGCCGACGATGGCGATCGGGTCGAATCCCATTACCGGTCTCATTTCACGAACACGGACGATCCGGGTGACGCGGCGGCACGGTTGCGCGGTGGTGCGGTTGCGCAGTGGTGCCGTGAGTGGCCGCGGTGGTGCGTCGGCGCGGGCTCAGGAGGGGCGTCGTACGAGCTCCACGCCGAGCAGCTCCACCGAGGGGAGACCGTCAGGGCCGAGGAGGGCCGCGTCGCAGCGGGCTCCCGTGTCGTGCACCTTCCTGGCCCGCACCACGCACCGCACGGTGCCCTGGAGGGGGCCGGTCCTGTGCACCCGGCACTCCGCGACCCCCATCGGCAGGGTGGCGTCGCCGAGCGCGTGGTCCGCCCACAGCAGGGCGAGTTGGAGAGCACCGTCGGTGGCAGCCGCGTCGAGCTGCCAGTGGTCACCGCCCCAGCCGAGCTCGGTCAGGCCGGCCACCGTCGCCTCGGCGCCGTCCGCGCCGACGCCGTGGACAGCGCGAAGGGCGTGGAAGCCCGGACCGTGGAAGAGCACCCGGCCGTCGTAGATCTCGGTGCCCTGCGACGCGGTGAGCCCTGAGGGGGTGTCCCAACTCGCCGGTCGTGGCCGGGTCGGCTCGAACTCCATCTGGACCCGGATGTGCGGTGTGCCCTCGCCCCCGACGAGTTCGGCCTCCAGGGCGGAGGGCGAGCCGGTCGCCGCCCGACGACCGGTCAGGGTGAGCCGGTGGCCCGCGCCGTCCAGGTACGGCAGGGCGACCTTGCTGAAGACGCGGAGGTCCCGCAGCACCAGGTGGCCGGCGTTCGGCCGCCACGCCGTGGCCGCGCCGACGAACCGGTCCAGGGCCATCGCCACCGGCAGGACGGGGACGCCGGCGATGTCGTGATCGGCGAGGTAGGGGTGCGTACGCCCGTCGACGCGCATCTGCGCGGCGACCGGTCCGGTGGCCACTGCCAATGGGGAGTCCGGACCGTCCGCGGCTGCGATGACGACCACCCTGGTGTCGGTGCCCGGAGCGCCCAGCTCGGCGGTGAAGGCCTCGGCGCCCTGTCCGACGGGGATGAGCGGCACCCCGGAGCGGCCGAAGTGCTCCGCGAGCGCGGGCGTGACCATGCCGCCCTGCCACGGGCCCCAGGCGATCGACCGCACCAGGCAGTCGGGCCTCCTGGCGCGCTCGGCGCACGCCACATGGTTGAGCACCTCGTTGGCCATGGCGTAGTCGCTCTGTCCGGCGTTGCCGAATACCGCGGCCACGGAGGAGAACAGGACGATCGTGTCCAGCGGATCCTTCTCGGTCGCCGTGAGCAGCGCGCGCAGGCCCCCCGTCTTGGTGGCCAGGACCTGGTCGATCTGTGCGTCCGTCTTGTCGGCGATCAGCTTGTCCGCCAGTACGCCGGCACCGTGCACGATTCCGGTGACGGGCCCCCAGTCGCGGCGTACCTCCTCCAGTGCCCCGCGCAGGGATTCCCCGTCCCGGACGTCCACCGGCAGATACCGGACCTCGGAGCCGGCGCTCCGGAGTGCCGCCACGGTGGACCGGACCTCACGGGCCGCCAGGATCCGTCGGGCCTCGGCGCCGATCACGGTGGGGGTGGCTCCGTCCGAGCGTTCGGCGAGGGCCCGGGTGAGTGCGGCCTCGTCGGTCGCGCCCGCCAGGCCGTGCGGTTCATCGGCGAGCTCGGTGCGGCCGAGCAGCACCATGCGGGGCCTGTGAGCCCTGGCGAGATCCAGCAGCGCGGCGGCCGTCACCCCGCGGGCTCCGCCGGTGGCGACGATGACCGAGTCGGTGCCGATGTGCGTGGCCCTGCCTGGTTCGGCCGGTGCCGGAATCACGACAGGGGTGGTACGGGTGCCGTCGGCGCGCAGGCCGGTCTCCGTCGCCGGTCCGCCGTCGAGCAGTTCCCGTACGACCGCTTCGGCGACGGCCTCCGCATCGCGCCCTCCGCGCTCGCAGTCGATCGCCTTGACCACGGCCGTGGGCCACTCCTTGGCGGCGGTCCTGGCCAGCGCGGCGATGCCTCCGAGCCAGGCACGCTCGGGCTGACTGCCTCGGAGCCCGAAATCGCCTCCCGTGTCCTGTACGGCTACGAACACCCCGCCACGGGTGGTGAAGTGCGGCGCGAGTGACCTCGCCGCCTCGAAGGCGTCCCGTTGCAACTCCAGTGCGGCCTCGGGTGAGTCCGCCGGGGCGAGGCCCCCGAGGTGCACGACCGCCCGTGCGTCCGGGGACACGCTGGACACGACGGTGGCGCGCAGCCCGTGGTCGCTCAGCTTGGCCGCCACCATCTCAGCGACGCCGAGTCCGTCGTCGGTCACGGCGATCGACTCGTCCCCGAGCCCGGCCAGGGTCAGTCCGGGCGCGGGGGTGTCCACCGCACGCACGGCGAGCCTGCTGAGTGAGGATGCCCCGGCCGGCTCGCGCCGGGGTGCGGGGACCTCCTGCGCTGCTACGACGACGGCCGGAGGAGCGGCGGCCGCGGGGCCGGTGGTGGCGACGGGGCCCGCGGCGGCGACGATGTCGGTGGTGGCGACGGTGTCGGTGGTGGCGACGGTGAACGCCTCGACGATCTGCCGCAGCGTACGGAGCTTCAGGAGCTCTCCCACGTCGCCGCTCGCATGGTCACCGACCCGCTCCCGCACGGCGGACAGGATCTCCACCCGCTTGATCGAGTCCACCCCCAGATCGGATTCGAGCTCCATGTCCGCGTTCAGCATCGTGACCGGATACCCCGTCCGTTCCGCGACCACGGACAGCAGCAACTCCTCGAAGCCGTCGACGGAGACGTCCGGGAGTACGACGGACGCCACAGACGTGACCGGGACGACAGGGACCGCCGGAGCGACTGAGACGACAGGGGCGACAGGGGCAGCAGGGGCGACAAGGGCAGCAGAAACCACGGCCGCCGGAGGAACCGTGGCGGCGGCCTCCGGCAGCGTGACGCCCTCGGGGACAGCGGGCCGAACCGTCGGAGTCACGACGGGCATGCCCGGAGGTGTGAGCACCGCCGCAGTACCCCCGCCAGCCCCCTGCGCCCCGAGCATCGCGCTGAAGGTCGTCTCCGTCATCTGCAGGAACGCCAGGTGACTGTCGATCAGCATGCGCTGACAGGCCTCGTGGGCCTGCGCCGTGTAGCGCTGCACGTTGTCGATCACGGCGAGCAGGCCGCCTGCGTCCGTATCCATGCCCGCGGCGGCCGGAACAGGTGCGGCGGGCGCGGGTACGGCGGCTGTCGGGGCCGGGACCTTCACGGCGGCCGGGGGTGCCTCGGGCGTGCGAGGCGGATTCGGCGCGGGCAGTGATGCGGCGCCTCCGGCGGGCGGGTAGACACGCCCCTGGTTCCTGCCGTTGATCTGCACGGTCATTCCGGGCTTCTGCTCCTCGGCTGCTGCTGCGGGCGGCGCGTAGTGCGCCCACAGGTCGTCGTGGTCGAGCGGGACGCCCCACACGGCGAGCCGGCCGAGTGCGTCCTGCAGGGAGGTGACGCCGTTGCGTCCTTTACGGTCCAGGCCGACCGCGAGGTGCGTACGGTCGCCGAGGATCTGTGTGACGAGGCCTGTGAGCGTGTCACCGGCGCCGACCTCGACGAACGTCCGCACCCCTGCGGCGTACATCGCCTCGATCTCGTCGCTGAACAGCACGGGTGAGGCGAGATGGCCGGCGATCCTCTGCCGGATCTCCTCGGGGGCCGACGGGTACACCGAGGCATCGGCGTTCCCGTAGACCTCGAGCCGGGGCTCGCTGACGGCGACCCCGGCCAGGTGGGCGAGGAGCGGTCGGCTCGCCCCGGCGACGACCGGGCTGTGGAAGGCCGTCGCGGCTTCCAGCCGTCGCGTGGTGATGCCCTCGGCGGCGAGCTTCTGCTCGACGACGCCGATTGCTTCGGCGGCGCCCGAGATCACCGTCTGGGCGGGAGCGTTGTGGTTGGCCACCCAGACGTCCGAGGCGCCGCACCCGGCGATGACGTCCTCGACACGCTCGCGCCCGGCCGCCGCGGCGACCATGGCGCCCGGCAGAGCGGACGCCTCGCGCATCAACTCGCCGCGCCTACGGGCGAGGCTCACCAGGGCCTCGGCGTCCAGGGCGCCCGCCGCGTGCAGCGCCACCAGTTCGCCGAAGCTGTGGCCCGCCACGCAGTCCGGCCGTACGCCGAGACCGCGCAGCACCTCGATCAGGGCGAGGCTGTGCACCGCGAGGGCGGGCTGCACCCATTCGGTCGCGGTCAGCAGCGCCTGCTGCCCGGCCCGTTCCCCGTCGCTGAAAGCGGGCGGCGGGAACACCACACGGTGCAGCTCGCGGTGTCCGCCGTCGGCGGGGGCCGTGGTTCCCAGTCGGTCCCATACGGCCTGGGCGGCAGGGGACAGCATGGCCACGTCCCCGCCCATGCCGACGTACTGCGCGCCCTGTCCGGGGAAGAGGAATCCGATCCGGCCGACGGAGGCCTCGCCTG
Source organism: Streptomyces sp. NPDC048565 (assembly GCF_040650935.1). Classification (NCBI taxonomy): domain Bacteria; kingdom Bacillati; phylum Actinomycetota; class Actinomycetes; order Kitasatosporales; family Streptomycetaceae; genus Streptomyces; species Streptomyces sp. NPDC048565. Next base: position 117,644 of record NZ_JBEZIH010000016.1, read on the forward strand.
TGGCGTAGTGGACACCCGTCGGTGTGGAGAAGCCCGTGCCCGGCTGCCGGCCGATCAGCGCGAAGGCCTGGTCGAGCTTGTCCGACAGGTCGTCGCTGTCCGCCGCGACGATCGCGAGGCGTACGGCATCATCCGCGCGGAAGTCCCGCTGGCTCGCCCGTGCGACCTCGGACAACGGTCGGTCGCTGTCGGTCCCGCGTTCCAGGAGAGCGGCCGCCGAAGGGGCGCTCAGGAGCACCAACTCGGTGGGAACGGTCCGGGTACGCCAGGCGGTACGAGCTCCGGAACGGGCGGAGGGCGTGTACTCCTCGAGAGTCACATGGAAGTTGCTCCCGCCGAAGCCGAAGCTGGACACGGCAGCCCGGCGCGGCCGGTCCGTGGAGCGTACCCACGGGCGCGTGCGGGTGTTCAGATAGAACGGGCTGTCGTCGATGTTCATCGCGGGGTCGGGCCGGTCCACCTTGATCATCGGCGGGATCACCTGGTGGCTCAGTGCGAGGACGCTCTTGAGCAGGCCCACGGCACCGGCGGCACACTTGGTGTGGCCGACCTGCGACTTGACCGAGCCGATGGCGCACCACCGCCGGTCCTCGCGGTCCGACTCCTCGTAGACCTGGCGCAGTGCCGCGAACTCCGCGGCGTCCCCCGCACGCGTGCCTGTGCCGTGTGCCTCGACCAGTTCCACGGTCTCGGGGCCGTAGCCCGCCTCCTCGTAGGTACGTCGCAGGGCTCGGGCCTGTCCCTCGGGCATCGGAGCGTAGATCGCGCCGCTCCTGCCGTCCGACGAGGTACCGATCCCCCGGATGACGGCATGGATACGGTCGCCCGCGCGCTCGGCGTCGGCCAGTCGCTTCAGGGCGTACATGGCGATGCCCTCGCCGAGCATCGTGCCGTCGGCCGCGTCCGAGAACGGCCGGCAGTCTCCGCTGGGGGAGAGTGCGGGCGTCTTGGAGAAGCACATGAACGTGCTCGCGTCGTTGGAGGCGTCGACGCCTCCGCTGATCACCAGGTCGGCCCGGCCGAGGGAGAGTTCACCGACCGCCGTCGAGAGGGCGGCGAAGGAGCTCGCGCACGCCGCGTCCGTGACGTGGTTGGTGCCGTGCAGATCGAACCTGTTCGCGATCCGGCCCGCGATGACGTTGCCGAGCAGTCCGGGGAAGGTCGACTCCTGCCACGGGGTGTAGTGGCCGGTGATGCTGTCGCAGACGGCCTGCGCCTCCCCCTCGGGAATCCCGTTCTCCCGCAGTGCCTTGAGCCAGACAGGGCGCTGTATCCGCGCTGCCATGTGCGTCAGCAGTTCCGTGGCGCCCGCTCCGAGGATCACGGAGACGCGGTCACGGTCCGCTCCGGCGAGGCCTCCCGCGTCGGCGATGACCTGCTCGGCGACGGTGAGGGCGAGCAACTGCACGGTGTCCGTGGCGCTCAGGCTGTTCGGCGGGATCCCGAACGCCAACGGGTCGAACGCGACATCGGACAGGAAGGCTCCCCGACGGGCATAGGTCTTGTCCGGCACGGTGGGGTCGGGGTCGTAGTAGTCCTCGACGAGCCAGCGGTCGGCCGGGACGTCGGTGATCAGGTCACGACCGGACAGGACCGTACGCCAGAACCCGTCGGCACCCTGGTCGCCGGGCATGAGGGCGCCGATGCCGACCACGGCGATCGGGACCTGTCGGGGACGAGAGGCGGGCATGCTCTCCACTTCCTTGCTGATCGGTGGCGGGCGCGAGGGACGGTCAGGCGAGGCGGCGCGGGGTGTAGGCGAACGCGGAGGGCGGCACGGGCACGCCGTACGTGCGGAGCTGGTGCGCGCGGGTCGCGACGGCGGCCCCTTCGAGCAGGTTGAGCGCGATCTGTACGACGGAACGGTTGGCCCGGTCCGCCAGGAAGCTGCCGGCGGTCCACCGGTTGAACGCCCCCATCGCCGGGCCGCACCAGATCTGGTAGTCGCTGCGCCGGGAGGCGTCCCCGGTGATCGCCCAGTGGCTCGAACTCCCCAGGTACCAGCGGAAGACCAGCGCCATACGGTGTTTGGGGTCCTTCGCCGCGCGGTCCACCTGGGCGGGGTCGCGCTGCTGCCAGAAGTGCCGGGTCCGCTCCCACACCTCGTCGAGCGGGGCCCTGAACACATCCCGTTCGAGCTTGGCACGCAGTTGCGGCGGCAGATCGTCCAGAGAGGGGTACGCCTGGTACGCCTCGTGGAGATGACAGGCCCGCTGGGCGAACAGGCTTCCCCGGCGCAGGACCTGGAGCTTGACGCCCGCCTCGAACATGTCGGCCGCCGGTGCCATGATCACGTCGGCGATGTCGGCGTCGGCCAGCATCGCCTTCGCGTCGTCCGAGATTCCCGCCTCGACGGCGACCTGGTTCACCGACCCGGTCAGGACGTAGGCGGCGCCGAGCGCGAACGCGGCGGCGACCCCTACCGGGGTGCCGAGACCGCCTGCGGCGCCGACCCTGACTTCCCGCGTGTATCCGAAGCGCCGGGCGAGTTCGTCCCGGAGGAGCAGGATCCGCGGCAACAGGGCACCGAGAGGCCTGTTGTCGGTGTGACCTCCGCTGTCGGACTCCACCGTGAGGTCCTCGGCCACGGGCACCAGCGCGGCCAGCGCGGCTTCCTCCGCACCGAGCTCCCCGCTCTCGACCAGGCGGCGCAGCAGTTCGGGCGGCGCGGGCGAGAGGAAGCGGGTCGCGACCTCGGGTCGTGACACCTTGGCGAAGACCCGGGTACGCCGCACGATCCGTCCGTCCGGGCCCCGGCGGAGCCCCGCGGCCGAGCACAGGACCACGGCCGGGGTGAGTTCCATGTACGCCGACGCCGAGACGCAGGGGACGGCGTGGCGCAGGAGCAGCTTGGCGGCCTGGTACTCCAGATCGGGTTCGTTCGGTGAATGGATCAGGTTCACCCCCCAGTTGGGCAGGCCGGCCAGCTCCGCGGCCAGCGCCCGCACCGCCCGCTCCACCTCGGGAAGGGCCAGGCCGCCGGCGCCGAAGAACCCGAGCATCTCGGCCCTGGCCATCGCCGCCACCATGCGTGTCGTCGCGATGCCGTTCGCCATCTCCCCGGCCACGTAGGGGAAGCGGACACCGTGGGCCTCGCAGAAGGTCCGCCCTCCCAGCCACTCCGGGTACAGCGGCGGCAGGGTGCCGACGATGTCGCCCGGGGGCCTGGGCCCGGTCACCAGGCCCAGTGCGCGACCGGTGGGATCGGCGACGATATGGGCGGGGTCCCGGAACCGCCCGACGCGGGCCGCGATCTGTTCCGGGGTGAAGACCGGTGAGGCGGTGACGGCCTCGTCAGGAGGTGCCGGCAGGAACAAGGGTCGGATTCCCGTCAGGAGGAGGGGTGAGCGTCGTGCCGGTGGTCAGATAGTCGAGATCGACGCGGATCCCGGACGTGTACGGGCCCAGCAGGGTGCGTACACGCGTGTCGTCGAACCGGCGGCGGTGGCTGAGGTACGGCGTGAATCCGGGGTACAGGTCCGCGGCCGCCTCCAGCGGTTCCGGGTCGTCCGGCCTGTTCTCGACGAGCCGCACCTTCACCGGTGCGATCCGCTCCATCAGGTCGGTGAGGACCGTGGCCGCCACATCGTGGTCGTGGACGACGTGGTAGACGTCGGTCCGCCCCGAAGGCGGCCGGCTCGCCAGCCGCACCATGACGGCCGCCGCGTGCTCCACCGGCATCAGGTTCAGATGCCCTTCCGGGTGACCGGCCAGCCGCACCACCGGCCTGCGCTCCTCGGGTACGCCGGCCGGGCCGGGGCCGGCGCTCCGCAGTGACGCCCGTACGATCCGGGAGAGGAACTGCAGGGGGTGCTGGGGCAGTTCAGGGTACGGGGGCAGATCGGTGACCAGGATGCTCGGCCGCATGACCACGACGGGGCGCCCCTGGGCGCGCGCCCAGTCGTGGACGAGGACCTCGGCCTCGTACTTGGACCGCTCGTAGTTGTTCTCGAAGCCGTACCGGCTGTCCAACTCGTCCTCGTAGACGACACCTTCGCGCCGTGCCCCGCCCACGAAGGCGGTGCCGACGTGGTGGAGCAGCGGCTTACGGCTGCCCGCAGCGGCCAGCTCCAGCACGCGCCGGGTGCCTTCGACGTTGACGCGGCGGAGGTTCCCGATGTCGTCGTCCAGGTTGATGTTGCCCGCGCTGTGCCAGATCACGTCCAGCTCGTCCGCGAGCCGCCGGAACGCCTCGTCGTGCAGCCCGAGGCCCGGCCGGCCCAGGTCGACCTCCACGACACGGAGCCTGCGGGGAAGGTCCGCGATCAGCGCGTCCGGGGCGTCGGTCAGCTCCAGGAAGCGGGTGATCCGCCCGAGCGCGGGGTCCGACCCGGCGTGCGCGAGGACCGTCAACGAGTCGTGGCGCTCCAGCAGCTCACGGACCAGACGCAGTCCTAGGAAGCCGGTGGCCCCGGTGAGAGCGACTCGCACTGTGTGTAACTCCAAGGGTCCAGGGAACGGGGATCCGGTTGGCTCGCCCAGGAACCGTGGAGTCGGCTGAACAGCCGTGCGTCACACCGATCGGTCTCCCGTCATGGACAACCGCCGTTCGCCGTTCCGGGAAACGGCACATGACTGCCGGGTTCGCCCAACTTCACCCGATTGGCCCCGCGTTCCGGCAGCGAGTGGTCAGGGGCCCGGTCAAGGGCCCGCTCCCCCGGGCCTGTTCAGACGAACGCCGGACAGGGTCCGCGCCGGACGGCGCGGACCCTGTCGGTTGCTGCGGCCGCGAAGGTCCGGGCGGTGACGGGGCCCGGCCCGTGCCGGCTACACGGTGGTGGGGGCGGGTTCCGCCCGGCCGCCGTCACCTGCGGGAGACTCCGGCGCGAATCCCCCGTCCTTGGCGGACCTGTGGCCGCTGACCCCGATCATGCCGAAGGCGGTCAGCACCGCGGCGTCCGCCGCCGCCACACCGCAGACCGGGAAGGCCGTGGTGAAGCCGCTGCCCATGGCGTCCAGGGCCAGACCGTGCGTCGCGGACCCGGGCGCACCTGCCGGGAGACTGTTGACCGCGATGGGTCCTCCGGCGGCCGCGACCTCGCTCGCGGCTGCCACCTGGGCGGCCGGCAGGTCAGCTACGGACAGGTTCGCGGCGAACGACGACCCCGCGTTGCTGAGGGCGACCGCGCCGACGATGACGGGTCCGAGGGCGAATCCGAGGTCACGGAGCATGTTGGTGGTGGCACTGGCCATGCCCGCCAGGTTCGGGGGCACGCTGTGTGAGCATCTTCACAATAAAGCCATTCGCCTTACAGCTTGTTAAATATCTACATATTGCGATAAACGTAAAGTCGGCGTGTACGCTCGGCTTGCAGCGGCGCGCTAGGATGCGGCCATGGCGAACCTTCGTGAGGCGCAGAAGCGGATGACCCGGCGACTGCTGCTGGAGGCAGGTCTTGAGCTCTTCAAGGCGAAGGGATACGCCGCGACCACGGTCGACGACATCGCGACCGCGGCGGGCACCACACGGGTGACTTTCTACGCGTACTTCTCCTCCCGCAGCGAGCTGATGAAGGCGCTCATCGACGAGCAGCTGAACGACGTGCTGCAGCGCATCGGTTCCCCCGAGCACGGCTCCACGGCGCAGGACCTCGTGGCCACCGTCGTCGACGGGACGCCGGAGGCGATCACGGCATGGCTGCGGCGGACCGCGGACAGCTGGCCGGCGATCCGGCCGATCATCCGCCTGGGCCGCGATGCCGCGGTGATCGAACCCGAACTCACCGACCTGGTCGAGCAGTGGATGGCGGAGGCCATCAGCGACATCGAGGACGGGCTGGAGACGGCCGGGCGCTTCCAGCCCCACCAACGCTACTTCCGGGGCGTTCTCGCGATGGCACAGCTCGACTTCGTCGCGCAGAACTGGGAAGGCGCCGACTGGAAGCTCACGCGTGACCAGATGCTCGAAGAGCTCGCTGCCAGCTGGGTGGGGCTCCTGACAGCCTGAGGCGTCAGAGATCGCCCGCCACGTCGAACAGCAGCGCCCGCAGCCACTCGGTGAAGTCCTGGTCACCGAGCCGGGGGTTCCAGACCATGTCGGTCCCGAGCCCGGGCAGAGGGAACGGGAACTCGTCGATCCGAAGGTCGGCGAGCGTCCGCATGGTGGCGGCCACCTGGTGGCGGAGGAGGGCGATACCGCCCGCCCGTGCGACCAGGAAGGGCACCAGCAGGAAGTCGGAGATCATCACGCCGACGCGATACTCGATTCCCTTGTCCTCGAGCAGCGAGTAGGGAAAGACGCGCCGGTCGGTGTCGACGACGATGTGCGGCTGTGTGGTCAGGAGGTCGAGCCACCACCACACAGCGGTCGTTGTACAGCCGTTCACGCGGGTAGGGCGAGAAGTGCCCCTCGGAGATCAGTACGACGTCGACGCCGTCATCGGTGAAGGTGGACTCGGTCGGCACCGTGAACGTACGCAGACGCAGCCTGGCGTGAGGGGCGCGCTCGGCGACGAGCCGGGTCAGCCGGGGGCCGACCACGAACGCCGTGCTGTTCGTCATGGCGATGGTGATGACGCGCCGGTCCGTGGCCGGGGTGAAGCCGGGGAAGTTCACGATGTGTGCCGTCTGCTGCGGAGCGCCGCGCAGCGGCGCGATCAGCTCCATCGCACGCGGGGTCAGCGTGACACCTGTCCCCTGCCGGACGACGAGATCGTCACCGAGCAGACGTCGCATCCGCGTGAGGGCGTGACTCATCCGGGCCGCCCGCAGGGTTTCCGGATACATCGCCCCACGCCCCGTGCAATATTTTTTCTTGGTGTTCGTTTCATTGACGCCATGTAAACCGAATGGCTACGGTGACTGGAGCCACAAGGGTGCGGCGCACCCCCACTCGGACATGTGAGGGCAGGCATGAGCGTCAAGAGCACAACCCCGGGAACCGTGAACACCGTTCTCGGTTCTGTACCGGCCGAGGAGCTCGGCATCGTCTCGGTCCATGAGGCGCTGCTGTCGGTGGTCCCGGGCGCGGAGCACGCCTTCGACATCACCATCGACCGCGCGGAGATCTTCGAGACCCTCGCGGCGAAGCTGAAGGACTTCCGCGCCCACGGCGGTGGCACGATCGTCGACAGCACCGGCATGTTCCACGGCCGGGACGTCCCGCTGTACGAGTCCCTCTCCCGCGCGACCGGCGTGCACATCGTCGCCTCGACCGGCCAGGGCCCCGAGGAGCTGCTCGGCGGCTACTTCCTCACGCCGCAGACCAACCCGCCGACGCCGTGGCCGGCCGAGAAGTTCGCCGGCCTCTTCACCGAAGAGGTCACCGAGGGCATGGTGGTCCCCCGCGTGGAGCGGCGCGGCGCCGCGGGCCTCGTCGCCACCGTCGCGACCCGCGAGGGCATGACCGCGACCGACGAGAGCCTTCTGCGCGGTGCGGCCAGGACCGCTCTGAGCACCGGAGTCGCGGTCTCCATCCGCTACGGGAGCGACGCCGCCCACGACCTCGGTGTCGTCCTCGACGAGAAGGTACCGGCCGATCGCGTCGTCGTCGGCGGACTCGACCGCAAGGACGCCGTCGCCGCGGGCGCGCCCTTCGAGATCGCCCGCCGTGGCGCCTATGTCGCGCTCGACCACGTCGGTGTGCGGGACGAGGACCACATCACGGATACCGAGCGCGCGGCCCTGGTCGCCGGCCTCGTGCGGGACGGCTTCGGCAACCGGGTGCTGCTGTCCAGCAACGCGACCGGGGTGGCGAAGGGCCACACCGGCAACGGGCTGTCGTACAGCTACGTCCTGACCTCCTTCGTCCCGCTCCTGACGGAGCAGGGCCTCGGCGACGAGGACGTGCGACGGATTCTCGTGGACAACCCGCGCGAGCTGCTGTCGGTGCGCTGAGCGCGCCGACGCGAACGACCATCAAGTCTCTTACTCAAAGGTGAGTGTTGTGTCGAGAGTGAATACCGTCCTTGGGCCGGTACCGGCCGAGGAGCTGGGTCTCGTGGCCATCCATGAGCACATCGGCTACGGAATGCCCGGCTCCGAGCTGGACACGCAGTGGTGGAAGACCCCCGAGCAACGGTACGCGGAGACCGCCCCGAAGCTGCGGGCGTTCCACGAGTACGGCGGCGGCACCTTCGTGGACGCGACCGGGATCTGCAACGGCCGCGACGTCGACCACTACAAGTCGCTGTCCGCGAAGACGGGCGTCCACATCGTCGCCTGCACCGGCTTCGTCGGCGGCGACACCGCCCTGCCGCACTTCGCGCGGGCCGATGTGGACTACCTCACCCGGCAGTTCGTCCACGAGATCACCGTCGGCATCGGCAACACCGGTGGTCTCGCCGGTGTCATCAAGGTCGGGGTGAGCCGCGGCGGCCGTATGACGGACCTGGACAAGCGCATCTACCGTGCCGCTGCCCGTGCCTCGCTCACCACGGGCGTGCCGATCCTGACGCACCTCGCGATCGACGCGGAGAACGCGATCGCGATCTTCGCCGAGGAGGGACTCCCTCTGGACCGGGTCCTGTTCGGGCACGTCGACGACGGTGTGAACGCCGACAAGACGCGCGACGTATGGATCGCCGAGCAGGGCGGACGCATCGGCTTCGACACCTTCGGCTACGAGACCGAGCTGCCGGACCCGCCGTTCTGGGCCCGCCCGCGCCAGGAGCGCCTGAACCACTTCCTCCGCTTCATCGGCGACGGCCGGCTGAAGCAGGTCCTCGCCTCCGCCGACGCCAACTGCAGCCCGCTTGGCTGGCCGGGGGTGAAGGGCCACAGCGTCAACTACATCTTCGAGGACCTCATCCCGGACCTCCGCGACGCCGGCCTCGACGAGGCCGCGATCAAGACGATCTTCGTCGACAACCCTGCCGACTTCCTCACCATCCAGAAGTAGAGAGAACCACCATGCAACTCTCGGACCTGAAGAACCTGAAGATCGCGATCGTCGGAGCGGGATACGGCGGCGCGTCGGCGGCCAAGGCTTTGAGCCTGCTCGGTGCGGACGTGAACGTCTACGAGCAGGCGAACCAGATCAGGGAGGCCGGCGCGGGCATCGGTCTGCGTCCCTCCACCATGCAACGGTTCCGTGAGTGGGGAATCTTCGACGCGATCGCGCGAGTGAGCTCGCCCAGCGAGGCCTTCGAGATCCTCACGCCCGCCTGTGAGCGGATCATGCAGGAGGCCTGGCCTGCCGCGGGCGAGCAGATCCACACCCACCTGATCCACCGCGGGGACTTCATCGACGCCCTTCTCGGCGTGCTCCCCGAGGGCATGGTGCACCTCGGTCACAAGCTGGAGTCCGTCCAGGACAAGGGTGACAGCGCCGTCCTCACCTTCGCCAACGGCCGTAGCGCCGAGGCCGACCTGGTCATCGGGGCCGACGGCATCAAGTCGGTGGTCCGTAAGCAGCTGTTCAGTGACAAGGACCCGGTGTTCTCCGGTGAGCACGCCTACCGCGTGGTCATCTCCGCCGACGACGCCTACGGGATGATCGTCGACGACAACCTCCGGATGTACATCGGCAGGGGCACGAAAATCTATCTGCTGCCGCTGCGCCACCGCAACCAGGTGTCGTTCGACATCACCGCCCTGTGCCCGGACGGAACCTGGGTACCGCGGGTCACCAAGGATCAGCTCCTGGCGACGGTGCGGGGATTCGACGAGCGCCTGGTGAACATCACGCGCGACCTCGACATGGACGCCGTGAACATCCGCGCCGTCTACGACATCGACCCGATCGACACCTGGCACTCCGGCTCCGTCGTCCTCATGGGCGACGCGGCGCACTCGATGCTGCACCACCAGGGCCAGGGCGCGAACTCGGCGGTCGAGGACGCCGGAGCGCTCGCCGACGCCCTGCGGGAGGCCGACTCCGTACAGGAGGCCCTCGCCCTGTTCCAGGCCACCCGCAAGCCCGTGACCGACGAGCTGCAGCGCATCTCGCGCCAGGCGTGGAACGAGGGCGAGATCGACGATGTCTTCCCCGGGCAGAAGCCCGCGGCTCTCGCGTCGGAGAAGTGACGCCATGACACTGCATCCCGAGATCGCCGAGTTCGTCGCCGGACTGCCGGCCCCGTCCGGGGGCCCGCTCGACCCGGTCGCCATGCGCGCCGGGGACGAGGCACATGTGCCGCCCCTGGCCGAGCGTCTGCCGCTCCACGCGGTCGAGGACCTGACCGCGCGTACGGCGTCGGGCGAGGTCCCCGTGCGGATCTACACGCCGACCGAGGCCGGCAGCCACGGCGTACTGGTCTACTTCCACGGCGGCGCCTTCTTCCTCGGCAGCCTGGAGACCCACGACCACGTCGCTCGCTCGCTGGCGAAGGAGACCGGGCTCAAGGTCGTCTCCGTCAGCTACCGGCTGGCGCCCGAGGCGGCGTTCCCGGCCGGTCTCGACGACTGCTACGCGGTCGTACGGTGGGTCGCCGACGAAGGCAGGACCCTGGCGTGGGACGGCACTACCCTCGCCGTCGCGGGCGACAGCTCGGGCGGCACCTTCGTCGCGGCGGTCACGGCCAGGGCTCACGACGAGGGCTTCGACCGGATCACGCACCAGGTCCTCTACTACCCCTCGCTCGACCTGGACTTCGACGTCGACCGCTATGCGTCGCTGCGCGAGAACGCCGTGGGCTACGGCATGGAGACGGCGGGCCTGAAGCCCTTCAACGCCTTCTACCTCGACAGCGGCGCCGATCCCGCGGACCCGCTCGTCTCACCGGTCAAGCGTGCTGACCTCACCGGGCTGCCGCCCGCCCTCGTCGTCACCGCGGAGCACGACCCGCTGCGGGACGAGGGTGAGCTCTACGGCCGACGGCTGCGGGAGGCCGGCGTGGACGCGACGGTGAGCCGCTACGAGGGCGCGGGCCACGGATTCGTCCAGCACTTCTCGTGGATCCCGGAGTACCACCAGGTCTTCGCCGAGACCCGCGACTTCCTCGGCCGCCGCTGAACCGGCCGGCCCCACGCACGAGTCCGGCCCCACGCACGAGTTCGGAAAGAGAGCCATGACGCAAGCAGTCGACGTCCATCCCCTGGTCTCACCGTGGGGCCGGTTCGGCCTCTACAGCTTCTACATCGACGCGCCCGAACCGGCCGTCGTCGACACGGGGATCGCCTCCTCGCCCGCCGAGGGGATGGCTCCCGCGCTGGAGGCGATCGGGCGCCGTATCGAGGACGTCCGGTGGATCCTGCTGACCCACGGTCACATCGACCACATCGGCGGGGCGCACGCCCTGTGGGAGCTCACCGGGCGGCGGGCAAAGGTGGTGATCCACGAGGCGGACGCACCGATGCTCCGCTCACGGCGGGCCCACGTCGAGGAGTACCTCGCGGGACGCGGCCGGTATGTGGGTGATCCTGAGGGCGAGGCCAAGGTGACGGCGGCCACGCAGGCCGTCATCTCCGGTGAGATGGAGCCCTCAGTACTCGTCAGGGGCGGTGAGACCCTCTCCCTCGGCGGGGACGTCACCGTCTCGGTGCACTCGGTCCCCGGCCACACCCCGGGCTCTGTCGCCTACGCCATCGACGGCCAGCGCTCGGTGTTCGTCGGCGACGCCGTACAGGTCCACGGGGCCGCCAACGGCTTTCCCGGCTACACGGACCCGGCCGCCTACCGCACCGGTCTCGAGTACCTGCGCGACGAGGTCCGTCCGCAGCACCTGTACCTCGGTCACCCGTACCGCCGCGCCGACGGAACACCGTACGGCGTCGAGCTGGACGCCGCGCAGGCGCAGGAGGCCCTCTCGCAGAGCCTCGAAGCCGAGAGCCGTGTCGGCGCGGCCGCCTGCGGCTGCCTCGAAGCCGGCCTGCGGGAGTCGGATTCGCCGTACTCCCCGTTCGCCCCCGCGGCCGATGAGCTCGGCTACACCGGCGACCCCACGCTCGAGCCGTCGCCGTTCTTCACCTCGATGCACGGCTACCGCACGCAGCACAACCAGACCTCGTGATACAGGAGCTCCGCACTCATGACTGACTTCCAGACGATCCAGGCGGGCGGGCGGAAGATCGCCGTCCGTAAGGATCTACGGGTGCCGATGCGCGACGGTGTCGTGCTGGCGACCGACACCTACAGCGGCGTCGACGACAAGCCGCGTCCCGCGCTCGTGGCGCTCAGCCCGTACGGCAAGGAGCTCCAGGCCCTCGCGCTCACCACGCCGCCGCAGCGGCGCCCCAGCCCGATGTGGGACGGCTGCATCGAGGCCGGTGACATCGCGCGTGTCGTCGCGGAGGACTACGTCCACGTCATCGGCGACCTGCGCGGCTCCGGCGCCTCCGAGGGCGAGCACATCGGCAACTACAACGCCGGTGGAGTCTCCCTCGGCCAGGACGCCTACGACTTCATCGAGTGGGTCGCGGCTCAGCCGTGGTGCGACGGCAACGTCGGCATGATCGGCATCTCCTACTTCGGCTCGATGCAGGTGCTGGCCGCCGCCGAGCGGCCGCCGAGCCTCAAGGCGATCTTCGTGAGCGGGGGTCACTTCGACTTCTACGAGACCACCTACCACGGCGGCGTCATGTGGTTCATGCCGCGCGCCGCCCGCGAGGGCCGCGGTGGTGACTCCGGCTGGGCCTTCACCGACGGCGTCAAGTCCCGCATGCTGGAGACCTACTCCCCCGAGGAGATCAAGAAGCGTGTCGCCGAGCGCCTGCGGGACCCGGACGTCGCCGCCTGGCCCAACCTGTTCCATGTCCTGAACTACCCCAAGAACCACGAGGCCTGGTTCGACATCGTGATGAACGAGGTCGACGGCGAGTGGTACGAGGAGCGCAACCCCGTCACGCTCGCACCCGCCATCGACATCCCCGTGTGGCTCCAGATCGACCAGGGCCGCGGCTGGACGATGGACGGGACCATCGAGCTCTACAACGCGCTGAACGGCCCGAAGAAGCTCGACATCGGGCCGTACCCCCCGATGCAGTCGCGCCCCTTCGTCGAGGAGCACGACAAGATGTTCCGCTGGTACGAGTACTGGCTCAAGGGCATCGACAACGGGGTCATGGACGAGCCGGCCGTCTCCGTCCATGTCGAGGGCTCGCGCGAGACCGTCACCGGCGCGCAGTGGCCGCCGAAGGACCTGGAGCACAGGCCGCTCTATCTGCGCCCGCGTCGTGTGCTCTCCTTCGAGCCCGAGCTGATGGGAGCCGAGCACGCGGCCCCCGACGGCTTCTACCAGGCACCGCTGACGGTGACCGACAAGGTGGAGATCCTCAGCTGGAGCACCGCCCCGTTCACCGAGCCCACCGAGATGATCGGGCAGGGTGCGGCGCACCTCTTCGCGGAGATCGACCAGAGCGACACGAACTTCATCCTGCGCATGTGGGACGAGGCCCCGGGTGGCAAACGTCAGCTCATCACGACCGCCTACCTCAAGGCGTCGCACCGCGAGCTCGACGAGGAGCGCACCACCGAGGGCGACCCCCACCACCCGCACACGCGCGCGGTGCCGGTCGAGCCGGGGAAGATCGAGGAGTACGTGCTGCGCGTCTACCCGTTCGGTGCGACGTTCCTGCCGGGGCACAAACTGGTCGTGGAGCTCTCCAACGACGAGCCGCTGGCGGACGAGCACAACGCGCTGCTGCCGCCGGACGCCTTCCACCTGCCGGTGGGACGCCCCGTCACGCACAAGATCTACCGTGACGCCGACCATCCCTCCCGGCTGGTGCTGCCGTTCACGACGGCCGCGAAGCCGTCCTGACACACCGTACTGACAGACGGTCACGGCGCCGCCGGGGGACACGAAGGTCTCCCGGCGGCGTCGTGCGTCCGGGCTGGCGCAGCCCTGTCGAGGATCAGACGGGCAGTCGGGGCACGCTCTTGATCAGCCGGCGGGTGTAGGAGTGCGCGGGTGCACCGAGCACCTGGGACGTCGCTCCCTGCTCGACGACCTGACCGCGCTCCAGGACGGCGGTGCGCTCGCACAGGGAGGCCACGACCGACAGGTCGTGGGAGACCATCACGAGAGTCAGTCCCCGCTCCTCCTTCAGCTCGGCCAGCAGATCGACGACCTTCACCCGGGTGGTGACGTCCAGCGCGCTGACCGGCTCGTCGGCCAGCAGGACACGCGGGTCGCAGACCGTGGCGCGGGCGATGGCGATGCGCTGGCGCTGGCCGCCGGAGAACTCGTGCGGATAGCGGTCGACGGCGTCCGCCCGCAGCCCCACGCGCTCCAGCGCCGCGGTGACCTTGGGTCCCGCCGTGGAGCGGGTGTCGAGGCCGAGGGAGCGCAGCGGTTCCGCGACGATCGCACCGACCCGACGGCTGGGGTCGAGCGAGGAGTAGGGGTCCTGGAAGACACACTGGACGCTGCTGCGGAAGCGGCGCATCTGCTCACGGTCGCGGGTGTTCAGGTCGGCTCCGTCGAAGCGGACGGTGCCGGCGGTGGGGCGGGCCAGGCCGAGCAGCAGGCGCAGCAGTGTCGTCTTGCCCGCACCGGACTCGCCGACCAGCGCGAGGCTCTCGCCCGGCTCGACGGCGAGTGACACGTCCCGCACCACATCCGCCGCGGTCCTGCGGTAGCGGACCGCGGCGTCCTTCAGCTCCAGCACGGGTGTCATCGCGGGCTCCTCAGGTCCAGGGCGGATTCCAGCTTCCGGGCACTTGCGACCAGGGCCCTGGTGTACTCCTCGTGCGGCGCGCGTACGACGTCGAGGACCGCGCCCTGCTCGACGGCCCGGCCGTCCTTCATGACCAGCACCCGGTCGGTGACCCCGGCCACGACCGCGAGGTCGTGACTGACGAACAGGACAGCCATCTCCCTCTCCTGGACCAGGCCGTCGATGAGCTCCAGCATCTCGGCCTGTACGGACACGTCCAGGGCTGTGGTGGGCTCGTCGGCGATGAGCAGCCTGGGCTCGCAGGCCAGTGCCATGGCCAGGGCGACGCGCTGACGCTGTCCGCCGGAGATCTCGTGCGGGAAGGCGCGGGAGATACGGGCGGGGTCGGACAGCCGTACCTGTTCGATGGCCTCGTGGACGGCCTCGCGCAGCCGCTTGCCCTTGAGGCCGGTGCGGCGGGCGAGCGGTTCGGCGATCTGGCGGCCGAGCCGCATCAGTGGGTCAAGGGCGGTCAGGGGCTCCTGGAAGACGACGGCCGCGTCCCGCCCGCGGACGGCGGTGAGCCGCCTCTCGGGGGCGCCCATCATCTGTGTCCCGGCCAGTTCGACGCTGCCTGCACAGGTCATGCCGTCGGGCAGCAGCCCGAGCACCGCGAGCGTCGTCAGTGACTTGCCCGAACCCGATTCGCCGATGAGGCCCAGTCGTTCTCCGCCGGCGACGGTGAAGGACAGGTCGTCGACCAGGGTCCGTCCGTCGGGGGCGCGGACCGTCAGTCCGCTGACGTCGAGGAGAGTCATGTGCGCCTCCGCCGGGTGGCCGGATCGAGGGTGTCACGCAGGCCGTCGGCGATGAGGTTCACGCCGATGACGAGCAGGACGAGCAGGATGCCGGGCGCGAGCGCGCCGGCCGGCGCCGTGGTGAAGGTGGCCTGGGCCTCCTGGAGCATGCGGCCCCAGGAGGCGTTGGGCGGTGGCGCTCCGAGGCCCAGGTAGGACAGCCCCGCCTCGGCGAGCACGGCGAGCCCGAACTGCAGGGCGAGGTTGACCGCCAGCGTCGGCCAGATGTTGGGCAGGACGTGCGAGAGGACGGTACGCGGCCAGGAGGTGCCCGAGGTGCGCGCCGCGGTGATGTAGTCCTGGGCCAGGACCCGCTTGACCAGGATGCGCACGAGCCGTGCCACGACCGCGCTCTGTGCCAGGCCGATCGCCAGGACCGCAGAGCCGAGCGTCGCCGAGCGCG
Organism: Streptomyces sp. NPDC048565; assembly: GCF_040650935.1. Classification (NCBI taxonomy): domain Bacteria; kingdom Bacillati; phylum Actinomycetota; class Actinomycetes; order Kitasatosporales; family Streptomycetaceae; genus Streptomyces; species Streptomyces sp. NPDC048565. The sequence goes on from NZ_JBEZIH010000016.1 coordinate 133,382, forward strand.
CGGCGACGACGAGCATCGCCAGCAGGAGCGTCGGGAAGGCGATGAGGATGTCGAGGAACGCCGAGAGTGTGTCGTCGAGCCAGCCCTGTGCGTATGCCGCGAGCACGCCGAGGGTGACCCCGATGGCGGCCGCGACGAGCACCGACCCGAGGCCCGCCTCGACAGCGATGCGTGAACCGGTCATCACCTGGGTGAACAGGTCGCGCCCGAGCTTGTCGGTGCCGAGCAGGTGGGAGCCGCCGGGTCCTGCGAGCCGTCCGCCGGAGGTGTCGTCGGCGTCGTAGGGCAGCCAGAAGAACGACACCACGGCCGACAGGGCGATCAGACCGGCGAGTACGCAGCCGACGACGAGGGTGGCGGAGCGCCGTGTGCGCCGCTTCGTGGGGGCGAGCAGGTCCGTCCCGGTCATCGGGCACCTCCCGAGAGCCGGCCGCGCAGCCGCGGGTCGACGGTCCGCTGGACCAGGTCGGCCACGAAGCCGATCACCAGCACCGCGAGGGTCGATACGAACAGCACGCCCTGGATGACCGGGTAGTCGTGCTGGGCGATGCCGGTGGCGAGCATCGAACCGAGGCCGGGCAGTGCGTACACCGACTCGACGACCACGGCGCCGAGCAGGGTCGAGGCGAGCTCGATACCGAGGACGGAGATCACCGGTACGGCGGCGTTGCGCAGCCCGTGCCGCCACATGGCGAGCCCGAAGGACGAGCCCAGGGCGCGGGCGGTGCGCAGGTAGTCGCTGCCGAGGACGTCGAGGGTGGCGGAGCGTACGTAGCGGATCAGGGACGCGCTCATCACCAGGGCGATGGTCACGACCGGCAGGACGAGGGCACGGACCGCCTCCGCCGGGTCGTCCCAGCCGTCCTGCGGGAAGCCGCCCGACGGCAGCCAGCCGGCGTTCAGTGCGAACACCGCGATGAGGATCATGCCGAGCCAGAACACGGGGATCGCGATGCCCAGCTGGGACACCCCGCTGAGCAGCGCGCCGTACCAGGTGTGCCGCTTGTACGCGGCGACGAACCCGGCGGGCACGGCGACCAGGACGGCGAGGACGAACGCGGCCAGCGTGAGCGGCACGGTGACGTTCAGCCGGGCGCCGACCTCGGGTCCCACCGGCAGCGAGCTGACGAACGAGGTTCCGAGGTCACCGCTCGCCAGCTGCCCGATCCAGTGGGTGAACTGTTCGGGCAGCGGGCGGTCGGAGCCGATGCTGTGGCGGGCCGCCGCTATCTGCTCGGGCCCGGCGCCGACCGCGGTGAGCGCGTTCGCCGGGTCGCCCGGCAGCATGCGCAGCAGCACGAAGAGCACCACGCTCGCCAGGACCAGGGATACGGCCAGGAAGGCGAGCCGGCGCAGCAGATAGCGCGCCATCAGCCCGTCTTCTTGATGTCGTAGGCGAAGAACTGCGAGTTCAGGCCGTTGAGCGGGTAGCCGGAGAGCTTGTTGCTCGCGACGACGATCTGCGGGTAGAGGTACAGCCAGTCACTGGCGGCGTCCTCGGCGGTCTTCCGGTTGACCTTCTTCAGCAGCTCGGTCTGCTCGGCGGTGCTGGACGCTTCTTCGGCCTGCTCCACCCACGTGGTGACCTGCGGGTCGTCGTAGCCCCAGTAGAAGTCGGGGTTGCCGTACCAGACGAGGTCACGGTCGTTGACGTGCTCCTGGAGCGTGGCCGTGAAGTCGTGGTTCTTGTAGACCTTCGTGTACCACTCGTCCGGGGTGATCGTGTTGATCTTGACGGTGATGCCGACCTTGGCGAGCTGGGACTTGATGAAGGTCGCGGCCGTCGGGTGCGGGTCGTAGTTGGGGGTGTCGAGGGTGAAGCTGAAGCCCTTGGCGTAGCCGGCCTCGGCGAGCAGCTTCCTGGCCTTCGCCACGTCGTGGGCGTTGACGTCGGTGAGGTCCTCGTACCAGGGGTCGGTGGGCGGGACCATCGACCCGATCTCCTTGCCGTAGCCGCCCCAGACGGATTCGAGCAGCTTCTTGTCGTCGATGGCGGCGGACACCGCCTGTCGCACCTTGACGTCGGTGAAGGGCTTGGCCTTGTCGTTGAACGCCAGCAGCAGCTTGGTGGTGGAGTCGCCGTCGTTCACCTTGTAGTTGCCGGTGCTCTTGAACTGATCGAGGGAGTCGGGCGACTGCTCGCTGGTGACCACGTCGACGGCGTTGGTCAGCAGCGCGTTGTTCAGCGCGGAGGCGTCCTTGTAGTAGTGGAAGACGACCTGCTTGTTGGCAGCTGCGTCGCCCCAGTAGCCGTCGAAGCGGTTCAGGCTCAGCGCGGAACCGCGGGTCCACTTGTTGAGGGTGTACGGACCTGTGCCGTCCTCGGTGGTCTTCAGGTTCTTCGCCTGGGAGTTGATGATCCAGACGTAGGAGAGGTTGTAGACGAAGGAGATCGACTTCTTCGACAGCGTGATCTTCACGGTCCGCTTGTCGGGGGTCGCGATGTCCTTGACGACCTCAAGGTTGCTCTTGCGGGCGGACTGGGAGTCGTCCGCGAGCACCTTCTCCAGGCTGTACTTGACGTCCTGGCTGGTGAGTTCCTTGCCGCTGTGGAACTTCACGCCGTCGCGCAGGGTGAACGTGTAGGTGAGCCCGTCGGCGCTGGTCTCGTAGTCCTGGGCGAGGAGCTTGTCGACCTTGCCGTCGTCGGTGAGTCTGAACAGACCCTCGTAGGCGTTGCCGTTGAGCGCCTCGGTGCCGCCCTGGCCGCCGCCCGCGGTGTTGTCGAGGTTCTGCGGCTCGTAGAGCGAGCCGATGTTGACGACCGCGTTCTTGTCCCAGGTGCCGCCCGATGCGCTGGACCCGCCCGATCCGCCGCAGGCGGTGAGCGTCACGGCGAGAGCGGCGGCCGAGGCGATGCCGTACGAGATCTTCTTCTTGGTGCTCATGGGTGGGGGCTCTTTCGGTGCGGGGAGCTGCGGGGGTGATCAGTGCTGGGCGTCGAAGCCGTCACGGAAGAGGGGGAGCTTCTCGCCGGCCTCGACGGGCAGGTGGAAGCGGTTCTGTCGCGGCGGCATCGGACAGTTGTACTGATCGGAGAATCCGCAGGGCGGCACGAAGGCCTGGTTGAAGTCGAGGACGACCCGGCTCTCGTCGTCCGTGCGCCGCACGAAGAGGAAGCGGCCGGCCCCGTAGGTGGTCCCGCCGTTGGTCGGGTCACCGAAGACGAGCAGCAGGGTGCCGTCGTCGTCGAAGGCGCTGAGCGTGTAGGCCCGGCCGTCGACGGTGAGTGTGATGTCGCCGGGGACGACCAGGTCGCGGCTGCCGCCGTTGTCCCGGATGTGCTCGAAGGCGATGCTCCGGGCGCCGGGTACGGGGGTGTAGGTCGCTTCCAGGACCCAGGCGGGGTCGTGGGGGAAGGCGTCCACCCGGTCGAAGTGACGGATGGCGGGTGCGTCGGCGTCCCAGAAGCGCAGGCCGTACTCGGTCTCACCGGTGACCCGCTCGGTGCGCCGGAGAGTCGTGACGGTCACGGTGTCCGGCAGGTCCGCGTGGGCGTCCGCCGCGTCCGGAATCTCGCCGGGCGGAGCCCAGCGGGTCTCGACCAGGGCGAGGTTCCCGGTCGGGGACGTGAGCGAGCGATGGCGCTCGGCACGCCAGGCGTCCCATTCCTCCGCGGGATCGACGGGATCGACAGGGTCGACGATGGCGGAGTGGGACACGGCAGTACTCATTCGACTAGGCGGGCAGCCCCTCACAGTCCTTGATCAACAAGGCGTGAATAAGTGGCCAAAGCATCACCTTTATTGACCATAAGCTCATCTAATGTCAAACTTCCGCGCCATATTGTGAGACGGATCTCTCCCCCGTCACGGCCGGGAGAGCCCTTGGAGCCGGCCGTCGTCCTGGTGGCTGCGGGCCGGTGGAGGGTGGAGGCGGGGACACCGAACTGCTCGTGGTCGGTCGAGGAGATCCCCTGCGCACAGTTCCCCGAGGTCACAGCGGGTGCCGCTCGTACGGCGCGCCCGGGCATCTCACACCGGGACGCCCTGGCGTGTGCGTGAGGTGTAATCCCGGACGCTCCCCCGGCGTGACGGGGCGGAAACCCGATCTTTCTACGGTGCTGGTGAGGGACCCGGGCCGCGGTGACCGCACGGGCCCGCTCACAAGGTACGCGAGGCGGGAAGTGGAGGTTCGGTGCCGACTGGCTCGAAGAAGGACAGTGTCCGTACGGTCTGTTCGTACTGCGGGGTCGGCTGCGGGATCGTTCTCGACATCACGCGGGACCCCGGCGACGGCCGGCGCCGTGCGGTGAAGGCGTCCGGGGACAAGGCCCACCCCGCCAACTCCGGCCGTCTGTGCACCAAGGGCGCGACGAGCGCGGACATGATGGCGGCGCCCGGGCGCGCGGCCAGGGCGCTGCTGCGCACCGAGCGGGGCGTCCAGCCCGCCGAGACGCACGTGGACGAGGCGATCGCGTCGGTGGCCGGCAGGCTGCGGGCGATCCTGGACGAGCACGGGCCGGACGCCCTGTCCTTCTACGTCTCCGGGCAGATGTCCCTGGAGGCGCAGTATCTGGCGAACAAGCTGGCCAAGGGCTTCGTCCGGACGAACCAGATCGAGTCGAACTCCCGGCTGTGCATGGCCTCCGCCGGAACCGGATACAAGCTGTCGCTGGGCGCCGACGGCCCGCCGGGCTCGTACCAGGACTTCGACCACGCGGACACGTTCCTCGTGATCGGCGCCAACATGGCCGACTGTCACCCGATCCTCTTCCTGCGCATGATGGACCGGATCAAATCGGCCGGGGCCAAACTGATCGTCGTCGATCCACGCCGCAACGCCACCGCCGACAGGGCGGATCTCTTCCTCCAGATCAGACCCGGCACGGACCTCGCCCTGCTCAACGGCCTGCTGCACCTGCTGGTCGCCAACGGTCACACGGACGAGGCGTTCATCGCCGAATTCACCGAGGGCTGGGGGGAGATGCCCGCCTTCCTCGCCGACTACCCGCCCGGGAGGACCGCGGAGATCACCGGTATCCCCGAGAGCGACATCCGCCGGGCCGCTCAGTGGATCGGTGAGGCCGGTGAGTGGATGAGCTGCTGGACCATGGGCCTGAACCAGTCCACCCACGGCACCTGGAACACCAACGCCCTGGTCAATCTGCACCTCGCCACCGGCGCCCTCTGCCGACCCGGCTCCGGGCCCTTCTCCCTGACCGGCCAGCCCAACGCCATGGGCGGCCGGGAGATGGGATACATGGGCCCCGGGCTGCCCGGTCAGCGCTCGGTCCTGGTCGACGCCGAGCGCACCTTCGTCGAGGACCTGTGGAACATCCCCGAGGGCAGCCTGCGCACCGAGGTGGGGCGGGGCACGGTCGAGATGTTCGAGCGGATGGCCGCCGGTGACATCAAGGCGTGCTGGATCATCTGCACCAATCCCGTCGCCTCCGTCGCCAACCGCAGGACCGTCATCGCCGGTCTCGAGGCCGCCGAACTCGTCGTCACGCAGGACGTTTTCGCCGAGACCGAGACCAACGCCTACGCCGATGTCGTCCTGCCCGCGACGCTCTGGGCCGAGTCCGACGGCATCATGATCAACTCCGAGCGGAACCTCACCCTCGTACAGGGCGTCGTCGACCCTCCGGAGCAGGCGCTGCCCGACTGGCAGCTGATCGCCCGGGTCGCCTGCGCGATGGGCTTCGCCGACGCGTTCACCTACAGCTGCGCCGAGGAGGTGTTCGAGGAGCTCAAGCGGGCCTGGAACCCCACGACGGGCTGGGATCTGCGCGGCGTCACCTACGAGAGGCTGCGCACCACACCGGTCCAGTGGCCGGCACCGGCCGCCGACGGCCCTGACCGCAATCCTGTCCGCTACCTCAACGACGGGGTGAGCCAGAAGCTCCTGGAGCGCGAGGACGGCACCCGCCCCCGGCTGGCCTTCCCGACCGCGAGCGGACGTGCGCGGTTCTTCGCCCGTCCGCACCTGCCCGCGGCGGAACTCCCCGACGACGACTACCCGTTCGTCCTCAACACCGGACGGCTTCAGCACCAGTGGCACACGATGACCAGGACGGGCAAGGTCGCCAAGCTCAACAAGCTGGACGCCGGGCCGTTCGTGGAGGTCCATCCCGAGGACGCCGACGCCCTCGGGGTCGTGGAGGGCGACCATCTGGAAGTCGCCTCGCGCCGAGGGCGCGCCGTGCTGCCCGCCGTGGTCACCGACCGCATCCTTCCCGGCACCTGTTTCGCGCCCTTCCACTGGAACGACCTGTTCGGCGAATACCTCAGCATCAACGCCGTCACCAGCGACGCCGTCGACCCGCTCTCCTTCCAGCCCGAGTTCAAGGCCTGCGCCGTCACTGTCTCCAGGACAGCCGCCCCCGTGCCGGCCGCGCACCCGCACACCCGGCCGGAGACCGCACCCGTGGCCCCCGACCCCGTGCCCGCCCCGGCCTCAGCGGCGGTGGACGTCCACGCGCTCGCCACACTGTTCGGCATCGGTGACCTCGCCGCCGCGCCCCTGGCCGAGCACGAGCGCCGCTATCTGTCCGGCTACCTCTCCGGCCTCGCCCTGTCGCCACCCGACGACGGACGTGTGCCCGTCCTGCCGCCGGGCGCTCCGCTCGGTCCGGGGCACGCCCTGTGGGCCGACGGCGTACTCGCCGGCCTGTACTCCCGCTCCGCCGCGCCCGGCGGCGTGGCACCAGCCGCCGCGCCCGCGCAGACCGGCGCCCCGGGCACCGACAGCGCCGTACCGACCCGCCGCCTGGTCGTCCTGTGGGCCTCCCAGACCGGCAACGCGGAGGAGTTCGCCACCGGGACGGTCGACCGTCTCACCGGGACAGGCCGTACCCCCGAACTGCTGCCGATGGCCGAGGCGTCCCCGGCGCGACTCGGCGCTGACACCGATGTGCTCGTGGTGACCAGCACCTTCGGCGACGGTGACGCCCCCGACAACGGCGCCGGCTTCTGGGAGGAGCTGTCCGCCCCCGACACCGGGCGACTGGACGGAATCCGGTACGCGGTCCTCGCCTTCGGCGACTCCAGCTACGACGACTTCTGCGGCCACGGCCGCCGGCTGGACGAGCGGTTCGACGCACTCGGGGCCACCAGGCTGGTCCCCCGCCTGGACTGCGAGCCGGACTTCGAGGAGGCCGCCGACCGCTGGCTCGGCCAGGTCGTCGCCGCGCTGACGGCGGCCGACGAGCGGCGGACCGTGCCGGCGGGCCCGGCCGGGACGCCCCTCCCCGAGCCCGGCGCGAGCACCCCGGCCGCCGCCGCGCCGCCCTCCGCGCCCGCGCAGGTGGGCCACACGAAGGCATCGCCGTTCGCCACCCTGCTCGTCGGCAACAAGCTCCTGAGCCTGCCCAGCTCCCAGAAGGAGATTCGGCAGTTCGCCTTCGACACACGCGACGGCGAACTCGCCTACGAAGCGGGGGACGCCCTCGGCGTACGGCCGGCCAACGGGGCGCCGCTCGTCGCCGAGTGGCTCGCCCTCACCGGGCTCGGCCCCGACGAGCCCGTCGACCTCGGCGACGGCGCGCCGCTCTCCCTCGAAGAGGCCCTGCGCACCCGCCTGGACATCGCCCGCATCACCACCGACCTGCTCAAGTTCACGGCGGACCGCACCGGGAGCCATGATCTGAAGCGCCTTCTGCGGCCGGACAACAAGGACGCACTGGCGAAGTGGAGCTGGGGCCGGCAGGCCGCCGACGTCGTCGCCGAATTCCCCGTCCGTGCTTCGGCTGCGGAGTGGACGGGGATCCTGAAGCTTCTCCAGCCGCGCCTGTACTCCATCTCCTCCAGCCCGCTCGCCCACCCCGGGGAGGTCCGCCTCACGGTCTCCGTCGTCCGCTACACCAACGGCCTCGGGCGCGAGCGCGGGGGCGTGTGTTCCACCTACCTCGCCGACTGCGCCGACGACGGCCCGGTCCAGGTCTTCGTCCAGCGTTCACCGCACTTCCGGCCGCCCGCGGACCCCGCCACCCCCATGATCATGGTCGGTCCCGGAACCGGTGTCGCCCCCTTCGTCGGCTTCCTGGAGGACCGTCTGGCCCGCGGCCACACGGCCCCCAACTGGCTCTTCTTCGGCGAACAGCGCCGGGCCACCGACTTCTACCACCGCCAGGAGCTGGAGGCCCACCAGGCGTCCGGCCACCTCGACCGCCTCGACCTCGCCTTCTCCCGCGACCAGCGCAACAAGGTCTACGTCCAGGACCGGATGCGGGAACACGGCCCCCGCCTGTGGCAGTGGCTCCAGGACGGCGCCCACTTCTACGTCTGCGGCGACGCCGCACGCATGGCCAAGGACGTGGACCAGGCGCTGAGGGACATCGCCGTCGCCCACGGCGGCATGGACGGCGACGAGGCCACCGCCTTCGTCAGGCGCCTGGCCGCGGACAAGCGCTACGTCCGAGACGTCTACTGACGACGCCGCCCTCCGCCGCACCGCCACGCGGCCGCGACGGGCACACAGCGGGACTCGGACCCGGGCCCCTCCGGCGCGGGTCCCGCCCTGGACGGCACAGCGACGGAGCAGTGGACCACCCGGCGCGTCTCCTCGCTACGTGCGAACCGCGCCCCGGCCCGTGGCGCCCGCCGCGCCGTGGCGCAAACCGTCGTGGAGGATCGTGGCGATACGGATCGCGTCGTCCTTCCAGCCCTCGGCGCGCAACCCGCAGATGCCGCCGAGGGCACGCAGGACCACGCGCCCGCTGACGTCCTCGCGGACGAGGCCGGCCGCGACGCCCGCGGCGAGGAGCTCGTCCAGGGCACGGGCCATCTCGTGCCGCGCGTCGTCGAAGACCGGCGAATCGGTCGCCATGATGCTCTCCAGCACTTCGCCCATCCCCCTGCCCACCGCCGCGTGCTCAACGAGCAGCAGCAGGAAGGCGCGCAGGGCATCGTCCGGGGCATGCCTCGCCAAGAGCCCGGCGGGTGCCGCGCAGAGCTCGGCGACCTCCTGGCGGTACACCTCCGCGATGAGTGCCTCGCGTGTTTCGAAGTGGCGGTACAGCGTGCCGACGGACACGCCGGCCCGACGGGCGATCTCCTCCACATGGGCGTCCTCGTCAGCGAGGAAGGCCTCCCGCGCCGCAGCCAGGAGCGCTTCGCGATTGCGGCGGGCGTCGGCGCGCAGCGGACGTGATGACGGCAACGTTCCTCCATAAGGTGAATCGGACTCCGCTTACCTGTACAGTTTCCGGAGTCCGGTTCACTTTAACCGAGGAGTACGACCATGACGACGAACGAGGACGACGGGCTCAGCGGCCTGCGCGTACTGGTGACCGGAGGCAGCCGAGGGCTGGGGCAGGCGACGGCCCGCCGCTTCGCCGCGGCCGGCGCCACCGTGCTGACCGCCTCGCGGACCCCGCCCCCGGAGGACCTGCCCGCGATCTTCATCCCCGCCGACCTGCGGTCCGACGAGGAAGCGGCGGCGCTCGGACGACGCGTGGTGGACAGCGTCGGAGGCGTCGACGTCCTGGTCAACAACGCCGGAGCGGCGACCTCACCCACGCCGACCCTGGAGCGGTCAGACGCGTCCTGGCTCGCGGATCTGGAGATGAACCTGCTCAGTGCGGTCCGGCTCGACCGGGCCCTGGTTCCCGGGATGACCGAACGCGGCTCCGGTGTCGTGGTGCACGTCTCCTCCATCGCCAGCCGTCTCCCCCAGCCCGCCGAGGCGTCGTACGCCGCCTCGAAGGCGGCGCTCAACGCCTACAGCCGCGAACTGGCGACGGCGGTGGGCGGGCGCGGCGTACGCGTGGTGTGCGTACTGCCGGGCTTCGTCATGACCGAGGGTGCGACCGGCCATCTCCAGCAGATGGCCGACAGCCAGGGCGTGGGCATCGACGCCGTCGAACAGCAGATCGTGAACCACCTCGACGTGCCGATGGGGCGCCCCGGCGAACCCGAGGACGTCGCGGAGATGATCACCTTCCTCGCCTCCCGCCGCGCCAAATGGCTCACCGGGGCCCAGTTCCGGGTCGACGGCGGCATCATCCCCGTGGTCTGAGCCACACCCGGCCCTCCGGGGCCGGCCGTCCTACAACTTACGGAGACCATCATGAACTTCAGCCTGGCGTCACTGGTCGTGGAGGCCGCAGACCTGGAGAGCGAGGGCATGTTCTGGCACGGGCTGCTCGGCGGCTCGATCACGAAGACGGCGACGCACCACTTCGTACAGACCCACGGCCTGCCCGTGATCGTGGTCCAGCACTCCCCCGGTCACGAGCCGCCGCGGTGGCCCGACAGCCCTTCCCAGCAGATGCACTTCGACCTCTTCACCGACGACGCGGCGAGCGCGGACGCGCGGGTGATCGCGGCCGGAGGCCGACGGCTGCGGCCGACGGACGACGTCGACTCCGCCGCCCGGCAGGGCTCCCGGGTGTACGCCAGCCCTGCCGGGCATCCGTTCTGCGTTCGCTCCTCCTGAGCGCGGGCGGCCGTGCCGCCGGCCGCTCAGCCCTGCGGGAGCGCCCGTACGCGGGTGGGCGGGGTGACGTCGGGCGCCGTCTGGACGGCCGTTCCGTCTGCCCGGCGCGCCGTCACATGGAGCTGGGAGATCGCGTTCGTGAGCGTCAGTTCACCGTCCGGCGCATCCAGTTGCCAACGCTGGGTGCGCTTGTCGGCCGCGCACGTCTCCTGGGTGAGCTCCGCTCCGGGCTCCAACGGCGCGCCCAGGTAGCGCTTGCCCCGGTCGACGTCCAGACACAGGCCCGTCTCCGCCGACCGCAGCGTCCGATAGCCGTCAGCGGTGGCGGTGACCGTCCAGGCCCCCGTACCGCCGGACGCGAAGCCCACCGTCGCACCCGCCCCGACGGCCGTCGGCCCGAGCCGCTCCCGGCCTGGGCCGACCAGTGCGTACGTACCGTCGGGCAGGGACGACGTACGGCCGCTGTCCGCCCACCCCGGCGCGTGCCCGATCCCCCGCGCCAGTTCCTCGAACCCGTCGTACGTGGCGCTCGGCGACGGGCCGCCCCAGGTGGCCTGCGCGATGAACCGCAGGGGCATGAACGCCTCGGCCTCGACCTCGTTCTCCGTCTCCGCGGCTCCGCTGTCGGGCCACATGCTGATCTTCGCGCCGGTGAGGTTCGCGGGCCGCGAGGTGAGCGTCTCGCCCTCGAAGCGGAGCGGCGTCCAGCCGGATTCGTACAACTGCCGTGTATCCATGGTGAATCCGCCGCGTACCAGATACAGCGAGTAGGCGGAGTTCATCACCGGGCGGCCCTCGGCGAGGAGCGAGGACGGCTTCTGCGGGTCCTCGCCGCCCAGCCAGTGCTCGACGGCGATGTCGGCATCGAGCGGGACGACCGAGTTGCGTCCCAGTAGCCCGTCGTTCCAGACGCGCAGCGTGTGGCCGCTCTCGCGGACGTGGCCGCCCACCCGGTTCACGAAGTCGGTGAACACGTCGTCCGGCGTCGCGTCGGGGCCGAACTCCTCGGTGGCGTACGCCTGGAGCTGCGGGAAGTCGGGGTAGGCGGAGCCGATCATGTATTCGTCGGCGCCCATGTGCCAGGACCGGGTTCCCCAGGCGTCGAGCGCCTCGTCGACGAGTGAGGTGTAGTACGTGAACGCCTCGGGCCGGGTGATGTCGAGCCGGGGCGGGGACGCCGTGCCGTCCTTGTCCTTGAGCTGGAGTTCGGGGTGGTTCTCCAGGTAGGTGTCCATGTGGCCCGGTGAGTTGATCTCCGGGATCAGCTCGATGTGGTAGCGCTCGGCCATCGCGACCAGCCGGCGGACCTCGTCCTTGGTGTAGTACCCCCAGAACGCCGACTCCGGGTCGACGTCGCTCTTCACCTTCGCCTCGATCCAGAGCTGGTTCAGCTTCTGGTGGGCCATGTCGCGCATCAGCCGCTCGAACCAGTCCAGCGAGATGTGGATGTAGCAGGCGCAGACGCCGACTCCGCGCTCCCGGTACTCGGGTACGTCCACGGTCGTGCCGGCGGGCGCGACGCCGTCCTCGCGCAGGAGTTGCAGCACGGTGCGGGTGCCGTGGTAGACGCCCGTGGAGGTGGCACCGACGACGGTCAGCCGGTCGCCTGACTCCAGCCGGTAACCCTCGCTCCCCAGGTCCTGGTCACCGTCGGCGTCCTGGCGCAGCACGATGTCCCCCGGCCTGCCGTCCGGGGCCGTCACCACCACGGGGCTCCGCCCGGTGACCTCCTCCAGCTCACCGGCGAACCTGCGGGCGTCCTCGGTGGTCCGGGCGTCGGCGTGATCGAGCACGATCCGCGCACCGGCTGCGAGCCGGAACTCTCCGGGCTCCGCCTTCCACTCCCGCAGGGCGGGCAGCACCCTGGGGGCCGCCCCCTCGCTCGTGGCCACACCCGGCTGTTCCTGTGCGCCCGCGGCGGGCGCCTGGAGCAGGGCCGCCGCGACCGCCGCGGCCGTACAGAACACTCCGATGATCCCGCGCCGCCGTCCGTTTCCCATGGCCACCTCTCCGTCGACGCCGGTTTCCGCTCATCCGGGCAGCACATGGGCAGGAACATGCCAAGGCGCGAGAAGCCCGGTCGGGCGGCGTTCGTCAGAGTAGAGGCGAGCACCACAGAGGTCTAGACCCCATACGTCTTACCTCCTCTCTCCGGCTCCCCCCCGTCCGGGCCTGCGGCCACCACCCCACCCGTCGACACCCTCCGCGAGTTGCCGAACGCGCATGGTCACCCTCACCATGGAAGTCTCGTCCGGAGGCCGACTCGTCCGGTCCCGCGGTCGTGGACGGAAGGGGTTCGGCGTATGGCCAGGTACTTCGAGAGCGGCACCGGTGAACTCGTCCCCGACGCGCTGGCCGGCTTCGCCCGCGCACACGCGGACCTCGTGGCGTACGACTCCGCCGACGGGTTCTTCACCGCCAGACACGCCGCGCCGACCCGCCGGGTGGGTCTGCTGTCGGGCGGCGGCTCGGGGCACGAGCCCCTGCACGCCGGATACGTCGGCGCGGGCATGCTCGACGCCGCCTGCCCCGGGAGGGTGTTCGCCTCCCCGCACAACCGGCAGATCTTCCGGGCGTCCCGCGCGGTGGCAGGACCGCAGGGCGTGCTGCACATCGTCAAGAACTACACGGGCGACCGGATCAATTTCGGGATCGCGGCCGAGCGGCTCGCCGACGCGGGAATCACCTGCGCGCGGGTCCTCATCGACGACGACCTGGCCTCCGACTCCGCGGAGGTCGCCTCCGGGCGCCGTGGCACGGGTGCCACGATGCTGGTGGAGAAGGTACTGGGCGGCGCCGCGGACACGGGAATGGGACTCGACGCGCTGGTGGAGCTCGGCACCGCCCTGGCAGGCCGGTGCCGGACGCTCGCAGCCGCCTCCGCCGCGCATCACGCACCGGCCACCGGCGAGCGGGCGTTCGAGCTGCCGTCAGGAGAGCTGGAGTACGGCGTCGGGATCCACGGTGAGCGTGCCGATCGCACCAGGAGCCAGAAGCACACGGGCGCGCTGGTGGAGGACATGGCGGGCGCCCTGCTCGACGCGCTTCGCCCAGGGCCCGACGACCCGGTCGTGGCCCTGGTCAACGGTCTCGGCTCGGTGACCTCGCTCGAGCTGTACGGCATCTTCGGTGAGCTGGCGCGGGTCCTCGACTCCCGCCGGGTGCGGCTCGTCCGGCACCTGGTCGGTGACTACGTCACGGCCCTCGACATGCGGGGCTTCTCCCTGACCCTCATGGTCACCGACCCCGACACCCTGCGCTTCTACGATGCGCCGGTCCGCACCCCGGCGTTGCGATGGTGAGCGGCAGCCGGGCCGCCTGGGCCCCGGCGGCCCGCGACAGGAGCAGGAGGACGGGCCCATGACGACTGCCTCGTTCGACGGGACGCAGACCCGTGGCTGGATACTTCGGTTCACCGAGTCGGTGTACGCCACCGAGGCGGAACTGACCGCGCTCGACCAGCGCGCGGGGGACGGTGACTTCGGGACCAATCTCGCGGCCGGCGTCCGGGCCGCCGGGCTGCTGCTCGACCGCACGGACCAGGCCGCCGGGCCGGCGGAGACCCTGGGCACCATGGCCACCGCCTTCCTCGACGAGATCGGTGGGACCAGCGGCCCCCTGTTCGGTCTGCTGTTCCAGGCGTTGAGCAGGGCCGCACCGGACGCCGGGCCGGGGCTGACGACGGCCGCACTGGCCGACGGCACCGCACAGGGCCTGGCCGCCATCCGCCGTGTGGGTGATGCGTCACCCGGGGACAAGACGCTGGTCGACGCCCTGACTCCGGCCTCGGCCGCGCTGCGGGCGGCGGAGGGCGCGCCGCCCGCGACCGCTCTGGCCACCGCGGCGGACGACGCATGGCGGGGTGTGCGGGACACGGCGTCCCTGTCGGCGCGCATGGGCCGGGCGAGCTATCTGGGTGAACGGGCCACGGGCATTCCCGACCCCGGAGCGGTGGGGATCGCCCTGTTCTTCGCCTCGGCGGCCGGCACCGTGCACGCCCTGGGCTCGTATCTGGAACCGGCCGCCGGCTGACCGCGGGACTCCGGCCCCGGCCTCGGCGCGTGCGGGGCCCCCTCTACGCGCCGATCCGGCTTCGGGCCCACGCCACCAGCTCACGGTCGGCGAGGCTCGCGACCCAGAGGTCGGCCCGCTCCGCCTCAGGACCCGGCGGGCAGGGACCGACACCGAGGGCGCGCAGGCCCGCCCGACGGGCGGACTCGATGCCCGTGAGCGAGTCCTCCACGGCCAGAGCCTCCTCGGGTGGCACCCCGCACAGCCGCGCGGCCACGCTGTAGACATCGGGCTCCGGCTTGGGCCGTACGTCCTCGCCCGCGACCACGACATGGCCGAAGGAGCCCAGGAGGCCGGCCCGGTCGAGGCACGATTCGACCATCTCACGGGGGCAGTTGCTCGCCACCGCGAGAGGGAGATGGCGGGCGGCCAGCCGGACCAGCGCGGCGGCGCCCGGCATGGTGACGGGGTCCGCGTCGACCAACGCGGTGAAGGTGGTGAGGAGCGTGTCCGCCAGGTCGTCCACGAGGTCCGGTTTCCCGGTCTCCTCGGCCATGAGCGCGCCGCACTCGGTGTAATGCACGCCCTTGGCGCGGTCGGCGAATCCGGCCGGCGGCTTGAGGCCGAACACCCGGAAGGTAGCGTTCCGGGCCTCCTGCCAGTGTCGTTCCGTGTCCATCAAGGTCCCGTCGCAGTCGAAGACGATGGCTGATGGGGACCACTCCAGGATGTTTCGAGCTGTCATGTAACTGCCGTTCTCGGAGGCTGCCCCGGCCGGTTCGGTGCACAGGTGCAGATGGATGCCGGGATGCAGGCGACGTGGTGCGCAGCAGTGAGGGATCGGACGATTTCGCACCGCTGCGGCGACCGCGCGCACGTTGCTGAGCACGTCAGCACGTCGCGGCGGACATAGATCGTTATTTTCGGCATGCGCCGAAAACATCGTGGCGGTTACGTTATTTCGGACTCTCCGATTTCCGCAATCACCAATTCGAGTGCATGAGAATTCCCCGGCCACGGACAACGGGAACCGGCACGCGGGACGACCAGAGAGGCCGAGAAGCCCGGCACGCGGACAACACACCTGGTAGGGCGGCACTTCCGGTTCACAGGGACGCCTCCGGGGTGCAACCACCGGACTCAGGGGAAACGTTTCCCCTCCGCCGGGCGACAGATCGCGTGAAACATCCGCTACACATGCACAGCTGACGAATAATAGGATCTTCGCGCGATGCGACCGCACCTCCCGCAGGGAGGGACCGGATCTCCACGCCGTGGCGATAGCACGTTTGAGCGAAGGTGGAACTGAAGTGCAGGACAGGGCCCGCGCAACCCGCAAGGCTTTGCTGGAATCAGCAGCACATCTATTTGTCGAACGAGGTTATGCGGGAACGAGTGTCAATGACATAAGCGATCACTCGGGAAAGACCAGCGGGGCGATCTATTTCCATTACTCGAGCAAGGAGAAGCTGGCACTGGCCGTGGCCCGGGAACAGTTCGCCACCTGGCCGCAGCTCGCCACCTCCTACACCGCGCCCGGAATCCCCCCGCTGGAGCAGCTGGTGGCCCTGAGCTTCCGTGTCGCACGTTCCCTCAGCGAGGACGTCGTGGCACGCGCGGGCGCACGGCTGTGGGCGGAGCGCCGCGGCATCGAGGCGGTCGTGCCCACTCCGTTCGACGCCTGGAACCTGGCCGTGACCCGACTCCTCGCCCAGGCACGCACGCGAGGTGAACTCGCGGCAGGCGTGAAGCCTTCGGCCGTGGCGGTGACGCTCGTATGCGCGTTCTTCGGGCTCTGCACCCTCACCGACGACCTGCCGGGCGGGCGGGACTGGAGGGAGGAGCTCGACCAGTGGTGGCTGCTGGTCCTCAAGCCCCTGCAGGCGAAGCCGGACCCGGCCGGCCTGCTCGCCCGCGCGCGGGCGCGGATCCCCGCGCGGCACTGACGGGTCACGTCAGCGACGTGTCACCGTGCGACTCCAGGAGCTTGCGCAGCAGGCGGGCGAGCTCGTCGGACTCCTCCTGACTGAGGGCCGACAGCATCCGGATCTCGTTCTCCAGATGCTGCGGGAAGAGCGCGTCCGCCTCCCGCTTCCCCTTCTCCGTGAGCTGGATCTGCACCGAACGCCGGTCGCCGCCCTGCGGGCGCACACGCTCCACAAGTCCCCTGGCCTCCATGCGGTCGATACGCCGGGTGACCGCGCCCGAGGTGATCATCGAGGCCTTCAGAAAGGCGCCGGCGGTCATCCGGTAGGGCGGGCCCGACCTACGCAGTGTGGTCAGGACGTCGAACTCGCCCGACTCCAGGCCGTGTCGGGTGTCGAACTGCCGCAACTCCCGCTCCAGGGTGCGGCTCAGCCGCTGCACCCTGCCCACGATGCCCGCCGGCCAGGTGTCGAGGTCGGGGCGCTCGGCGCGCCAGAGGTCACGGATGGCGTCCACTGCGTCGGACATGGTCTCTCCTCAGTCATTATCTGAACAGTCAGAGACTTGACGCTCAGATACCTGTGGTGTTCGTATGAGGAGGGAGCTTAGCGCGGCAGCCTCTGCCGCATCCGCTCCCGTCAAATGCGCCCGGACGCAGGTCAGTTGCATGTCGAGAGGTGAAGCACCATGACTCGGGAGAACCAGGTGGCCGGCCCTTGGCCTTCGGGCGAGGAGGCGCCACCCACACAGGCCCGATTCGGAATCACCGTCGCCGTGGTGTCCGTCGTCGCGGTCCTCGTCGTCGGTCAGGCGTTCATCACCATTCCGCTCATGCCGCAGCTCAGCAGCGCCTGGGGCGTGTCCCAGGCGTCGGCGTCCTGGGCGACGACGGTCTTCGCCGTCGCCTACGCGTGCGGCTCCCTTGCGGGCGGCCCGCTCTCCGACCGCTACTGCCGCCGTACCGTCCTGGCCGGCACCGTCGCCGCCATGGCCGTGGCGACCGCGCTCGTGCCGCTCGCCACCGGCCTCACCTGGGCATCGGCGGCACGAGCTCTCCAGGGCGTCACGGCCGGGTCGTTCGTGCCGATGTCGTACGCCTATCTCTCGGAGCGGGTGCCTGAGCGGCGACTACCGCTGGCACTGACCACCGTCAACGCGGCCGGTGGCGCCAGTGCGGTGCTCAGCCAGATCGAGGGCCAGGTGCTGGGCTCCGCGCTCGGCTGGCGGGCGGTCTTCCTCCTGTCGGCGCCGCTGCTCGCCTTCGGGGCCCTGGCGATCCGGCGGGTCCTGCTGCCCGGCACGGTGAAGATCCCCGGACAGGGCGGCGCGGGCCCGGGCGGTGGCGTGCGCGTCCTGCGCTCGGCGCGGCTGCTCCCGCTCCTCGTCATCTCCCTGCCCCTGCTCGGCAGCATCACCGCGATCTACACGGTCGTACAACTGTACGGACCGGCCGATCTGGTCGGCGACCCCGGCGCGATGCTGGGGCTGCGGGCCAGTGCGCTGCCCGCGATGGTGCTTGCCGTTCTCGCCGCGCCCGTGCTCGGCCGCGTCCCCGCGCTGCGGCGGGCCGCCGCCTCGCTCGGCCTCGCGGGGGCCGGGCTGGTCGGCGCGGCGCTCGCCGGAGGCGGCACCGTGGCACTCGGGGCCGCCCTGTTCGTCTTCGTCCTGGCCGTCTCGACGGCGGGCCCTGCCGTCGTCCAGGCGATCAGCACGACCGCCGGACCCGCCCGCACCACCGCGATCGCCGCCTACGGCTTCCTGCTGAACCTGGGCTCCGGCGCCGGCGCCCAACTCCCCCTGGCGATCGGCAGTGTGGCCGGCGTGGCGCTCACGCTCGCCGGCCTGCTGACGGCCTGCATCGGGCTGCTCGCGCTCGCGCGTCGGGCGGCCGTCCGGCACGGACGGGTCAGCCCAGCAGATCCGGTGCACGCAGCATCTCGGGCGGGACACCCCAGGCGTCGACCAGATCGACCGCGAGTGGACGCACCTTGCGGCAGAGGTCGTTGACCTCACGGCTGATCGCCTTGGAACGCTGGACGGTCAGCCGGCCGTGCTCCATGAACCAGGCACGGTCGGCCTCGATCGTCGACAGTGCGAACAGATCGCACAGCAGGCCGAGCGCGACCTTGTTGCCGCTCTCCGGCAGCGCACGCACCGCGTCGACGAACGCCTCCAGCACCAGCCGCTCGACGTGTGCGTGGGCGACCGCGATGACGTGGTCCTGCACCTGCGAGAAGACGGCGCCGGGATCGCGCTTCTGGTCGATCCCACGCTTGAGCCGACGGGCCACGCCCGCGAGCATGTGCTCCTCGCGGTAGCGGAGCATGGCGAGTTGGTACTCCGAGTCGAGCAGACCGGCTTCCTGGTCCCACGCGTCACCGCCGGGCAGCAGGTCGCGTACCCGCTCCAGCAGCTTGTGGGCCGACGTCTTCTCGATGACCGTCTCGACGGCGAGGTTGGTGACGTAGCGGACCATGCCGAGCTGGTCCAGGTCCTCGAACTCGCTGGCGTGGTGGGTGAGCAGGCCCTTGGCCACGAGCTGCAGCAGGACGTGGTTGTCGCCCTCGAAGGTGGTGAAGATGTCGCTGTCGCCCTTGAGGGCGGCGAACCGGTTGACGGAGAGATACCCGGCGCCGCCGCACGCCTCGCGGCACTCCTGAACGACCCGGGTGGCGTGCCAGGTGCCGAGCGCCTTGGTGCCGGCGGCCCGTGACTCCAGCCGGCGCCGCCCCTGCGGGTCGTCCTCGGCGCCGGAGAAGACCTCGTGCAGCTGGGTGCGCACGACGTCCTGCGCGAAGTGCAGTGCGTACGTACGCGCGATGAGCGGCAGCAGTCGGCGCTGGTGCAGACCGTAGTCGAGGAGCAACTGCTCCCCCGCGTCCGGGGCCGCTTCGAACTGCCGACGTCGTACGGCGTACTTCGTGGCGATCACGAGGGCGACCTTGGCTGCGCCGACCCCGGCGCCGCCGACGCTGACCCGGCCCTGCACCAGTGTGCCGAGCATGGTGAAGAAGCGGCGGTCGGGGTTCTCGATCGGACTCTCGTAGACGCCTTCGGCGGTGACGTCGGCGAACCGGTTGAGCAGTGCCTCGCGTGGCACCCGGACGCCGTCGAACCGGATGCGGCCGTTGTCCACGCCGTTGAGGCCCATCTTGCGGCCGTCGTCCTCGATCCGCACGCCGGGCGCCACTTCGCCGCCGATCCTGACCGGCACGACGAAGGCGTGCACCCCCTCGGACTTCCCTCCCACCTCCAGCTGGGCGAAGACGACGGCCAGCTCGGCGTGGCGGGCGGCGTTGCCGATGTAGTCCTTGCGGGCCTGGTCGCCATCCGTGCTGATGACGAACTCCTGGCGGTCGACGTCGTACACCGCGCGGGTGCCGAGCGCCTGGACGTTGGAGCCGTGCCCGGTCTCGGTCATCGCGAAGCAGCCCATGAGCTGCCCGGTGATCAGGTCGGGCAGATAGGCGTCATGGTGGCGTTCGGTGCCCAGATGCAGGATCGCACCGCCGAAGAGTCCGAACTGCACGCCGACCTTCACCAGTACGGACAGGTCACCGAAGGCGAGCGTCTCGAACGCGGCGATGGAGGCTCCGATGTCGCCGCCCCCGCCGTAACGGCTCGGGAAGCCCATGCCCGTCTGGCCCGTCGCGGCCATCTCGACCACGAGCTCACGCACCCGCTCGCGAAACGCGTCGAAGCCGAGCTCCTCGGCCTCATCGAGAACGGACGCATACGTCACGAGGTTCGTCCGGACGAGGTCGCGGATCTCCGCGTACTCGCCGTCGAGCACCTCGGTCAGCGCCCGGACGTCGATGTCGGGCTGCGTGTAACCGCTCGCAGCGGTGGGTGTGTCGTCAGTGGCCATGCCCCTCCGCTACCCCGCCCCTGGACGATCAAAAGCGGCCGACCGGGTGGCAGCATCCTGCTGCTTTTTGATCGCGTCTCAAAGCCTGCATGGTCTTTCCTGGTTGCCTGTGTAGACACTCGCCGAAGCGCGTGTGACCGTTACCACGGCACTCGGCCTCACCCCGCACATGCACTGTTCGTCCACCGTCGGGCACACCGACGGACGTGAGACCCATGAGCTCGGGAATACGCCGCCGCAGCGTCCTCACGGCGGCCGCTCTCGCAAGCGCGGCCGGCGAGCAGCTCGACGGCCGGGAGTTCACCTGGCTCAGGGTGCCGCTGGACGACGGGCTCTCCGGGCGGAAGGTGGACCTGGAACTGTCCTCGGAGGAGGAGCGGACCTGGCATCTGAGCGCCTGCGTCGTCCTGGCGGACGGGGCGCCGTGCGGGACGGCGGACGGCAGTGGTTCGAGCGGGCGCACTGTCCGCTCGAACCACTGATCGCCGGGGCCGGTGGTGGGCAGGTGGCGGGGTCACCCGTCGATCGGGACCCCCTCCGCGCTCACCCTCACTCCGCCGACGGTGAGTGTCCCGTCGCGGTGCACGGCGACCTTCGCGGCCATCGCTGCCGCCAGATCGATCCGCTGCCAGCTCCCCCCGTCACCCTGCTCGTCCAGGGCGGACCCGGAGGGGATCTGGGTGGCGGCGAGGACGGTGCGCCGCTGGGAGTCGGTGAGCTTGGGGTGTGCCGTGCGCAGCAGGTCCTCGGCCCCGTCCGGCACGGCGGGCGGCAGGCTGTCGTCACCGATGTGCGGGTAACCGTAGGTCATCCGCTGCTGATAGACCTTGAGCGCCTCGGCGGTGGGAAGGTACGGCGTCCCACTGCCGGCACACCGCGTCAGCGTGCCACCCGCTCCGGATTCACGGCACTTCTGTGTGAGGACGCTCTCCAGCTCGTCCCGGGCCTGCCCCAGGAGTGTCCGGAACTCCGGATCGGACCAGCGCAGTTGGGCGGTCTTGGCGCCGACGACACGCCCGCCCATGATGTCGGTCGGATAGTGGAAGGCCAGCACGATCCGGTTGTCGCCGTACTCGGAGGCGCGGGCGAGGATCTGCGGTGCCAGCTCGGGCAGCAGCGTGGCGAGAGTGACGCCCTGGGCGTAGCCGTGGCTGGTGTGACCGCTGGGGAAGGAACCATCACCCGCCAGACCGTCGTAACCACCGGGGCTGTCCCACTGCTCGATGAGCCCCTGGTCGCCGGTGAACCCCATACGGACGAAGGGCCGCTTGTAGCTGTACGCGTTCTTCGCGAGCTGGTACCAGTCGGCGGAGGACTCCGGAGTCTTCTCGATCCGGGCGGACAGCAGTGCCTCGGTCCTGGGTAGTTCGCCGTTCTTCATGGCCTGGCTGTAGAGCGGTCCGAGCGCGCTCCCGAGCCCGTCCGCCATGGTCACGTACGGGCTGTTCGCGCCGTCCACCAGTGCCTTGTGCACCCGGCTGTCCCCGGGGCCGGAGGGGGCGTTGTTGATGTCGACGACCGTCCGGTCGTTGATCGCGGTCAGATCCTCGTACGTCGTGCCCTCCTCCAGCTCCTCGTTGGGCCCCATGAGGGACGGTGTGTCGCGCGCCGTGTCGAACGAGCGGAGCAGCCAGGTGACGTAGTCCCCGCCGTCCGGTGCGGTGGGCCGGTCGTCGGAGGCGTAGGAGGTGCTCAGCTGCTGGTCGGTGAAGGGCAGGGAGTCGGTGGCCTGCGCCAGCGAACCGAGCCCGAAGTAGGCGTCCGAGCTGCCGGAGTCGCTCTGGTGCACCTCGACCGCGAGGGTGTTGACGCCCTCGCGCACCGCGGAGACGGGCGCGACGAAGCGGGCCTTCTCCGGATCACCGCTTCCGGTGACGCCGTCCGGGGTCTGGTACTGGAGGTTCTTCTCGATCTCCCCGTCGGCGTGGCCGGCGATGCGGCTGCCGTTGAGATAGACGGTGACGGTGTCGTCGAAGACGACCGTGCCGACCAGGCCGGTGAGCGAAGCGAGTTGGGCGCGGTCCACCGTGAAGGAGGTCCGGAAGAAGTAGGCCTCGATGTCGTCGCCCGAGTCCTTGCGCAGGTTCAGCTCGGTGTGGACGGGGAAACCGGACCCGAGGTCGACACCGTCGTTCTTCACGCCGAACGGCCCCGTGGCCTGCTTCCAGGGAACGTCTCCCGCGTCGAAGCCGGTCCTGGTCCAGGCCGTGCGGTCGCCCTCGCCGCGCGCCGGGTCGACGTCCGGGGTGTCGAGGTAGCTCCAGGTCGTCGAGTCGTCGACGACTGCCTTGCCCAGAGCGAGGTCGTCGATCCAGCCGGTGAGCGCCGCGCCGGACTCGGCGTGGCCGTCCTCGTACCGCAGCCGGATCTCGCTGACGCGCCTGCCGGCGAGCGTACCGAGATCGGCCTCGACGGTGCCCCACTCCCCCGGCACGGGCGTAGTCCTGCTGTCCACCTCGTACGTTGCGGGGTGACGGCCGTCCGGGTCGCTGTGGACGACCTCGATCGAGACATGGGCCGATGCGGCGTTCTCCGGGCGGAGCGCGTAGCTCAGCTTCGATGTGCGCCCCAGCGGAACATCGAGTCCGGAGCGCAGAACGACCGTCGAGGAGGCCGGGCCTGAGCCGAGGACCCGGCCCGCGTAGCGCAGCGCGGCCGAGCCGTCCGCCGCGCCCGCGGAGTCGGCGTTCTCCACGGAAACCCCGAGCGCGGAGGCCGACGAGCCGGCCGAGCTGCGCAGGGTCCAGTCCGCGAGCTGGAGCTTCTCGTGATCACCGGCCGGGCCCTCACAGCGGTCGGCGCAGTTGTCGGTGATGCGGAGTTGGTAGTGGCGATAGGGGCGCGCCGTGCCGATCGCGTAGAAATTGCTCTGCCCGCGGGCGTCGAAGCGCTGCTCCTTCTGCTGGTTCAGCACCTTCCACGAGGGGTCGTCGGCGTCTTCGGCGGCCGCGTTGCGGTCACTCCCGAGCACGGTCCACGTGGCGGGGTCGCGGGGAGCGGCGTCGTTCGCGGAGGTGAGCGAGTAGCCGGTGACGGCCGCCGGGTCGGGCAGGCTGTAGATCACGTGGACGGGCGCGTCCTCGGTGGGCCGGCCACTGTCCCGCGCGTACCACTTGGTCCCGGAGTCCTGGTCGGCGAGGCTCCCGACGCCTTCGGTCGCGCTCGTGTCGTTCGGGTGCCCGGAGCGCACCTCGTCCACGGTGGTGGTGACCCGCGCGGTCTCGCCCCGGGTGTTGCGGGCGGCCCCCTTGGCCGGAAAACCGGCGGGCCTGGGCGTACCGGGCTCGTAGGACGTCGCCCAGTACCCCCCGCTCCGCGGCGCCTCGGCCACCGCCCCGTCGGTATCGGCCGATGCGGGCCCTGCGCCGGCCCCGATCGAACCGGCCAGGAGCATGGCGACGACCAGCCCCGCCCCTCTGCCTCTCCCACGTCTCATCAGCAGGCGCACGCCTCACCCCAAGTCCTGGACAACGTTGTCAGCATGGGCGAGCCTGGGTCTCATGGGGCGCCCTGTCAATGCCCAGAACCCACACCCCGCTTTTCTCCACGGCAGTTGGCCGGATCGGGACCACTAGCTGATCCCTCAACCTGTCAGCCCTGGACGTCTCGGCGCAGCGTTCGTGACTCCTCCATGGACTAGCGAGCCCCGCTGAAGAGAAGGAAACGGGAAACAGTTCGATCACCTTGTCCATCCGGCAGGCCCTGCAGCAGTCTTTCTTGCGGGCCTTCGCCTGGATGGACGGTTAGGGAGGATCTCGTGCCCCTTCTGTCCACCGCGTTCGGTGAGGAACTGAGGCGGCGTCGCCTGGAGGCGGGACTCAGCCTCACAGCACTGTCCATGTCCGTGCACTACAGCAAGGCACAGCTGAGCAAGGTCGAGCGAGGTCTCAAGGCGCCGAGCCGTGACCTCATGCGGCTGTGTGACGCCGCGCTCAGGGCTGATGGAGCACTGATCGCTCAGGGCACGGCCGGCATGACCGCGGAACCGGTCGGGCCAGGGGCGGGTGAAATCGATGAGGAGAGGTGGACGATGCAACTGTCACCGGACGGCCCGAGTTGGTTTCAGCCCGTGGGGCGGCGGCAGGCCGTGAGCGCCGGCGCGGCCTCGTTACTGAGGTTACAGATGGGCGGACAGGGCCCGGTCGGCCCTGCGGCGGGGGCCGGGATGCTGGAGGCTTCGAGTGCTCTGTTCACGCACTACCGGCGGCTCGGTCAGAGCGTTGAGCCGGGGTTCCTGCTGCCTGTGCTGATTGCGCAGACGCACACACTGCGGGAACTGTCCACGCATGCCGACAGCGGTACCCGCCAGGAGTTGCTGGCGCTCGGCTCCCGGTACGCCGAGTACGTCGGCTGGCTGGTGCAGGAGTCGGGTGACGACCAGGCAGCACTGTGGTGGACACAGAGGGCTGTGGACCTTGCGGCAGCCAGCGGCGACCGGGATCTGGGCGGCTACGCGTTCGTCCGCAGGGCTTTGGTCACGCTGTACCAGGACGACGCCGAGCAGACGGTTGCCCTGGCACGGAGAGCGCAGAACGGGGCACTGCCGCCGCGGATTCGTGGTCTGGCGGCGCAGCGTGAAGCGCAGGGTCACGCACTTGCAGGGGATCGCGATGCGTGCCTGCGGGCACTGAATCGTGCGCGTGGGTTCTTTGCCCGTCAGGACGACAGCCCTGGAACGCTGGTGATCGGCAGTATGCACGTTCCGGATTCCGTGGGCATGGTCACGGGCTGGTGTCTGGTCGATCTCGGGCGACCGCGAGAGGCAGCGGAAGAGCTCGACCGGCAGCTTGCTCTGGTGTCCGACGATGCGGTGCGGACGCGAGTGCGGTACGGGGTGCGCCGGGCACTCGCGTATGCGGCCAGTGGTCAGATCGACCAGGCCTGTGCGTTGACGGGTCCGCTGCTCGACGGGGTGGCTGCGGTGCGGTCGGCGACCGTGGTGATCGACCTCCGACGCCTCGCCCGCGTCCTGGCCCGCTATCCGGATCACCCTTCCGTTCGTCAACTGGCGCCTCGGCTCGGCACGTTGTCGCACCTTCCCATTTCCTGAAGAGACTTGAAGAGAGAGGCATCATCACCATGGCGGACGTGTTCATCAATTACCGAACCGGGGACGGCGAGAAGACCGCCGCGCTGATCGACCAGGAGCTCTCACGTCGCTTCGGCCGCGATCGAATCTTCCGCGCCTCGAAATCGGTCCTCCCCGGTGAGGCATATCCTCAGGCCCTGCTGACCGGTCTGCGCGACAGCACTGTGCTTCTGGCTGTCATCGGGCCGGACTGGACCAATTTCCAGGCCCGGCTCCACAATCCGGAGGACTGGGTGCGCAAGGAGATCGTAGAGGCGATCGCATGTGAGATCCCGATCGTCCCCGTGCTGGACGGCCGGAAGACCGACCGGCTGAACAAGGCCGACCTCCCGACGGAACTGGCCCGGCTCGCCGACCTACAGTCCATCCCCTTCGGGACGCACGACACCGAAACGAGCCTGAAGCGCCTCGGCGATGTGGTCGCCGACATGGTCCCGGGTTTGCGTGACCTGGACCGGGACGCCGACTCGCGGCTCGTTCCCGGCTCCGTGAACAACTCGATCGGAGAAGTCAACGGGACGGCCGTCCAGAGCCGTGACTTCACAGGCGACGTCGGGAGCAACGTCATCAAGGGCACCAATGGCCCGGTGCACACGGGCCAGGGTGACATCTACCAGAACTCCTCCCATGTGTCGGGCGGCCGACACTTCTCCGGCAACGGAATGACGTACTTCGAGGGCGACCACAACGGCGATATCCAGCACCGGTTCGAGGAACCGGACCGGCGCGGGGATCACAACCGGTGAGTGAACACAGCGGCACCCGGGTCGACAACGCCCGGGGGCCCATGCACACCGGCAGCGGCGACATCTACATCAATGCCGGCCCCGATCCTCGGGAATCGGACAGACCGTCGTTCCGGCGCGTGGCCGATGACCAGCTCGCCTGGCTGAGACAGGTGCTGGTCCCACCGGTCGGTATGGGGAACGCGCGCTCCAGACTCGCCGATACCGGCACCGTCATTCTGGACGGCACTCCTGGGAGCGGGCGGACCTCAGCGGCCCGAGTGCTCCTGCGCGAATACCACCATGACGCGGGCGTTTTCCACGAACTCCTACCTGGCGAGGAAGGCGAACTTCCTCTCACACACCCGGACCTGGTCGGGTCCGGCGACCGGCTGCTGCTTGACCTGTCGGCGGCCGACAGCGTGCGCTGGGCCGCCGCGCAGGCCGACATTCCCACTCTCCGCAAAGTCGTGCACGACCGGCACGCACACCTCGTAGTCATCATGGCGCACGACGGCGTCCTCGACTCCGGCCTTCAGCACTACAGGGTCGAGATCGAACGCCCGAAAGAACGCAATGCGCTACAGCGCCACCTGCGTGTACACGGGGTGCCGCACCAGCAGTACCTCCACCATGTCCAATCCGACCCCACCGTTGAGGACTTCCTGCGCGAAGGAAGGACAATGCGCGAGGTCGCCGACTTCGCCGACCTCGTACGACGAGCGCGGGAGGCCGCTCCGCCGGGTGACGGATTCGCTCAGTGGTGTGCGACGGCCCGGAAGGCGCAAGCAGATCGACGTAAGGACGTCGCCGCGCTCGTCGCCCGGTTACGGGAGAGCCCCCAGCGGGCTCTCCTGATCACGGTCGCCATGCTGCACGGAGCCCACGCCGACGTCATCCACCGCGCCACGCAACTCCTGCTGCGTACCACCGGGTCGCCGCCTGACAACCTTCCACTCCTTCAGCACAAGGACCTCGCCGAGCGGCTGGCGGAGATCTCCGCCGGAACCGGACCCGACGGGCATGTGCGATTCACCGAACTCGACTACGACGCCGCGGTCCGTGCCCACATCTGGGACCACCTGCCCGACCTGCGCAAGCATCTGGGCAGCTGGACCGCGCGCAGCGTCGACCTCCATGACCCCCACCTCACGAGGGAACTCCGCGACGCACTGGTGGCGCAGTTGGCCGGCCAGTATCTGCGGACCGGCCACGGGGCGGGGCTGGCATCGCTCGCCGAGACCTGGGGCTCCACGTCTGCCGGCCGCGCCAGGCTGGAGGCAGCCGCCGTCCAGGCACTCACCTGCGGACTGGACGATCCCGTTCACGGAAGGAGCTTTCGCGAACGGATCTACCAGTGGTGTGCCAAGAAGCTGCCCGGGGCTGAGTTCACCCAGGTCCTCATCCGTGTCTGCGCTGACGTCATCGCGGTCAGCCACCCCGACCAGGCCATGCTCAGGCTGCACCACCTGGCGCGGCGTGAGACCGGAAGCAGTCCCGCCCGCGACGCACTGTGCACCTTGATCGGGACCAGCCACCGGTTGCGCCGACGGTTGATCGACCGGCTCGCACGCCCCGGACGCACACCGGCGGACCTCTACATCTTCCTGCGCGTCGGCGACCCGTACCCGCTGACTTTCCCTTATGCCAACTCGCGCACTCCGGTGGAGGAAGCCGGCGTCCAGGACTCCTTGGTGACCTGCTGGTCCGCGGTGCTGAGTCAACTGCCGCAAGGGACATGGCAACCGTACGTGGAACGGTGGCTGCACACGGCGTCCGTCACAGGCGACCACGGTGACATCCTGCTCGATCTCCTCGTGGCAGCGGCCGCCCGGTGCGATCACCGACGAGGCGCCACCTTCGCCGCCCTGTACGCGAGCGCACGCGATGCCGAACGCACCGCTCCCGGCGGACCCGCACACGCCACAGCAACCACCGACCGGCTTCTCCAGAAGATCAGCGCGGCCCAGGGCCTGGGCCCACCCACCGAACTGCCACAGGCAGAACCAGCCAGGGGGACCGAACCGTGACGACCGGATGCAAGACGACCACCCTCTTCCTCACCGTTCTGTCAGGGCTGCTGCTGACCATCCTCGGGCTGGCGCAACAGTGGCCCGTCTGGGCATGGCCGGCCCTCGCGGCACTCCTTGTCGTCATTCCCGCCGCAGCCTTCAGGGCTGCCGCACGGCGCCACGACCAAGTTCCGGTCATCTTCGAGGAACAGCTCACGGCAGCCCCCATCGAACGTCAGGAACAACACGTCAGACATGTGGCCCTGCCCAGCCGCTGGGCCGACTACGACTTCCTGATCTCCGCAACCGTCCGCTGGCACGCCCTCGACACCTCCGACCACGCCCCCGTGCTCAACCCGGCCGGCCTCGCCGTCGAAGCCGTCCTCGAACGCGCCCGCGCCATCACCGAACAGCGGGAGCCCGGCCGCGCCTCACTCGTCCAGCACGAACTGAGCGGCGCACTCAGCCGCATGCTCCCGGACAGCACAGGCCACCTCCGCACGATGGCCGAGAACGTGTCACTCACCCTCCACCCGAACGATCAGGAGCGCCTGGACAAACTCGCCGGTGTACGCAAAGACAAGGCGGTCTGGGAGCACCAGCGGAAGTACGAGCAGAGCAGGCGTGAATATCTGGGGGAAGACGTCCTCCGGGATACCGGCAGTGCCGTGGTCTGGTGGCTCGCCAAGAACGACGACCACGTGGAGAAAACCGTGGCCGACCTCGGTCTTCTCGCCCAGCTCGCCTCCGCGGCGAACAACACGGACGTCCCCGAACTACTGCGCGACCTCATTCCTCGGCCACGCGGCGAACAGGACGATTCCCCGGAACGCCATGACGTCCCCTACGAACAATTGCCGACGGCCGCCGACCACATCACCGACGCCCTGAATGCCATGGGATTCCCCGAAGGAGACCCCCGACGGGGCATGCTCGCCAAACAACTGGCCGAGATCATCCGAACACAGGAACAGCATGAAACAGCCGACGCGGTACTGCGCCGATTCGATCAGCAGGCCACGTACACAGCGGATCACACGGCTCCGCCGGGCCACTCCGACGGCGAGACCGGCCCACTTCCCAGGACCTGACCTTAAGAGAGGCACGCCATGGACGCCGAACTCGCCGCTCTCGCCGCGTCGGGAGCCAGCACCCTCGTCTCCCTCATGGTCACCGACTCATGGACGCAAGCGCGTGATCTTCTCGGGAGGTTCTTCTCCCGCACCACTCCCACCGCGATCGCCGACCTGGATGACACACGCACCAGGCTCCTCGTGGCCGAAGAGCGCGCCGACGCGCGAACCGCCCCCGAAATCACCGCACAGTGGCACGTCCTGCACCACCTTCTGCAAACCGGGTCCGTGACCAGTGACGACCTGCGCGAGCTGCTGGCCTCCCTGGAGCAACTCGTGAACTCCTCCGCTCCGGACTCCTCCGCTGTGCACAACAACATCAGCGGCGGAGTGCAACACGGACCCGTGATCCAGTCAGGCCGGATCGCGGGACTCGTCCTCCACCCCCAGGATCGCTCAGCTCCCGGTCAGAGCTGAATCCGGCAGCCCTGCCGGGTTCGCGGTCGTGTGGTGTCCGTCCGGTCAGTCGGACCTGGGAGGGGTCTGCGCGTCGAAGGCGAAGAGCGTGTTCTTGTCCGCGGCTACGATCACCGCACTGCCCGCAAGGACCACGCGCGGGCTTGCGCCACGCTCGCCCGTCAGGCCATCGGCCTGCGGATCCGTTGTCCACAGGGTCTTGCCGTCGCGCGGCGAC
Organism: Streptomyces sp. NPDC048565; assembly: GCF_040650935.1. Taxonomy (NCBI): domain Bacteria; kingdom Bacillati; phylum Actinomycetota; class Actinomycetes; order Kitasatosporales; family Streptomycetaceae; genus Streptomyces; species Streptomyces sp. NPDC048565. The sequence goes on from NZ_JBEZIH010000016.1 coordinate 163,160, forward strand.
AGTGCGACCACCCGGCCGGTCGCCGAGCTGAAATACAGTGCGCCCGATCCCGCCACCGGTCCGGACGCGCCCTCCACGCTCGTCTGCCGCGACCACTTCTTCCGGCCGGTCGCGGGGTCGAGCGCCGTCATGAGGCCGGTCTGCCCGCTCATGTAGAGGGTGCCGTCCGCCATGCCGGGCGTCCCCTCATATGTCTTGGCCAGCCGGGAGTACGTGACCTTACGCGAGGCGGGATCGACCCGCGCCACCCCGTCGTAGCCGGTCAGCTCCGTGCCCTCCTTGTGCTCCTGGAGGAGTACGAGACTGCCCTCGGCGACGCCCGTCGGAACGGCGGGGCCGTCGACCGCGATGGGCCTGCCCAGTGCCCCCGAGGCGCGGTCGACCGTGTGCAGAGTGGGGTGGCGCACCTCCAGGTCGTCCACCTCCGCGTCCGACGCGCACATCGCCATGAGCTCCGTGCCCAGCGGGACGGGGGCGCACTGCGCGTCCGCGGGGAACGACGTCGTCCAGCCGACCTCACCGCTGTGCGCGTCCCGTGCCTCGAAGCGGGAGTTGGAGGCGTCCACCGTCACGACGTCGGAGCCGACCACCAGGGCGTCCTGGGCCCGGCCCGTGACGGCCGTCGACTGGGATCCGGACGGCACGGACCACAGCTCCCGGCCGCTGTCCGCGTCGACGGCCACCACCTCGCTGTGAGGGTCCTGCGGGGCGTCCTCCGCGGCGAAGCGGTAGCCGATCACCGTGTCGTCGGTGGCGCCCACCAGGTGCTTGCCCTGGACGGGGACACCCGGGCTGTTCGCCGTCCACACCCGCGAGCCGTCGGAGACCCTGATCCGGGTCGCGACGACCCCGCCACCGCCGCAGAACAGCGCGTCGCTGCGCGCGACGCACCGCAGCTCGTCGGGAATGTCCTTGCGCCCGCCCAGCACGGCCTTGTGCCAGGAGGCGAAGCCGTCCGGAAGCGCGGCGACCGGCACCGCGACGCTCTTGGTCCCGCCGCCGCTCCCGAAGCCGTCGGCCGTCACCATGGCCACTCCGCCCCCGATCGCCGCCACGGCGACCGCCGCCGCGAGCACGGGACGCCACCTGCGGCGCAGACGGCGTCCGACGGTGGTGTCGTCCGTGCTCCTGCCGTCGGGACCTGCGGAGGCGGTGGCCGGGGACGGTGCGGCCGGGGTCATGAGGTGGTTCTGGGTGCTCACGTCGCGGGTGCGGCCTCCGCCGGCCCCCGCCGCGGTCCCGCCGAGGTCGGCCGGCAGGTCCCGCAGCAGCACGAGGAGCTCGTCCGCCGAGGGGCGTTTCTCGGGCTCCTTGTCCAGGCAGGACTCGACGACCGCGCGCAGGGCCTCCGGCACAGCCTCCAGGGACGGCTCCTCGTGCACCACCTGGTACGCGGTCATGTAGGGGCTGTCCGCGTCGAAGGGCCCGTGGCCGGTCGCGGAGTACACCAGCAGCGTCCCCAGCGAGAAGACATCGGACCGCGGCCCCACACCACGCGGTGCCTGCAACTGCTCCGGCGACATGAAGGGCGGCGTACCGATCACACGCCCTGTCATCGTCAGCGTCTGCTGGTCCGCCGCGCGCGAGATGCCGAAGTCGATGACGCGCGGGCCCTCGGGCGAGAGCACGACGTTCGACGGCTTCAGGTCACGGTGGACGACATCCACCCGGTGGATGTCGCGCAGCGCCTCGGCCAGCCCGATGGCGAGCCTCCTCAGCTCCGCACCGTCCAGAGGGCCCTTCGCGGCGATGTGCTGGGCGAGCGTGTGCCCCTCGATATAGGTCGTCGCCATCCAGGGCTGCTCGGCCTCGGGAGCGGCGTCGACCACGGCGGCGGTGAACGCGCCGCTCACCCGCCTCGCGGCCGCCACCTCCTGCCGGAAGCGGGTGCGGAACTCGTCGTCCCCCGCGAACTGCTGGTGGATCAGCTTGATCGCGACCGGCCGCCCCGAACTCGTACGGGCCAGAAAGACCGTGCCCATGCCGCCCGAACCGAGCCGCGCCTCGAGCGGATAGCCGCCGATCTCGGCGGGATCACCTCCGCGCAGCGACACTCTTCCCGACCTCCTGCCCCTGTGCACCTGTGCCCCCACGGGCCCCGTTCATCTGTCCTGGACCCAAACTAGCCGCTGGACGGTCCGGCAGAACAAGGCGGGTGACCATTCCGTCGGCTCGCAGCGTCGTCCCGATTCGGTGACGAGACGGGAACCCTATGAGTGGGGTCCGTACGTTGTAGCGGCATGAGACCCCGTATCGCTGTGATCGGCGGCGGCCCCGCCGGCCTTGTCCTCGCCCGCGTCCTGCACCGTCATGGCCACCCCGTCACCGTCCTCGAACGCGATTCCGCCCGCGACGCCCGTCCCCCGGGCGGCACGCTGGACCTGCACGAGGGGCTCGGCCAGCTGGCGCTGCAGAAGGCCGGGGTGCTGGCGGAGTTCCACACGCTGTCCCGTCCCGAGGGGCAGGCCATGCGCATCCTGGACGTGGACGGGACCGTCCTGCGCGACTGGCAGCCTCGTGAAGGTGAGTCGGCCAATCCCGAGATCGACCGCGGTCAGCTCCGTGACCTGCTGCTCGAGCAGCTGGACGTCCGGTGGGGGCGGGCCGTGACGGAGGTGGTGCCGGGGAGCCACGACGGGGTGCTTGTCCGTTTCGCGGACGGGCGACAGGAGACGTTCGATCTCGTGATCGGCGCGGACGGTGCCTGGTCGCGGGTCCGCCCGGCGGTCTCGTCGGTGACGCCGCTGTACACCGGCGTCACCGTGGTCGAGACCTCCCTGGACGACGTCGACACCCGGTACCCCGACCTCGCCCGGCTGGTCGGCGACGGTTCCGTGGCCGTGTACGGGGTGAACCGCGCGCTCGTCGCCCAGCGCAACAGCGGCGGCCACGTCAAGGTGTACGCCCGCTTCCGCGCACCGCTGGACCAGCTTCCGGAATCGGGCCGGGCAGATGCCGAGGCCGAGCGATCAAGCCTGCTGGCCCTGTTCGACGGCTGGGCCGCTCCCGTCCTGGACCTCCTCCGCCACGGCACGGCGTTCGCCCACCGCCCCCTCTACACCCTTCCCGCCTCCCACACCTGGCCCCACGTCCGCGGCGTGACGCTTCTGGGCGACGCCGCCCATCTGATGCCCCCGCTGGGAGCGGGCGCGAACATCGCGATGCTGGACGGCGCCGAACTCGCCGAGTCCATCGCCGCCGCATCCGGCCCCGAAGACCTGGACAAGGCCGTCCGCGCCTTCGAGGAACAGATGTGGGCGCGGGCCGGTAAGTGGGCGAAGATCACGATCGCCGGTCTGGAACGCCTCGTGGGTCCGGATCCCTCCGAGGCCATCGCCCTCTTCGACGACGTCCAGCCTTCCTGACGGCCGAGAAGCGGGCGGCATACCCTGAGCCCCGGCGGCACTACCAAGGAGAGTCATGACAAGCAGGTTCACCGAGTTGACCGTTGACTGCCACGATCCGGAGCGGCTCGCGGCCTTCTGGTGCGGGGTTCTGGACTTCGAGGTGATCGACCGGAGCGAGGGCAAGGTCGAGATCGGCTCCTGGGTGCCGACCGTCGAGGACGTTCGGGCCCGCCAGATGCCGCCCACCGTGCAGTTCATCCAGGTGCCCGAGGGCAGGACCGCCAAGAACCGGCTTCACCTCGACGTCAGCCCGATCGACGGCAGCACCGAGGACGAGGTGACCAGGCTGCTCGGCCTCGGCGCCACCACGGCGCAGGTGGGTCAGGGCTCCGGCCGGAACTGGGTGGTCATGGCGGACCCCGAGGGCAACGAGTTCTGCGTCCTGCGGACCCTGGCACCGTAGAGACCAGGGATCCCCGAGCAGCCCAATCTCAGAGCCTTCTGATCTGGCGTCATTAGCATCCCGGCCCATGGTGCACGACTACCTCATCATCGGGGCCGGACCGGCCGGACTTCAACTTGCCTCTCTGCTGGAACGCGACGGGTGCGACTATGTCGTCCTGGAGCGGGGAAGCGGACCCGGGACCTTCTTCACCCGGTATCCCCGCCATCGGCAGATGATCTCGAACAACAAGGTGAACACGGGTTTCACGGACCCGGAGCTCAACCTGCGCATGGACTGGAACTCGCTGCTCAGCGACGACCCGGATCTGCTCTTCACCCGGTACAGCGAGCGCTACTTCCCGCACGCCGACGACTGGGTGCGCTATCTGACCGACTTCGCGGCCCGTACCGGCATCCGCGTCGAGTACGACACGGATGCCGTCCGGATCTCCCGCGCGGACGGTGTCTTCACCGCCCTCGACCGCGGTGGACGCAGCTGGCAGGCCCGGCGGCTCGTCGTGGCGACCGGCGTGTCCCGGTTCAACGAGCCGCCCGTCCCCGGCATCGAACTCGCCGAACGGTACGACACCTTCGACCCCGATCCCATGTCCTTCACCAACCAGCGGGTGCTGATCATCGGTAAGGGCAACTCCGCGTTCGAGACCGCCGACTCCCTCATCGAGAAGGCCGCGGTGATCCATGTCGCAGGCCCCCACTCGGTCAAACTCGCCTGGAAGACCCACTACGTCGGGCATCTTCGCGCGGTCAACAACAACTTCCTGGACAGCTACCAGCTCAAGTCGCAGAACTCGGTTCTCGACGGCGTCGTGGAGAGCATCGAGAAATCCGCGGACGGCGGCTTCCGGGTGATGCTCCGCTACACCCGGACCACGGAACCCCTCCGCGAACTGCACTACGACCGGATCATCGCGTGCACCGGCTTCCGCTTCGACGCGTCGGTCTTCGACGAGACCTGCCGCCCCGCGCTCGCCATCAACGACCGCTTCCCCGAGCAGACCTCCGCCTTCGAGTCCGTGAACGTACCGGACCTCTACTTCGCCGGCACCGTGACGCAGCAACGGGACTTCAAGAAGTCCACCAACGGCTTCATCCATGGTTTCCGCTACGGGACGCGCGCCCTGCACCGCATCCTGGGCGCCCGCCATCTGGACACCCCCTGGCCCGCCCGGACGCTCTCCGCGTCGCCGGAGGCGATCGCCGACGCCGTCATCGCCCGCGTCAACCGCTCGTCGGGCCTCTGGCAGCAGTTCGGGTTCCTCGGCGACGTGGTCGCGGTGGAGGGCGGCCGTGCCCAGTACCGGGAGGAGGTGCCGCTCGACTACATCGCCGACGGTGGCCTCGGGAGCGCCGCACACCGGTTCGTCGTCGACCTGGAGTACGGACCCGATCACGACACGACCGATCCGTTCGACGTCGATGTCCCGCGCGTCCTCGAGAACGACGTCGACCATGCCATGGACTCCACGTATCTCCATCCCGTGGTCCGCCACTACCGGGACGGTGCTCTCGCCGGCACCCATCATCTGGCGGAGAACCTCGAGAACGAGTGGAACCTCGCGGCGATCCACCGGCAGCCGCTCACCGCGTTCGTGAAGGAGTGCCTTGACTGAGCAGTTCCCCGGTGCCGTACTCGACATCCTCGACGTGGCGGGCGACCGCCCGGTCTTCGAACACGGCGGCCGGGAGGTGTCGGGTGCGGAACTCCTTCGCATGGTGCGGTGCGTCACGAACGGCCTGCGGCGGCACGGCATCGGTCCCGGCGACGGCCTCGCCCTGCTGCTGGGGGTCAGCCCCGAAGCGTTTGCCGCGATCATCGCCGCCCATGTCGTCGGAGCCCGCGTCGTCGGCGTACCGCCTGGGCTGACATCACGTCAGCAGTCGCATGTACTGAGAGATATCGACGTCCTGGTCACCGACGGGCCCGAGCGTCCCGAGGGCCCGCCGCGTGACACCCGGCTCGTCCTGGCACTCGACGATCTGCTGGCAGCAGCGGACGACGGCATCCGGCCGCGGGTCTCCGCACGCCCCGGGGACGTCGCACGGCTCCTGCACACCAGCGGCAGCACCGGCCTCCCCAAGGCGTGCGCCCAGACCTACGCGGCACTGACCGCGGGCTGGGCGCTCCGGCCGGACGCCCGGCCGCCCGCCATCCGTGAGCTCGCCCGGCGCCTGGACCGCTTCCTGGTGTTCGGCACCCTGGCCAGCCAGGTGATGATGGAGTACGGGCTGCTGGCACTCGCCTCCGGCGGCACCCTCGTCACCGCCGACCCGCCGGCCTTTCCCGATGCCCTCGTACGGCACCGGGCGACCGCGAGCGTCATCACGGTGGCCCGGCTCACGAAACTCGTGGCGAGCCAGCGCGAGTCGCCCGTGGACCTCGGCTGTCTGCGCGCGCTCATGGTGTCCGGGTCACCGCTGGAGCCGGGACGGCTGCGCGAGGCGGCCGAGGTGCTCGGCCCGGTCGTCTTCCACGGCTACGGGCAGACGGAGACCGGCATGATCTCCATGGCCGTGCCGGAGGAGCCGCCCGGCTCCCTCGGGGTGCCGCCCGTCGAGCTGGAGATCCGGGACACCTCAGGACAGCCTGTCCCGCGCGGAGCCGACGGTGAGGTCTTCGTCCGCACCCCGGCTCAGAGTTCCGGCTACTGGCAGGAACCCGCCCTCACCGCCGAGGTGTTCACCGACGGCTGGGTACGCACCCGCGACCTCGGCCGGCTCGATGCCTCGGGCCGGCTGTGGCTCACCGGGCGCGTCCGCGATGTGGTCATCATCAACGCCCAGGTGCACTACGCCGGGCCTGTCGAGCGGCTGCTCGCCCGTCACCCGGCGGTGGCCGAGGCGTACGTCGTCGCCGTCCCCGACGACCGTACGGGTGAGGCCGTCCACGCCTTCGTCGTACCTGCGGCAGGCCACGTCCCGGACCTGGGTGAGCTGCGCGCACTGGTGACCGCGGACCTGGGTGAGGCGTGCGCCCCGAACCGCCTCACCCTCATCGGAGAGGTGCCGCTCACCCCGGCCGGCAAGCCCGACAAACGGCGCCTCGCAGCCGGCACCTGACGTCTCGTCAGCTCATCTGTCGCCCTTCCCCCGTAGGCGCGTCGGTCGTGGGGCTCTCTGCCGGTACGGCTTCGCCGCGCACCAGATCGTCGAGTTCGGCGTTCAGCCGGATGTCGCCCTCGTCCTGGGCGGCGTCCGGCCGGCTGCTCCCGCGGACGGCGACGGCGATCCCGGCCAGGCCCATGGGGAGCGCGACGAACACCGCGGCGGTGCGCATGCCTCCCGGAGCGGAGAGGACCTGCGCGATGAGGGGTGGCCCGAAGGCTCCGCCGGACTTTCCGACGGCCGCGGCCCAGCCGCCTGCGGTTCCCCGTATGGCCATGGGGTAGATCTCGGCCGTGTAGGGGCCGATGAGGGCGATGACACCGGCGGTTCCGGCGAACAGCAGCATCACGGCCGTGAGAAGGACGGACCTGTTGCCGTCCATCCCTACGACGGCGAGCACGAGCAGTGCCGCGACGGTGAGGGACGCGTAGACGACCATGGTGCCCCGCGCCGACCAGCGCATGTAGAGCCAGGCGGCCACCACACAGGTGGGGATGGACAGCAGCGAGGAGATGAACAGCAGCGTGGCCGCCGACATGCCGTGCCGGCCCGAGGACTCCAGCTGACCGGGCAGGAAGGTGATGAAACCCCAGTAGACGAGGCCCCACGCGAGTGCGTAGCCGCTGACGACCAGCGTCTTGGACGTCTGTGGACGCCTGAACAGGGTGGACGCCGGGGTGCGCCCGGGCTGCGACTGCCGGGCGGTGAAGGCGGCCGACTCCGGAATCCAGCGGTTCAGCGCGATCAGGAGCAGGACCAGCGGCAGTTGGGCGAACCACAGAACGCGCCACCCGGTCAGCGGGATGAGTACGGCGGCCAGTCCGGCGGCCGCCATGTAGCCGCCGGTGGTGGTGAGTCCGGCCTGGAGCACCATGATGGCCGCGCGCCGGCCGGGCGGCAGGCTCTCGGTCATCAGGGCGTAGACGACCGGCAGCATGCCCCCGGCCGCCATCCCCATCAGCGCGCACATGACCAGGATGCCGCCGAAGGTCGGCATGGCTCCGCACACCGTCGTACCGAGGAAGAGCAGGGACGCGATGAGGATCGTGGCCCTGCGCCCGATACGGTCCGCGGCGCGGCCCCACGCGAGGGATCCCAGTACCGTGCCGCTCAGCGCCACCGTGGGCAGCCAGGCGACCTCGGAGGCGCTGAGGTGGAACTCGGCACGCATGCCGGGCTGGATGAACGCCAGAGTGGCAGGTTTCATCTGGTCCACCAGCAGCGCGAAGCTCAGGACGGCGATGAGACGGCGGCGGTGGCGGCTCGCCGGGGTCGACCTCGCCGGAGCGGGGGCGGGGGCCGGAGCGGGGGCGGGGGCCGGAGCGGGGGCGGGGGCAGGGGGAGGCGCGGCCGCAGGACCTGCTCCTGGTCGCGGCATGACCGCGAAACCGGAGAGCACCACGCCCACGACGATGGCCGCCATGGCGCCCCACATCACCCACGACATCCCCATCATCGCCATGTGGAATCCCATGGACGCGGAATCGATGAACATCCACACGTGCTGGCCGACGCCGGCGCAGTTGAGGGCGACACCGGTCCAGAACATCAGGGGCCTGGGTATCAGCGATGCCGACGGTTCGACCGGCGGGCCCGGTGCGACCACGGACAGCAGGGGCCCGTGGCCGGGCTCCGGGAGTGTCATCCGTTCCCTCTTTCCGGGTGAGGAACGGGGCAGCTCCCGGCCCGGACATCCTCGAAGTAGCGTTCTGCGGGGCGCTGTTGCCGGGCGTGCAGCACCATGACCGTGCCGAGCACCAACTGGCGTACGCCCCGGGTGACGTCCTCCACCCCGTCCCGCAGCCTGATGAACGTCCGCAGCGCATGGAGGCGACGGGGCCGGGGAGACAGGCCGCGTGGAATCAGCAGGCAGGGCGCGCGGTGCGGGATGGAGCGGGTGTGCGAGGCCGTCGAGTCCAGCCGGTACCGGTTCAGCACCTCACGGACCGCGGCGCGCAGCACGAGCGGCGACAGCCGCCAGGCCGGGCAGGGCCGGTTCGCCGCCACGCCGTACGGGATGTGGTGGACGTCCCTGGCGGCCACGTCCGTCCAGCGGTCCGGGTCGAACTCGTGGGGCCGTTCGTATCCGGTGGCGTGGTAGTCGGGGTAGTTGAAGCACACCACGGAGCCGGTCGGCAGCACGGTCGCGTCGTCGAGCGGAATCTCGCCCGTGGTGATGCGGTGGGCGATGCCGAACAGCGGGTACAGCCGCATCGTCTCGTCGAGCACCTGCGTGAGATACCTGTCGTCCTCCGGATCGGCCACCAGGCGGTGCTGCACATCGGGGTGGCGGGCGAGAGCGAGCAGGACGTGCGCGGTCGCCTCGGACAGCTGGACGACCGCCGTGTTGAAGAAGGTCCCCTGCAGGTAGTGCACCTGCTCCGGCAGCGACAGCGAGGCGGGCAGCGGGTGCGCCACGTCGCCGGCCGCGACACGGCCGCGCAGATACGTGGTCAGCCGGGCCCTGCGCCGCGGATGGCGCAGGCCGGTGCACTTCAGAGCGGTGATCACATCACCGGCGTGCGCGGTGATCAGGTCGCGGGCGTGCGGGGGACACGGCTCCTGGAAGACCAGTTCGTAGGTGAACGCGGCCCACGCGGGCATCACCAGGTCCCGCAGCCGTACGAGACTCACCCGGGTGTCCGGCACCGCGTCCAGCGCTCCGGCGACGGCGCGGCCGGCCGCCGCCGTGAGTGCGGCGGAGCTTCCGGCGACCATGCGCCGCGTCGTCGCGGCCACGTCCTCGTAGCGTTCGCCGGGCTCCAGGTGCTCCTGGTGCACCTCGGGACCCGGTGCCAGCCAGTACCAGAACAGATCCGACAGGCCGGCCCCCTCGCTCCGTCCGTCGGCGGCCGGGTGGGCGTAGACCCGCTCGAAGACCTCAGGCCCGTGCGCCGTGCTGGGCAGGGTCACCACCCGGTCGCCGTTGACCTTCTCGAAGAGGCGCACGCGCAGTGCCACCACACCGCGCGGCAGCCACCATGTGTCCGTTCCCGTCCGGCCGCTCACCATGTCCCGCCCTTCCGTACGACCGAACCGGCCGTCAGATCGGAGTTCCGGCGCCCTCCGCACAGGGCCAGGGTGTGGTCGTACTCGTCGCGCAGCGTCGACAGGACGCGCCGTACGCCCGGCTCCCCCTCGGCCGCCAGGCCCCACACGACGGGGCGTCCCACGCCGACGGCCGCCGCGCCCAGGGCGATCGCCACGGCCACGTCGCTGCCCCTGCGCACCCCGCCGTCGACGATGACCGGCACCCGGCCCGCGACCGCGCGGACGATCGCGGGCAGACAGTCCACGGCCGCCGGGACGGCATCGCACTGGCGGCCACCGTGGTTGGAGACGATCACCCCGGCCGCGCCGTGCTCGACGGCGAGCTCCGCGTCGTCCGGATGCAGTACGCCCTTGACCAGTACGGGAAGTGGCGTACCGCGCACGGTCCCGGCGAAGTCCGGCCAGCGGACCGCCGGGGACATGGGGATGTCCGTGAGGGCCCCGGGCCCGGCACCCGGCAGGTCGCGCATGTTCTCCGCGGCGTAGCCGGGCGGAAGGTCGGTGAACCCGTTGCGCAGGTCCCTGGTGTGCCGGCCGAACACCGGCGAGTCGACGGTGACCACCAGCGCCGTACAACCCGCTTCCTCGGCACGCCGCACGAGCGCTTCGGTGACCTCCTGGCGTGGATGCGGATACAGCTGGAACCACACGGCCGGGGCCGGGGCTGCCTCGCGCGCCGCGGCGACGACCTCGGCGACCGCTGTGGTCGCCGCCGTCCCCGTCACCAGGACCGCGCCCTCGGCGGCGGCGGCGCGGGCCGTGGCCAGCTCACCGTCCGGATGGACCAGCCGGTGGAAGGCGGTCGGTGCGACCAGCACCGGCGCCGCCCGGGGGGCGCCGGGCAGATCCACCGCGGTGTCCCGTTCCTCGCTGCCGCACAGCACCCTGGGCAGCAGCCGGTACCGGTCGAACGCCTGCTCGTTCTCGGCGAGGACGCGTTCCTCGCCCGCGCCGCCCGCCACATAGTCGTAGGGCACCGGGTCGAGCGACTTCCGTGCCGTCTCGTGCAGTTCGCGGAGCGTCACGGCGCCACCGTGGTGGCCGGCGTGGCAGGGCTCCGGTGCGCGGCGAGGAAGGTGCTCAGCGGGGCGCGGTGGACCTCCTCGTCGTCCCACTCGTTCTCCAGGTTCTCCGTGATGTGGTGCTCGGCGACGAACGCACCGTCCCGGTACCAGCGCACGACCGGATGCAGATAGCGCCCGTCCAGCCCCGCCACATCCCGCTGGGTCTTGCGGCCCGCGGTGACGTCGAAGGGGTCCACCGAGTCGTGGTCGGCCCCGTACTCCAGGGTGATCACCGCGTACGCGTCGACATCGCCGAAGTCCCCGGCGCGCACCGCGTCCGGCACATGGTCGACGGGGACCTCCTCGGCGTAGCGCAGTGTGCCGTCCGGGGCGAGCAGCAACAGGTCACCGAGGACGGCGAACTGCTGCCACAGCGCGGAGGACCGGTTGACGCGGGTGATCACCGCGTCGACGGCCCGCTCGGTGGCCTCTCCGAGTGCCGTCACCGGCCAGGGCTCGCCGTGGTGGCGCTGCCGCAGCCCCCGGTGCAGGGCCCGCACCGCGTAGCGGAAGCCGTGGATGAAGCCGGTCGTGGACTTCCTGAAGTCACGGCCCTGCATCAGCGTTCCCGCGAAGTACAGGCCGGGGACGTTGACCGACTCCCCGATGGGTGTCAGGGCAGGGAAGCGGCCGTCGACGATCAGGTCCGGTGTGCACGTGTCGTCGAAGACCGAGGCGTCGAACCGGAATCCGGTGGCGACGATCACCCGGTCGTAGCGGAGGTCCTTGACCACCTCGTCCGCCCGCTCGAAGGCGACCGGGACGCGGAAGCCGTCCTCGTCCCGGTGGATCGCGAGTACCCGGCCGTCGAGGAGGGCGTTCTGCGACTTCAGCTGGTAGCTGTCCAGGAAGTTGTTGTACACCGCGCGCAGATGTCCCACGTAATGCGTTCGCCAGGCCATTTTCAGCGAGCCCGAGCCGACGACATGGATGACCGCCGCGGTCTCCATCAGGTTCTCGGCCGTCTCGAAGGCGGAGTTGCCCCGCCCGATGATGAGCACCCGCTGGTCGGTGCAGGACGCGGGATCGGTGTCGATCGTGTCGTAGCGTTCGGCCAGTTCGACGCCCGGGACCGACGGCAGGTTCGGCAGGCTCATTCCGGTGGCGGTCACCAGACGCCGGGCCCGCCACTCCTTGCCGGTGTGGTCGGTGACGGTGAAGCCCTCGTCGTCGCGGGAGACCCTCTCGACCGCGGTGTCGTACCGCACGCGCACCCCGGTCCTGGAGGCGAAGTCCGTCAGGTAGCGCACCAGATCGTCGGCCGGCGGGAAGTAGCGCGGGCTGTACCGGGTGAACAGCAGCTCCGGGTCGTCGCTCAGCAGGGAGTTCCAGTCCATCCGCAGCCTCAGCTCCGGATCGTCGTACCCGGTGTGCACCTTGTTGTTCGAGATCAGATACCGGTGCCGGGGAAACCGCGTGAAGAACGTGCCCGGACCACTGCCGCGCTCCAGAACGACGTAGTCCGCGCCGTCCCGCTCCAGGAAGGCGGCGAGTTGCAGTCCGGCGGGCCCCGCTCCGATGATCAGATAGTCATGGGTCATGTTCCGGAAGCTATCCACCGGAATTCAGAGCGCTCTGAGATTCCCCGCCTACGTTTCCCGGCGTGCTCACCACCACGGACAGCGTCTCACTCACCGGTCCCCTGGACTCCCCCGCCCTGCTCCGCGCGGCGGCACCGCTCACCGTCACGGTGGACGACGCCGCCAGGTCGCGCCTGGACCGCGGCCGCCGGCTCTTCCACGATCTGCGGCACGGCGACGGCGACGAGACCCCCGCGATCTACGGCGCCACCACCGGATTCGGCGCGCTGGTGGGATACGCGGGCCGGCCCGAGGAGGCCGACCAGTGCGACAACACCCTGGCCCATCTCGGCGCGGGCCAGGGGCCCGACCTGCCCCAGGAGATCTGCCGCGCCGCCCTCCTGCTGCGTACCCGGTCCCTCGCCCAAGGGCTGTCCGGCGTGTCCCCCGAGGTGGTCGACCGGCTCGCCGCGATGTTCGCCACGACCTTCACGCCCGCCGTACCCCGCTACGGATCGGTCGGGGCGAGCGGAGACCTGATCCCGCTCGCCTACGCCACCCAGGCACTGCGCGGCCGGGGCCACGCCTATGTGGACGGCCGCCGCATGCCGGCCGCCGAGGCTCTGACCGCCGCCGGTCTGCGCCCGCTGGTCCTGGACGGCCGCGACGCTCTCGCCCTCGTCAACGGCACCTCCGTCACCACCGCGGCCCTGGCACTGGCCCACGACGCGGTCCGCGCGGCGCACCGCTCACTCATGGACCTCACCTGTCTGCTGGCCGACCTGCTCGGCTGTGACCCCGGCTTCCTCGATGTGGATCTGCTGCGCGCCTACGGCCACACCGGTGCGATCGACGCCGGCGCGCACATGCGGCGCACCCTCATCGGCACCATGCCGTCCGGCACCCGGCCACTGCAGGAGCCGTACAGCATCCGCTGTTCCCCGCAGCTGCTCGGCGCGGCCGAGGACGCGCTGCGTTACGTCGACGGAGTCGTCGCCGCGGATCTCGCCGGTGTCAGCGACAACCCGCTGTTCTTCCACGACGACACGGGGAAGAAGGAGGCCGCCGGGAAGGCCAGGGTGGTGCACGGCGGGAACTTCTTCGGACAGCCCGCCGCGTTCGCCGCCGACCTGCTCGCCTCCGTGACCGCCCAGTTGGGCAACCTCGCCGAACGCCAGCTCGACCTGCTGATGGACCCGGCGCGCAACGGGGGCCTGCCGCCGATGCTCGCCACCGTGCCGGGCGCCCAGCACGGTCTGCAGGGCGTGCAGCTGGCCACCACCGCGTTCGTGGCGGAGATCCGCCGGGCCGCGACACCGGCCGGCATGCAGAGCCTGCCCACGAACCTGCACAACCAGGACGTCGTGCCGTTCGGGACCCAGGCGGCCCTGCGCTCCTACGACATGGCGGAACTGCTCGGTCTGCTGTGCGGGTCGCTCGCACTCGGTCTGCGCCAGACCGTCCATGTCGGCGCCCGGCGTCCCACCGCCCCCGGGTGCGCCGAACTCCTCGACGCCCTCACCGACCTGATCCCGCCCGTTGATCCGGACCGTCCGCTGGACGCGGATGTACGCGCCGCGGCACGCCTGCTCGCCACCCGCGCTCTGCCCCGACCGGACGTACCGGACCGGGGACGGGCCGGGGTGCGTACTCCGGGAACGTGATGGTGAACCGGGCGCCGCTCCCCGGCCGGCCGGCCGCGGCGACCGTGCCGCCGTGGTGGGTGACGACCTCCCTCAGCAGCGCGAGCCCCAGCCCGTACCGGCCGCCGTCGCCTGCGCGGTGGAATCTCTGGAACAGGCGCTCCGCCCCGGCGGGTTCGAACCCGGGTCCGGTGTCCGAGACGGCCAGACCGACCGCGCCGGCCGAGCGGGTCAGGGTCACCTCGATCCGCCCGCCGGCCGGAGTGTGGGTGATCGCGTTGGACAGCAGTTCACCGACGGCGCGGCGCAGCGCGGACTCGACACCGTCGACGTACAGAGGATGCGGCGGGCCCTCCACGACGGCGACGAGGCGTCCCTCCCGCACCCGGTCGGACTCCTCGGCGACCACTGACCTGGCCAGCGCCACGAGATCGACCGGACGGTGCTCCGAGCGCCGCGCCGGGCCCGTGGTGAGGCTTGCCGACAGCAGCAGGTCGTCCAGCACGTCGCCGAGCCGGCCGACCGAACCGACCAGCCGGGTCAGCCCTTCACGATGCGCTCCCGGCAGCTCATCGGCGGCCGCCTGCCGCACCAGCACCTGTGCCCGCGTGTACACCAGGGTGAGCGGGGTGCGCAGCTCATGACTGGCGTCGGTGACGAACCGCCGCTGCCGGGCGAGCGCCTCGGCCAGCGGCGCCACCGCCCGGCGCCCGAGGACCACCCCGGTGACGGCCGCGGCGAACAGCCCCACCAGCTCCGCGACGCCCAGCGCGGTCCACAGGTGGTCCCGGTCGGCCAGCTGGAAGCGCAGGTCGAACACCGCCTGCACGGGCTTCTCGCCCCGGAGCTGCGTGCGCACCAGGTACTCCGTGTGGTTGCGTCGTACGGTGCGCTCCACGGGCTCGTCGGTCCTGAGCACCTGGTCCACGTCGGCACGCATCGGGAAGCCCGACGGGGCGTTCGGCGGTGGGGTCACGCCGGGTGCGTACAGCCAGGTGCACACGGGCGGGCTCGACAGGTCGCCGTACGCCGCGCCGTAATGCAGCTCCCGCCGCACCTGGTCGTTCTGCGCCTGCACCATCACCCCGTACGAGACAGCGCCGGCGACCGTGATCAGCAGTGTGATGGTCACCCCGGTGATCACGGCGATCCGCAGCCGCGCCCCGCGTACGGCCGCCCGCTCCGCGTCCGCCGATGACTTCACAACGCCCCCAGGCGGTACCCGACTCCGCGGACCGTGCGGACGACCCGCCGGCCCAGCTTGCGGCGCAGGTAGTAGACATAGGTGTCGACGAGGGACGAGGCGGATGCCTCCTCGAACACCGTCCGGCGCAGCTGCTCCCGCGAGTGCACGGTCTCCGGGTGCGAGGCGAGCACCCACAGCAGCTCGAACTCGCGGGCCGCGAGGGTGATCCGCTCGCCGTCGGCGAGCCTGACCTCCCGGTGGCCGACGTGCAGATGCCCCGAGCCGATGCTCAGCACATCGGTGCCGTCGAGTGCCCGGCGGCACAACGCCCTTAATCGAGCGCTGAGTTCGTCGAGGGAGAAGGGTTTCACCAGGTAGTCGTCGGCGCCGGCGTCCAGCCCGTCGACCCGGTCGTGCACCGTGCCCATCGCGGTGAGCAGCAGTACGGGGGTGCGGACCGCGCTGGACCGCAGCCGCCCCAGCAGGTCGATGCCGTCCAGCACCGGCAGACGGCGGTCGAGGACCAGCACGTCGTACCGCCGGGTGAGGCCGAAATGCAGGCCGCGGTGGCCGTCGGCCGCCACATCGACCGCGTACCCCTCTTCCCACAGCACTTCGGCGAGCATGGTGGCCAGCTCGCGGTCGTCCTCGACGAGCAACAGCCGCCACGGATCCCGCGTACGCCTCTGTCTCAACGTCTCAGTCTCCTCACCCCTCCCCGCAACACCAGTCAACGCCGTTGCGCGTCATGGGGTTCCCGGCCGGGCGGGGTGCGTCCCGGCCGGGCGGCGGGGCCACTACTGTTTCGCATCAGATCGGATAACACAGGACAGAGAGGGCGGGACAGTGGCACTCGACATCAATGAACCGTTCGGACAGAACTGGACGCACGCCGCCCAGTTCGGCATCGCGTTCGCTCTTTCCTGCGCGATCGGGTTGGAACGGGAGATCCGCCAGAAGGCCGCAGGGCTGCGCACGTACACGATCGTCGGGCTGGGGGCGGCCCTGTTCACCCTGGTCAGCAAGTACGGCTTCAGTGACGTCCTGGTCGAGGGACGGGTGGTGCTCGACCCCTCGCGGGTGGCGGCGCAGATCGTGTCAGGGCTGGGCTTCATCGGCGGGGGCGTCATCTTCGTCCACCGGGGTTCCGTCCGGGGCCTGACCACGGCGGCCTCCATCTGGCTCACGGCGGCGATCGGAGCGGCCGCCGGTGCCGGCCTCCCCGTCCTCGCCACGCTGGCCACCCTCTCGTACTTCCTGGTCGCCTACGGGGTGCGACCGCTCGCCCACAAGCTCCCGGCGCTCCGTAACCTGTCCATCGGATACCGGATCACCTACACCGAGGGAATGGGCACCCTGCGGGAGCTGGTCAACCACTGCACCGACGCCGGGTTCGCCATCTCGGAGCTGACCACCCTGACGACCGGGGGCATGTTCCGCCGGCGGGAGCGCGAGTCGCCGCGCTCGGCCGAGGGGACCGTGGAGATCGCGCTCAACGTCCAGGGACGCGGTGACGTGGACGCTCTCACCGCGCGGCTCGCCGGCACGTCCGGCGTGCTGGCCTGCAGCAGGAGTGATCTGGCCGACGAATGACACGGCCAGCGGCTGCCCGGTCGCCTTCCGGCAGCCTGCTCGGCATCAGGTCCGGGCCCTGGGCTGCCAAGCGGCGGTCACGGTGTCTACTACGCCGTCGCGAGGCAGCACATATTCGGCAAGGTCGCCTTCGACAAGGCGCTGTCGATCCCGCCGCCGGCAGAGTCGAAGACCGACGCTCTCCCGGCCGTGGAACACCGAGCGCCTATACCTCTCGCCGGGGGAACGCGCCGAGATCGTGGTCGCCTTCGAGCCGGGCGAGCAGGTCGAACTGCGCTCGTACCCCTCGGAGTACGGCGGCACCCTGGGACGGCTCGACGGCTTCGACGACCGCCTCGACATCTGCCGGTTCCGGGCCGCGGACACCCTGTCCGACGACGCCGGGATACCTGCCACGCTCGGCGTCGCGCCGGACCTCGCCGGCGAAAAGGCCGCCCAGGAACGCTCGTTCGTGCTCTCGTCGGACCGGATCAACAGCCGGTCGATGGCGATGGACCGCATCGACTTCGGTGTCCGCGAGGGCACCGTCGAGGTGTGGGACGTGGTCAACGACAACGGGTTCCTGCACAACTTCCACGTCCGACAAACCAGCACGCCCACCTTCCGGGTGACCGCAACGTGCGACCGAACACATCGGACTTGATCGTCTGGAGGGAACCGGGGCGGCACCACCGGCCGTCGTTCAGGCCCGGGTGTAGCCGCCGTCGGCGAAGAGTTCGGCGCCGGTGACGAACGACGAGGCGTCCGAAGCCAGGAAGAGGGCGGCCTCGGCTATTTCCTCGGGTTCGGCCAGCCGCCCGAGTGGCACGGTGGCCTCGGCGAACCGGTCGGCGTCCTGCCCCGCGGCACGCAGCAGAGCAGGGGTTCGCGTGGGTCCCGGGCTGAGGACGTTGACACGGAATCGGCGCTCTCGCGACTGCCGGGCCCAGTTGTGCACCAGGTTGCTCAACGCTGCCTTCGAGGCGCTGTAGACCTCGAGTTGCTCATTGGGACGCACGCTGTTGCTTGAGCCGATGACCAGGATGGAGGCGTTCTCCGCCAGCAGCGGAAGCGCCTTCTGGACGGTGAAGAGCGGGCCCTTGACGTTGACGGCGAGGGTCAGGTCGACGTTCGCCTCGGTGTGGGCGCCGAGCGCGGCGTCCGCGGCGATTCCCGCGTTGGCCACCAGCACGTCGATACGCCCGGCCTCCTCGCGGACTCGCTCGTAGAGCGCGTCCAGGTCGGCCAGGACCGAGACGTCGGCTCGTACGCCGGTGGCCGCCGGACCCATCTCCTCGACTGCCGCGTCGAGGCGGTCGATGTCCCGGCCGGTCACGAAGACCCGTGCGCCCTCCTGGACGAAGCGGTGGGCGATGGCCAGCCCGATCCCGCTGGTCCCTCCGGTGATCACGGCCACCTTCTCCTGCAGCACGCCTGCCATGTCGATCCCCTTCAGTTGTGGAATGGATCGTCCATAACGTAGGCAGTAATGGACGATCGAGTCAAGAACGGATAGCCTGAGGGCATGCCGAGACCACGCGCATTCGACGAACGCCAAGTCCTGGAACGGGCCCGGGAACAGTTCTGGGCGACCGGCTACGCGGGAACCCGGATGGACGACATCGCCCAGGCGACGGGCCTGGGCAAGGGCAGCCTGTACGGCGCGTTCGGCGACAAGGCCAAGCTGTTCAACCAGGTGTTCGGTGACTGGTGCACCGCAGTCGTCGAGGTGGCCGAAGGACTGCTGGCAGGTGGTCCGGACGCAGAGGCCTTGGCCCGGCTGTCGGGATATGTGCACCTGATGGCGGAGAACACCGCCTCCGACACGGAGCGCCGCGGGTGCCTGTTGGCGAAGGGCGCGGCGGAACTGGCCCAGCAGGATCCGACCGTCGCCGACCGGTCCGCCGAAACCATGACGGCACTGCTGACCCTGCTCCGGACGGAGATCAGCGCCGCCCAGCGCCACGGCGACATCGACAGCGCCGCGGATCCGGAGCAGTTGGCGGCACTGCTGCTGACGGTGGTCCGCGGTATCGAGGCGGTGGGCAAGGCCGGCCTGGCCCCGGAGAAGCTGCGGAGCATCGCAGACACCGCACTGGCGGTCCTGCCGATGCCCGAGGGCCAGAAACGCCGCCCATGACGGTGCCGGGGCTGCCGACCCGGCACCCGGCCCCGGTGGTCAGCTCTTGCGCGGTGCGTCAGCTCCGCCCGGTGCGTCAGCTCCAGCCCGGCGGGTCAGCTCCGCGCGGTGCGTCAGCTCCGCGCGGTGTCGTCGCCCGCCTGGCCGGCGCCCTCGGCTGAGCCCGCCTTCTCGCGCATCTTGCGCACCAGCTCCGCCTTCCGGTCGGCTGCACCCTGGCGGTCGAGGTTGCGGTGCGGACCGTTGTTCTGCCGCTCGGTCCGGGACAGCTTCTTGCGCTGGCCGCCACCCATGCCCACGGGGTTGTTGATGTTCTTGCTCACGGTCATGGGTTCTCCTGGAAGTGATGTGCAGTGATCTACGGATTCATCGGCGGGGGACGGGCGGCGACGTCGAAGGACGTCAGCAGGGCCGCATCACGCTCTCACTCACAAATCGGCGTCCGAAGAACATGCCAAAGACGTTACCCGGTTCCGTCGACCCCGCACACCAACATCTTCGCCGCCCCGACGAGACAGACCGGCGACGTGGCCGGAACCGCGCAGCACCCGGCAAGGGGCGCTCACTCTCCGTACGCCTGCCGCCACCGCGTCCGGTGCCGGGTGTCCCCCTGCCCGCCGCCGTTCACCTCGCCGAGCGACAGCAGAGAGGCTCCGCTGTTCCACAGTCCGAGGTGGTCACGGTGTACGGCGAGGATGCCGTGCTGCACCGCGAACCCTTCGGATGGCCGGCTGAACCGCGTGGTCGTCACGAACACGGCCAGATCGGCGCCGAAGTGCACCTTGGCCCCCAGCAGGTCACGCATCTCACGGCTCGCGATCGCCCTGGTCGGCGCGTAGCGCTTGCACTGGATGACCATGGACCGGCCGTCCGGGAGACGACCGAGGACGTCAGCACCGTTGTCATTCGCGCCGCCGACCCGACGTACGTCGGTACACCCGTCGCGTCGGCACAGGACCGCGACCTGCTCCTCGAACTCCGTGCCCGTCATCGCGTCCATCTCGGCGAGTGTCCGTAGCCCGTTCTCGACCCTGTCGGCCTGCCGCCACAGACGGTCCCTTTCCCGGGCCTCCCGGTCCGTACGCCAGAACCACCAGGCGGCCGCACCCGCGCCGCCCAGCACTGACGCGCCGACGATATAAGGCCGGACCGCAGGCAAGAAGACCATCAGCAGGATGATCGCAGCGGCCCCGACGACCACGCGCTTGAGCCGGTCCGCCCTCCGCCTCCGCGCAGCCGCACCTCGCCCCCGTCGAGCCGCCATGCACGCCCCCTCCCCCTCGCTCCCGTCCAGCAGTCTGCCCAACAAGGCGCGTCACGAGTAGGGCTCGAAGTCGGCCGGCGCGATCCGGCCACGCACGGTTCGCCCGGAGCGGTCCGGCGTGTGACCCGTCCCGCTTCCCTCGGTTTGGTACCTTTCACTGGACACGTAAATCGATCGGATGTTCGTTTTTGGGATCTCCGAAACGTCCGTTGTCGGCAGTAGACGCTCACGTGCTCCTACGTGCGGCGTGCCACTCAATCGGACGGGGCTGAAGCTCATGGCAGGAACCGATCACGAAAAGGCGCTGGACACCGCGCTGGCACAGATCGAGCGAAAGTTCGGCAAGGGCGCGGTGATGCGCCTGGGTGAGCGGCCGAACGAACCGATCGAGGTGATCCCCACCGGGTCCACCGCGCTCGACGTGGCGCTCGGCGTGGGCGGGCTGCCGCGTGGCCGTGTGGTGGAGGTGTACGGCCCGGAGTCCTCCGGTAAGACGACGCTGACGCTGCACGCCGTGGCGAACGCACAGAAGGCCGGCGGCTCGGTGGCGTTCATCGACGCCGAGCACGCCCTGGACCCGGAGTACGCCAAAAAGCTGGGCGTCGACACCGACAACCTCATCCTGTCCCAGCCCGACAACGGCGAGCAGGCGCTGGAGATCGTCGACATCCTGATCCGTTCCGGTGCGCTCGACCTGATCGTCATCGACTCCGTCGCGGCCCTGGTGCCCCGTGCGGAGATCGAGGGCGAGATGGGCGACTCCCACATGGGTCTGCAAGCCCGCTTGATGAGCCAGGCGCTGCGGAAGATCACCAGCGCGCTCAGCCGGACGAGGACGACGGCGATCTTCATCAACCAGCTGCGCGAGAAGATCGGCGTGATGTTCGGTTCGCCGGAGACCACGACGGGTGGCCGGGCGCTGAAGTTCT